>JAPWJW010000003.1:900000-1070000 GCA_028283825.1 Azospirillaceae bacterium | reverse complement strand
CCGACATCCACCGCCTGCGCCGCCATGACGGTACCGACGTCGATTCCTGGCTGGTGATGGGGGAGGCGGTGGCCATCCACATCAGCCGCCACCTGCTGGTCGACGGCCTGTTCGACACCTTCGGTGCCGGCATCATTCTGCGCGCCGGCGGCCCCAGCGCCTACGCCGCCATCACGCCGGACACCCGCTTCGATATCGAGCGGCCGAGCGCGGAACAGGCGCGGGCGCACAAATCCTGAGCATGGCAGCGGCATGAGACGCCTCATGCCGCTGTAGGCCCCGACCGGGGCCGCCGGAGATTTTTGGGGAGCCGAAGGCGGACTGAAAATCGAGGATAAGCCAAGGGCGCGGATGCGCCCGCCCGGCGTTTGAGGGCACTTAATTCATATACAGATACCCGCAGCCGGTATCCGCCGGGTCGTGGGCCAGGATGCGGTCGTACAGCGCGCCCTGGTCGGCCACCAGGCCGTCCGCCTCTTCCGCCAGGATGAAGCCGGCCTGGACTTCGCGGGTCACGGCCGCGCGCACCTTGGCCAGGAAGGCGTCGCGGGTGGGATAGCGCTCGGCCAGCGACGGGCGCGGGTCATGGCTGGCCGCGCGTTCCGCCGCCGTCCGGGCGAAGGGCACGAAGGAACCGTCGAAGCGCGCCTGCACTTCCGCGAAGCCGGTTTCCGGCGCCCGCAGGTTCCAGCCGGTGTGGGTGCCCAGCGGCGCCTCCACCTCCACCTGGCGCACGCCGCCGCGGTCGTTGCCGTCGGCATCGGGGGCAGGCACGCGGGTGACGTAAGCCGCACCCCGCGCCGGCGGCACGCGGTCGGCGATGCCCTGGGCATAGCGCGGGCCGAAATCCAGGCGCGGCGGTGCCAGGGGACCGGCAGGCGGCGTCAGGCCGGGCACGGCCGGGAACGCCGCCTTGGCGACAGCCGCCGGCACCAGCGTGCCGTCGGCCAGCTTGGGCACGGCGCTGGCCGGTGGTTGGCCCTTGCCCTGCACCCAATTGTCCAAGGCCACGATCAGGGCACGTTCCACCGGGTAATGGTTGGTGGTGTTGACGCACGCAGTGAACGGCGCCCGGGTGTGGGAGCGGCCGACATAATGCTGCGATCCCGCCAGCATGTAGATGCGGGCGTCGGGATCGATGGCGGCGTCCGCCTGGCCGTCCGGCGTGATGTGCAGCAGTGAGGCGGAGCGGTTCCAGTACTCCGCCGAGGTGTTGGCGAAGATCATCTTGGGCAGGGGCCCCGCCGCCCGCGCGCCGTCCAGCATCGACCCGCTTTCCCCCGTGGCGGCGTCGGTCGAGGTCACGGTGGTGAAGGGGAAGGCGTCGGAGAAGTAGATCTGCTCCACCAGCGGGCTGAAATGGCGGGTGGCCATGCCGAAGCGCTGGTTGAAGGCACCCTTGCCGGCACCCGGCACCTGGGCATAGGCGCCGTCGAAGGCCGGCCGGCCCTCCTCATCCCGGTTCCAGCCATTGTACAGCATGGTGTCGATGACCCGGCCCGACTGGGAAATGCCGAAGATCAGGGCGCGCGACAGTGGCGTCTGGCCGGCGAAAGGCTGGTTCTTGAAGTAGGACAGCAGGTCGCGGATGCCCGCCAGGCCGACGCCCACCACGTATGGGTCGCGCGACGGCACCACCACCTCGTACAGCTTGCCGGTCTGGAAGCCGGCGTCCATCCGCACCTCGATGGGCAAGGCACCGTCGCCGCTGTTGACGAAGGTCCAGGCGTCGCGCGGGATGACGTGGCGGGGGCTGTCGGGCGCGTCGCGTTCGGTCAGCACGGCGTCCGGTGCGCCGGGGGTGGCGAAGGGGTAGGGCGTGCCTTTCATGCCGACGTAGGTCGCGGTCTTGGCCGGTGCGTCGACGATGAACTCATAGGCGGCCTTGCCGGTGATGGGCTTGCCTTTTTCGGTCGCCACCGGCGGCTTCAGGATGAAGGGCTTGTCGCCGGGCCCGCCTGGCTGGACGTCCCAGGTCCAGGCTGACCACAGCAGGGTGAAGCCGCGCTTGAAGAAGAAGCCGTTGCCGGTGTCGGCCAGGGTGGTGGGGTCGTTGTGCGGTGGCACACGGCCATTGGCCTGACCCAAGGCGGCGATGCCGCCGCGGTTGTTGACGTCGTAGAACAGGGCGCCGTTGCGGCGGGCGGCGTCCACGGGACGCAGCATCAGGAAGTCAGTGGCGAACACCACGCGGCCGCGCTTGTCCCGGGGCGCCAGCGCCAGGTCGGTGATGTTGGCGTTGGCGGGCAGGGCGGGGTCCAGCGCCACCCAGGCCGTCCCCCGGATCTTCTCGTAGGCGCCGGCCTCACCGAAGGTGGCGCCGTCGGCCAGCACCGTCCGTTCGGTGATCTCCACCCGCTCCACCTCGGCCCTCGACGGCGTGGCGCTCAGGATGGTGCCGGCCAGCAAGGCCGCCAGGAAAATCAGTCGCCGCATTCTGTCTGCCCCCTATTTTGGGCGACAGTAGAACCGACCGATGCGGCGATATCAATGCCCGGGACGCGTCAGCCCGGATGCCCGGCCTTGGCCAGGGCCTGGTCCAGTTCCTGGATGGCGCAAACGATATGGTAGAAGCTGCTGGCGGGTGCCGCTTCCTCCACGAACGTCCCGTCCGGGTTCAGGCGGTCGCGCCACAGGCCCTGCACCGGCGTGTCGAAATATTTCATCAGGCCGCGCCCGCCGGCCGCCGCCATGGACCAATAGCCGTCGGACTGTTGCGGGTCGTCGCGGGTGGCCAAGGCGGCCAGCACGGCACACTTGATGCGTTCCGTCTGCGGCCACAGCCGGGCTACCGGATCGTGCGGCGTGAGGTCGTCCAGCAGGGCGTTCATGGCGACACCACGCGCCGGGTCCACGCCCGATCCTTCCCCCACCGCGATCATGCGCCAGGCGGCATCCGCCGCCGCCTTGCTGCCCGTCAGGCCGGCCCAGCGCAGCATCAGCCACGACCATTCGAACTGGTGCCCCGGCTCGACAATCCGGCCGGGGGTGCCGGCCTGGGGGTGCCAGTCGCCGTCGAAGAATTCCTTCAGCCCGCCCATGTCGTCGTCGATGAAGCGGGTGAGGGCCAGGCCCACGATCTCTTCCGCCAGGTTGCGCCAGCCCTTGTCGCCGCCCTGCTCCATCCAGGCCAATGAGGCCTCCAGCATGTGCATGTGCGGGTTGGACAGCAGCGGCAGGGTGCGGGGGTGGCTTTCCTCGAACCCGCCCTGGGCATGGTGCAGGGTGTCCAGCAGGCGCTGGCGCAAGGCCACCGCCATTTCCTCCGGCACCCGACTTTCGGGCGTGGCGCTTTGCGCGGCGGCCAGCGCGAACAGGGCGAAGGCCTGGTCGTACAGCACCACGGTGTCGTCCAAACAGGAACCGTCCGGCGCCACCTTGGTGCGGAACAGGCCGTCGGGCCGGCGGTAGTGGTTCAGGAAGAAGGTCAGGCCGTGTTCCGCCGCCTCACGCACCGGACCGTTCCAGCCCGACCGGGCGGCGACGGAATAGGAGTAGACCTGGCGGGCCTGCACCCGCGCCCGGCGGGCGTCGTTGGTGGGCTTGCCGTTCAGGTCCAGCTTTTCATGAAAGCCGCCGTTCACCCGGTCGGCCCCCGCCTGCCACCACAGCGGATAGGCCTGTTCCACCAGCCAGGCCTTCAATTGGCCGCGCACGGCGGCGGCGTCGATCAGGGCGGGGGAAGACATCGGGGCTTTCCTTTGTGGATGGACGGATCAGGACCAGAGGCGGGCGGCGCCACGCACGCCAGAGGAATCGCCCCAGCGTGCCGGAAGGATCTTGGCCTCCCACGTGTCGGTGAACAAGTGGGGACGTATGGCGTCGGGCAGGCGCTGGTAGATTTCCGTCACGTTGGACAGGCCGCCGCCCAGGATGAAGACATCGGGGTCGGCGATGTGGGAGACGGCGGCCAGGCCCCGGCCCAGCCGGTCGACGAAGCGGTCGAAGGCGGCGACGGCGTCGGGTTCATTGCGGCGCATGCCCTGGATGATGGCTTCGGTATCCAGGGAACGGCCGGTGACGGTCTGGAAATCCCGGCGCACGCCGGTGCCGGAGATCCAGGTTTCCAGGCAGCCGCGCTTGCCGCACCAGCATTCCGGCCCCGGCAGTTCGTCGGCCTTGGGCCAGGGCAGGGCGACGTGGCCCAATTCCCCCGCCATGCCGTTGGCGCCCTCCACCAGGCGGCCGTCCACCACCAGGCCGCTGCCGCAGCCGGTACCCAGGATGACAGCGAAGGCGACGCGGGCGCCGGCGGCCGCACCGTCCACCGCCTCTGACAAAGCCAGGCAGTTGGCGTCGTTGGCCACGCGCACCGGCCGGCCCAGGGCGCGGCCCAGATCGTCGTGGAAGACGCGGCCGTTCAGCCAAACGGTGTTGGCGTTGCGCATCAGCCCGGTGCGCGGCGAGATGGAACCGGGCAGCCCGATGCCCACCGTGCCCTGGCCGCCGGCCTCGGCCTCGACCTTGTGGATCAGGGTGCAGACGGTGGCGATGGCGGTGTCATATTCGCCGGGATTGGCGGCCCGGATGCGGGACAGGAAACGGCCGTCAGGCGCCAGCGCGGCCGCCTCGATCTTGGTGCCGCCGAAATCCACGCCGATCTGTATCATCCGTGATGCCCTCGAGAGTGGCGTCGGACGCCTGGAGCACGCAAGGGGCGCCAGCCGGGGCCAAAGCACCCGGAATCCATCCAGGCGGTGGCCCTCCGCACCCCTCCCACGATCCTTTGGCGTTCCCTAAGGTTTGAGGCCTGTTTTATGCGCCGGTCCCACCTTGGGGTAACCGGGGTCAATCCGGTGCCAAGCCACAACCGTTGTGGGGCCGACGATAACGCGCCCGCTCTAAAATGAAAATTGAAATATTAATTATTGAGGACAGAAATCGGCCGTCGCCACCGTTCCAGGCTCAGGTGGCGGAGGTCTTCATCAGGGCGGCGCGCGACGGCAGCAGGCGGTCGTTGAAGGGCAGGATGGCTGCCCCCACGGCGGGGGCGTCCATGGCGGTGGCGGCGCGGTGCACGGGGGCGATCACCGGGATGGCGCCGGCGAAAGCCTCCAGCCGGCGGGCGATCAGCTGGGCCAGGCGATCCAGCTGCGCGGTGGGCAGGCGGCCGCCCAGGAACACCGCCTCCGGGTTCACCAGGCAACTGACGGCGATGATGGGGCTGGCCAGCAGTTCCGCCGCCAGGTCCAGCCACTGGTCCACCAGCGCCTGGCCGGCGGCGTCCAGTTCGGCCAGCTGGTCCGGCTGGGTCACGGTGCGGCCATGGCCGGCCAGGAAGGCGAACAGGGCGGACAGGGACACCGCCTCCTGCAAGGACTTGGCCAGCGTGCGGGGGGAGGAGACGGGCAGGAAGCCGATTTCACCGCTACGCCCCTGGGCGCCGCGGAAATACTGCCCATCGATCACCATGCCGCCGCCCAGGCCGCGGCTGACCAGGATGTAGAAGAAGCTGGGATCGCGCAGCCCGTGGCCGAATTGCAATTCACCCAGTGCCGCCGCCGCCGCGTCGTTTTCCAGGAAGACGGGCAGGGGCAGGGTGTTGGCGAACAGGCGGGCGACATCCACACTGTTCCAGGCATCGTAGCTGTCGGGCCGGTTGGGCAGGTTGACGCGTGCCAGGTCGTCCGGCATGGCGACGCCGATGCCGACGATTCGGTCGTTCGGGAAGGCCCCGCCCCCCAGCAGGCCGTCCATCTGTTCCTTGAAGAAGGTCGCGACGGCGTCGGGCAGGGGGAAGTCGACCTCCAGCGTGGCGCGGTGCCGCACCTGGCCCAGCAGGTCCAGCAGCACCACCGTCACATGGTCGCGGTCGATATTGACGCCGATGGAAAAGCAGCCGTCGGGGTTGATGGCCAGGCGCATGGCCGGCTGCCCCCGGGCGCCGTGCAGGCGCCCCACCTCCATCACCAGGCCGTCGTTCAGCAGGCGCTTGGTGATGTTGGCGATGGCCGGCGCCGTCAGCCCGGTGACGGTGGCCAGCTCCGCCCGCGTGACCGGGCCGCTGACCCGGATGGCCTGCAGCATGACCCGCTGGTTGTGGTCGCCTGCCCGTTCCAGGTTGGTGCCCGACAGACTTGCCCCCAGCGATGGGTGCAGATCCGTGGGGCGCGGGCTCACAGGCGGTGCCATCCGGACAATTCCTTTTTCAAATTTAAGAATGCTGCGGCCGGATGGTGGGACATCGTGCTTCCGGACACAATCCCGCTTTTTCATCGCCTTCGCTTTTGTGGCGACACGCGGAAGGGTGTGCCAGGGTGGGATGTTCCATCCAGTGACGCCCCGACATCGCAGGGGGGCCCCAAGGAAAGGTCGCCGAACACCCATGACCGCCCGCTCCGCCGTTTTTTCATGGCGCCTCCTGGGTGCCGCCGCCGCTTTCCTGGTCGTCCCGGTCGCCTTCGCCGCCGATCCGCCCCCCGCCGTTTCCCCGACGGCACCCACCGTCAGCACCCTGACACCGGCGCAGATGGACGCGGCGTGGCACAAGGCGGCATCCCGGACGGTGCGGGAGCGGGACGCCCTGCTGAAAACGGTGATTGCGGGCGATGCGGAGGGGCCGTTCCGGGCGGACTGGGTGTCGTTGCGGGGATATCAGGTGCCGCAATGGTATGCGGACGCCAAATTCGGCATCTTCATCCACTGGGGCGTCTATTCCGTGCCCGCCTTCGGCAGCGAGTGGTACTCGCGCCGCATGTACATCAAGGGCAGCCAGGAATATCAGCACCACGTCGCCACGTACGGCCCGCCGGACAAGTTCGGCTACAAGGATTTCATCCCCCAGTTCAAGGCGGAGAAGTACGACCCTCGTGCCTGGGCCGCCCTGTTCCGCGCCGCCGGCGCCCGCTACGTCGTGCCGGTGGCCGAACACCATGACGGCTTCGCCATGTACGCCACCAGGTTGTCCGACTGGTCGGCCCTGCGCATGGGGCCGAAGCGCGACCTGATCGGCGACCTGGCGCGGGCGGTGCGGGCGCAGGGGCTGCACCTGGGCCTGTCGTCGCACCGGGCGGAGCATGACTGGTTCTTCGGCGACGGCCGCAAGATCCCCTCCGACGTCAACGACCCGCGTTATGCCGACCTGTACGGCCCCGCCGAAATCCGCCTGACGGGGGAGGAGGTGGGCGATCCGCAGATGACGGGCGACTTCACCTACGTCTCGCACGCCTGGCTGGAGGATTGGACGGCGCGCACGGCTGAACTGGTGGAGAACTATCACCCCGACCTGATCTATTTCGACTGGTGGATCAGCAACCCGGCCTTCCGCAACACCCTGCCGAAGTTCCTGGCCTATTATTACAACACCCAGGCCAAGCGCGGCGGCTCCGCCATCGTCAACTTCAAGGAAGGGGCGCTGCCGCCCACCGCCGGCGTGATGGACGTGGAACGCGGCCAGATGCCCGACATCCAGCCCCATGTCTGGCAGACCTGCACCTCGCTGGGCAACATCAGCTGGGGTTATGTGGAGAATGAGACCTACAAGTCGCCGCAGCAGGTGGTGCATCTGCTGGCCGACATCGTGTCCAAGAACGGCAATCTGCTGCTGAACATCGGGCCCAAGGCCGACGGCACCATCCCCCAGGGCGTGCAGGATACCCTGCTGGCGGTGGGCGGCTGGCTGAAGACCAACGGTGAGGCCATCTACGGCACCCGCCCCTGGCGCCAGTTCGGCGAGGGGCCCACCCAGGTGGTCAGCGGCGCTTTCCAGGAGGGCAAGACCAAGCCCTTCACGGCGGGGGATTTCCGCTTCACCGCCAAGGGTGACACCCTCTACGCCATCGAACTGGACTGGCCGGAGGATGACGAGGTGGTGATCCACGCGGTGCAGGCGGAGGACGCGGTGAAAGGCGTCACCCTGCTGGACGGCGGCGCCGGCACGCCTGTCACCTTCCGTCAGGACGGCGACGGCCTGCACCTGACCGTGCCCAAGCGGCCCGCCGGCCAGTTCGCTTACGTCTATCGCATCGAGCGGTAACGACGCGTCCTTTCCCGAGTCCATTGCGCCCGGGCGTTTGGGCAGCCCAGGCCGGCACCCCCGCTGTCGCCGCTGGGTGCGGTGAGGTCGCGTTTTGCTGTCATCAGCGGTGATGGCATCGCCATCCCCTATCTGGGCGCCATACCTCTGAAGGCGATGATCGTGGAAATTGCCGATCGGCCTTGACGCTCTATTGGCAGCATCGCAACGATCAAGTCCCGCCTTCGCGACCGGCCGCCCGTGGTCGCCCTGATCCTGCCTGGGACTTGCCGCCATGGGACGTCGCGCCGCGTCTTCCACCCGCCCGGTCATCGCTTTCGCCCGGCTCTTGCGGGCCGCCATCTTGGGTGCTGCCCTGATGCAGGCCGGACCGGCGCTGGCGGGACCACCCCTGGCGCCGTCCGGCGGCTTGGCGCAGGACGACAGCGACAGCACCGCGGCTTGCGTCACCTTCAACGGGGCGCTGGCCGACAGCCGCGGCGACCTGTCGGGTTTCGTCGCGGTGGCGCCCGGCGGTGACATCGCCGTCACCGCCAATGAGCGCCGGCTGTGCCTCAGCGGGCTGGAGCCGGGCAAGGCTTATGACGTCACCGTCCGCGCCGGGCTGCCGGCGGCGGACGGCGGCAGTCTGGCCCGTAATCTGACCTTCCACGTGGTGATGCACGACCTGGCCAGCAGCATCCGCATCGCCGGCACGGGCTACGTGCTGCCGCGCGTGGGCAACGCCGGCGTGGGCGTGGAGACGATCAACATCCCAGCCGTGCGCCTCAGCCTGTACCGCGCGCCGGAAACGGCGCTGTCCTCGCTGACCCTGAACCAGGATCCCACCGGCTGGAGCGTCCAGCAGCTGGTTGAGGAAAAGGTGCGGCCCGTCTGGACCGGGACCATGGAAACCAAGGGCCCGCAGAACAAGCGCGTCATCACCAACTTCCCCCTGGACCAGGTGCTGGCTGACCGCCAGCCCGGCGCCTATCTGCTGGTGGTGGAAGATCCCAAGCTGAAGCGCGATGACGATGATTACTTCAGCCAGCGGATGGAACGCACGGCCGCGCGCTGGCTGGTGGAAACCGACATGGCGCTGACGACGCTGAGCGGGCCGGATGGTTTAACCGTCGTCGCCCGCTCGCTGGCCAAGGCCGCCCCCCTGTCCGGCGCCCGCGTGGTGCTGGTGGCCCACGATTCCGGCACGCTGGGTGAGGCCAAGACCGACGGCGACGGCATCGCCCGTTTCCCCATCGGCCTGCTGCGGGGCAAGGGCGGCGCCCGACCGGCACTGGTGGAGGCGTTCGTGGGCGGCCCATCCCTGATCCCCTTCGCCAGCAAGCCGGCGGATTTCGCGGCCTTGTCGCTGGACCGCGCCGCCTTCGACTTCAGCGCCCGGGGTGCCGACGGCCGGGAGGATCCCGGGCCCCTGGATGCCTTCGTCTATACCGAGCGCGGCATCTACCGCCCGGGGGAGACGGTGCACGCCGCCCTGGTGCTGCGCGACGGGCAGATCCGCACGACGGCGGTGGAGAACGTGGCCGCCGTGGTCCGGCGCAGCGACGGGGTGGAGGCCGCCCACCTGACCCTGAAGCTGTCGGCCGGTGCCGGGGCCGTGGACATTCCCATCAGTGCCGCCGCCCCCCGGGGCGAATGGCGGATCGATCTGTATGTGGCCGGCGGCGACGTGATCGTGGGCTCAGGCACCTTCGAGGTGCAGGACTTCGTGCCCGAGCGGCTGAAGGTCACCATTGGCAAGCCGCCGGTCCCGGCCCTGGTGGCGGGGCGCACCGCTACCTTGCCGGTGGAGGCGCGGTTCCTTTACGGCGCCGCCGCGGCTGACTTGCCGGCCGGGGGTGAGGTGCGGCTGGAGCGTGATTCCAAGCCCTTCGCCAAATGGACGGATTTCGCCTTCGGCCGCGACGACGACAAGTTCGAGGCGCAGACGGCGCCGGCCGCCGACACCAAGACGGATGGCGAGGGCAAGGCCCAGGTGGAATTCCCCTTGCCTGAGGCCGGCACGGCGACGGCGCCGCTGCACGCCGTCATCACCGCCACGGTGGTGGAGCCGGGCGGCCGCGTCACCCGCGACCAGACCGCCCTGCCGGTCAGCTACCGCGCCGGTTTCGTCGGTATCCGGCCGGCGTTCGCCAACCACCGTGTGCAGGAGGGCGGTGGCGCCGACTTCGACATCATTGCGGTGGACAGCCTGGGGGCAGCGCAGGCGGCGAAAGGCCTGCGCTATACCCTCAGCCAGGTGGAGCGCGACTACACCTGGTACCGCAGCGGTTATCAATGGTCCTACAAATCCTCGGCCCATTACCGGCAGGTGGCCAACGGCACCCTGGACCTGGACGGGACCCACCCCGGCCGGGTGAGCCAGCGCCTGGACTGGGGCGAATACCGCCTGCTGGTGGAAAACGCCGCCACCGGCGCCGTCACCACCGTGTCCTTCTATGCCGGCTGGTACATGGCCGGCGTCAGCACCGATGCGCCCGACGTGGTGCCGTCCGCGCTGGACAAGGCCGCCTACAAGCCAGGGGAGACGGCGCACCTGCGCATCGAACCGCCCTTCGCCGGCCAGATGCAGGTGGCCGTCGCCGGGCGTGAGGTCACCATCCTGGCCACGCGCGCCGTGGGGGCGGAACCGGTGACGGTGGACGTGCCGGTCAAGGCGGAATGGGGGGCGGGCGCCTATGCCCTGATCTCCTTCATCCGGCCGGCGGACAAGGCGGCGGGGCATCAGCCGGTGCGCGCCGTCGGCCTGGCCTGGATACCGGTCGACCCGATGGGCAAGGCGCTGGCCGTCAGCATCGATGCGCCCAAGATTCTGCGCCCCCGCCAGAAGGTGGACATAACCGTGACGGCGGCGGGGGCGGACCCTGGTGCCCACGTCACCGTGGCGGCGGTGGATGAGGGCATCCTGCAACTGACCCGGTTCCGTACCCCCGACCCGCTGGCCTATTACTTCGCCAAGCGCAAGCTGTCGGCCGAGATGCGCGACGATTACGGCCGCCTGCTGGAAAGCGAGGCCGGGCAGACCGGCGTGCTGCGCCAGGGCGGCGACCATGGCGCGCCGGGCGGTGTCGGCCTGCCGGTGGTTCCCACCCGCACGGTGGCCCTGTTCTCCGGCCTGGTGACCCTGGACGACAAGGGGCGGGCCAAGGTCACGCTGGACATCCCCGATTTCGCCGGCAGCCTGCGCCTGATGGCCGTGGCGGTGGATAAGGACCGCATGGGTATGGCCGAGGGCGCCATGGTGGTGCGCGACCCGGTGGTGGCGGAGGTCATCCTGCCCCGTTTCCTGGCACCGGACGACACCGCGGCGGGCACGCTGCTGCTGCATAATCTGGAGGGGGCGGCCGGCGACTATCGCGTGACGCTGGTGCCGGACGGCGCCCTGAAGCTGGCGGGGGAGCCTAAGCGCACCGTCGCCCTGGCCGCCGGCCAGCGCGTCATCCAATCCGTGCCCCTGCGCGGCGGGCCGGCCGGCATCGGCGGCCTGACGCTGCTGGTGGAGGGGCCTGGCGGGCTGAAGCTGGAACGGAATTGGCCCATCACCGTGCGCCCGGCGGAGGCGCCCATCGTGATGGCGGAACAGCGCCAGCAGGCGCCGGGTGAGGCCTTCACCCTGCCGCCGAACCTGCTGGACCTGTTCCAGGCGGGGACGGGCAGCGTCAGCCTGTCCTACGCCAACCTGCCCGGCATCGACGTCGCCGGCCTGATGCGGGATCTGGACCTTTACCCCTATGGCTGCACCGAACAGACCACCAGCCGGGCCCTGCCCCTGGTGGCCTTCCGCGACCTGGCGCGGGCCCTGAACCTGGAGGGCAACGTCAAGGATCCGGATAACCGGGTCAACACCGCCATCGACCGGCTGTTGCAGCGCCAGGACACCACGGGGCGGTTCGGCCTGTGGTCGGCGGGTGACGGCCTGGGCGGTGATTGGCTGCAGATGTACGTGTTCGACTTCCTCAGTCGCGCCCGCGTCGCCGGTTATTACGTACCCGAAACGGCCATGCAATCCCTGACCGACTGGGTGACGCAGCAGACGGACAAGGGGGTGGGCGCCACCGGGGCGGAGGGGGAGGCGGTGGCCTACGGCCAGTACCTGCTGGCCCGTGCCGGTCACGCCGTCCCGGCCAATCTGCGTTACATCCACGACATCACGGGGGAACGGCTGTCCACCGGACCGGTCGCCTATGCCCAGCTGGGCGCCGCCTTGCTGTCCACCGGCGACAAGGCGCGGGCCGAGGTGGCCTTCGCCCGGGCCCGCGATCATTTGGGGCGGCAGTCGAACGACTATTACACCTCCCCCCTCCGCGACGCGGCGGCCACCCTGGCGGTGGCGGCGGAAGCCAACAACGCCCCCTTGCAGGAGGCGGCGCTGACCCTGGCGCTGCAGAGCCTGAAGGAACCCTGGTACTACAACACCAACCAGAAAAGCTGGCTGCTGCTGGCGTCCCAGGCCATCCTGGCCAAGGGGCAGCCCATTTCCCTGACCACCACCGGCTTCGCCAAGGCCGCCACCGGCCGCACCCTCAGCTACAGCCCCACGGCCGCGCAACTGGCCGCCGGCTTCGGCGTGACCAACAGCGGCACGGCGGCGGTGTGGCGCACGGTGCAACTGCGCGGCGTGCCCAAGGAAAGCCCAGGCCCCGTGTCGCAAGGGCTGACCCTGTCCAAGGACGTCTACACCATGGACGGCAAGCCGGCCGACACGGCGCATGTCGCCCGCAACACCCGGCTGGTGGTGGTGCTGTCCGGCGTGCTGCAATTCCCGGTGAAGCGCACCCTGGTGACGGTCGATCCCTTGCCCGCCGGGTGGGAGATTGAGTCCGTGCTGCGCCCCGCGCGCAAGGGCAAGCACGCCCTGGCCTGGCTGAAGGAACTGAGCCGCGCCACAATGGCGGAGGCGCGCGACGACCGCTTCGTGGGCGTGCTGGATGCGGGGCAATCGACCTGGATCTACCGCATCGTCAATGAGGAAGACGGCGATGACGACAACGCCACCACCGATGATGACGAGATCGATGACAGCGGCCCCACCCACGCCTTCCGCTTTGCCTACGTCATCCGGGCGGTGACGCCGGGGCAGTTCGCCCTGCCGCCGGCCTCCACCCAGGACATGTACGACCCCGCCACCATCGCCCGCACCGCTTCCGGGCGCACGGTGGTGGACGCGGTGCCGTGACCCGGCGCCGCATCGTCGCCCTGGGCGCCGGCGGCCTGGTGGCGCTGGCCGTCCTGGTTTTCGCCGCCGACCGGCTGTTCCCGCCGGACCTGACGCGCTGGCGCGACCGGTCCACCCTGGTGACCGACGCCTCCGGCGAGGTGCTGCGCGCCTTCATCAGCGATGACGGCGCCTGGCGCCTGCCCATGACGGCGGATGAGGCGAACGCGACCTATCTGGCGATGCTGGTGGCGTATGAGGACCACCGCTTCTACTGCCATCCCGGTGTCGATCCGCTGGCCCTGGCGCGGGCGCTGTGGCAGGCGGCCCGCCACGGCCGGGTGGTGTCCGGCGGATCCACCCTGACCATGCAGGTCGCCCGCCTGCTGGAACCCCGGCCGCGCACCGTGGGCGCCAAGCTGGTGGAGATGCTGCGGGCTTTTCAGCTGGAAGAACGCTTTTCCAAGCGTGAGATCCTGGGCATGTACCTGACCCTGGCGCCCTTCGGCGGCAACCTGGAAGGGGCGCGGGCGGCGTCGCTGGCCTATTTCGGCCGGGCGCCGTCGGCCCTGACGCCGGGGCAGGCGGCCTTGCTGGTGACGTTGCCGCAATCGCCGACCAAGCGCCGGCCGGACCTGGCGCCGGCGGCGGCCCAGGCGGGGCGCGACGGCCTGCTGCGCCGCATGGCGGCCCGGGGCATTCTGACCCGACAGGTGGCGCATGAGGCGATGTCGGAGCGCGTGCCGACGGAGCGGCGCCCGCTGCCCTTCCTGGCGCCCCACCTGGCCGACCGTTTGCGCCGGACCCAACCCACCGGCAGCGTCATCGCGTCCACCGTGGATGCCGGGCTTCAGCGTCGCGTGGAGACCCTGGTCCGCGATGCCCGTGCCGCGCTGGAGCCGGAGGCGGAGGTCGCGGTGCTGGTGGTGGATGTCGCCAACCGCCGCGCCCGCGCCTATGTCGGCGGCAGTTTCACCGGGCCGTTCGGCCAGGTGGACATGGTGGCGGCCCCGCGCTCCCCCGGCTCCGCTCTGAAACCCTTCCTCTATGGCATGGGGTTCGAGGCGCTGCCCCTGCATCCCGAGACCCGCATCAACGATGCCCCGGCGGTGTTCGGCGATTACGCCCCGCGCAATTTCGACGGCGGGTTCCACGGGCTGGTGACGGTGCGCGAGGCCCTGCAGCAATCGCTGAACGTGCCGGCGGTCAAGGTGCTGGACCGGGTGGGGCCGGCCCGTTTCCTGGCCCGCCTGCGCGAGGTCGGCGCCCAGGTCAGCCTGCCGCGTCCGGACGCGGCGCCGGGCCTGCCGCTGGCCTTGGGCGGCGTGGGCATCAGCCTGGCGGACCTGACCAACCTTTACGCCGACCTGGCCGACCGGGGACGGGCGCTGCCCCTGGCGCTGACGCTGCCGGTTCCCGGCAATCGGGCCGTGGCCGAACGGCGGCTGTTGAGCCCGGTGGCCGCCTGGTATGTGGCCGACATCCTGGCGGAAACGCCCCGCCCCGATGGCCGCGCCGCCATCGGCGGGCGTTGGTTGGCTTACAAGACCGGCACGTCCTACGGCTTTCGCGATGCCTGGGCGGTGGGTTTCACGGGCGGCCAGGCCGTCGGCGTCTGGGTGGGGCGGCCCGACGGCACCCCCCGTCCCGGTGCCGCCGGCCGGGATGTGGCGGCACCGCTGCTGTTCCGCGTCGCCGACCTGCTGCCGGCCGGGGAGGAGGCGCCATCACCGCCGCCGGGCGCCCTGCTGGTGGGGCCGGGACAGGCCCTGCCGATGACGCTCGCCCTGTTCGACCATGGGTCCGGTATCGGCGGTGGCGGCGACGCGCCCCTGAAGATCGCCTTCCCACCCGACGGGGCGGAGGTGGAGCGCGCGCAGGGCCATGACGGCACGGCCGCTGCCGTCCCGCTGGAGGCGTTGGGCGGCCGGGCGCCGTTCCATTGGCTGGTCAATGGCCTGCCGCTGCCGTCAGCTGACGGTGAGGATGGGGCGGGGTGGGTGCCGGACGGCATCGGTTTCGCCGACATCGCCGTCATCGATGCCGTCGGGCAAAAGGCCAAGGCCACCGTGCGGGTGCGGTAGGACCGTGCTGGGCGACGGGATGGGCGGTGCCGCCGGGGTTGCGCTGCGCGCGGCCTTTGTACTATGTGCCATGGGGTTTGATGGCGGGTTGGGACGTTGGGCCTCATGGCGAACTGTTATTTCATAAGTTGCCACAGGGCGTGCGATCAGGTGGCGGACCTGTTCCGGTTCATTTACCGGCCTGAACATCTCTACGTTGTCCATTGCGACCCCAAGGCGCCCGCCGACCTGCGCGACCTGGTGATGCGCCTAGCGGCCCGTTTCCCCAATGTGGTAGCGCTGCCGTCCCAACCGTGCAGCTGGGGTGGCTATTCCCTGGTGGCGGCCGCATTGCGCGCCCTGGAGGCCGCGTTGGCGGGGGGGCATGCCTGGTCGCATTTCTTCTGGCTGAGCGAACAGCATCTGCCCCTGTTCGGCCAGGACGATGCCCGCTGGACGCTGGAGCCCGGCTGGTCCTACAGCGACGCCGTGCCGGTGACGACCATGGACCCTGCCGGGCAGGCCGACGCCCTGCACCGCTTTTCCCTGGATTTCCGGGAATTGCCGGGCGTCGGTCCCTTCGGCACCGAAGCCGTGACGCTGGACGCGGCGGTGCGTCGGGGCCTGTGCCACGGCAGCAACTGGATCGTCCTTGCCCGCCCGCACGCCGCCGCCATCCTGGCGTTGGCGGCAACGCCGGAGGTCGCGGCGCCGTTCGCCCGGTCCTGCATGACCGATGAGACCATGCTGCAAACCCTGCTGGTGGCGGTGGCGGACGGCGCGGTCCGCCGCCACAACGCGACCTTCGTGGCGTGGCCGTATCTGAGCGGCAGTCCGGACATGCTGTGCACCCGCCAGAACATTCTGGCGGCGCGCGGGCAAGGCCACCTGTTCATCCGCAAGCGCCCGGCCGAGCTGACGCCGGAAACGCGGGAGGAGTTGGAGGCGACCGCCGCTTTCAGCGATGCCGCCCTGGCCGGCCTGCTGGCGGAGGTCGCGGGGGGCGGGCCGGCGGCTGATTTGTGGCCGTTGGCGCAACAGCTGTCCAAGCACATCGTGGCGTCGGTCGATGGGCGCGCTGGCGCCTACGCCTTCCATCTTTTCGATAGTGTGAACATCGGCAACGTGCCGCTGTTCTATATCACCGTCACGCCGGTGGCGGCGGCGGGCGCACCGGCCGACTTGCGGCTTTGCGTGCTGTCGCAGGACTTGCGCACCTTCAAGCTGGTGGTCGCGGTCCACGCGTCGGCGGCGGGGGACAAGACCGGCGGCTGGGCACCGGTGGCCGTGGGGCCGTACCGGGCCCACCCCTTGCGGGTGCGGGTGTTCGACCTGTTCATGGAACGGGAGGTGCGGGTGGAAGAGGGGCCGGATGCCGGCTTCGTCACCCTGGGCACGGACGGTGACGTGAGCGGCCTTATCGATGCCATTCATCGCCATCTCGACCGGGTGGACGCCCTGGCCCAGGTGTCCGGGACGGCCTGATGGGCCGAAACGCCGCGACCCATTCCGACAAAAGTGCCGTGAGGCGTGCAAGAACGCCGGGGGGCGGGGCGCTATTCTGGGGACCGTGACCCGCGGCCCGATCCCGCGGCTTCCTTCCCCAGAGGCGGCCTTATCCAAGCGGCCCCCCGCCCGCCAGCGCCGCCATCCTTGATGCCCGCGTCTTCACCGACGCGGGCATCATTTTATGGGGCCGGCGTGGGGTTCAGGCCGGCGTGCTGGCGTCGGAGGATGTCTGCCACAGGTTGATGCCGGTCTCCACCGCGTGGTGGTCGATCTCCGCCAGTTCCTCGGCCGTGAACGCCAGGGTCTTCAGCGCGTCCAGGCTGTCGTCCAACTGCGCCACCGTGCGCGCGCCGATAAGGGCGGAGGTGACGCGCGGGTCGCGCAGCACCCAGGATATGGCCATCTGGGCCAGGCTCTGTCCCCGCCGCTGGGCGATGGTGTGCAGCGCCCGCACATGCTCCAGCGCTTCGGGCGTCAGCAGGCGCTGCTTGAACGACCCGCCCTTGGCCGCCCGCGCGTCGGCCGGCACGCCGTCCAGGTACTTGGTGGACAGCAGCCCCTGCGCCAAGGGGGAGAAGGCGATGCAGCCGATGCCGGTGTCCGCCAACGTGTCCAGCAGGCCTTGCTCGACCCAGCGGTTCAGCAGGGAATAGCTGGGTTGATGGATCAGGCAGGGGGTGCCCATCTCCCGCAACAAGGCCGCCGCCTTGGCCGTCATCTCCGCGGAGTAGGAGGAGATGCCGACGTACAGGGCCTTGCCCTGGCGCACCGCTTGGGCCAGGGCGCCCATCGTTTCCTCCAGCGGGGTGCTGGGATCAACGCGGTGGGAATAGAAGATATCGACGTAGTCCAGGCCCATGCGGCGCAGGCTCTGGTCCAGGCTGGCGGTCAGGTATTTGCGTGATCCGCCGATGCCGTAGGGGCCGGGCCACATGTCGTAGCCGGCCTTGGTGGAGATGAGCAATTCATCCCGGTAGGGCTTGAAGTCGGCGGCCAGCACCCGGCCGAAATTCTCCTCCGCCGAGCCATAGGGCGGGCCGTAGTTGTTGGCCAGGTCGAAATGGGTGACGCCCCGGTCGAAGGCGCGGCGCAGGATGGCACGGCCGGTCTCATACACGTCGGCGCCGCCGAAATTCTGCCATAGGCCCAATGAGATGGCCGGCAGGTCCAGGCCGCTGCGCCCGCAGCGGCGATAGGGCATCGCCTGGTAACGATCATCGGCGGCACGGTAGGGGGACTGCATGGGGAAGCTCCTATGGGCGGTAACCGGTTAACCATGAATCCGGCGCACCATAGGGCAAGTCGGGTGGAAAAGTCGCCGGCTCCGCAGCGTACGTCACGCCGCTTTCACGCCGCCGATGAAGGACATGATCTCGCGGTTGAGCGTCTCGGCCTGGCGGGACAATTGTCCGGACGCGTCCACCATCTGGTTGGCGGCGCCCCCCGTGGTGACGGCCGCCTGGTTCACGTCGGTGATGGTGCTGGAAACGCTGCCCACGCCGTCCGCCGCCTCGTTCACGTTGCGGGCGATCTCGTTGGTGGCGGCGGTCTGTTCCTCCACGGCCGAGGCGATGACCACGGCGATTTCCGACAGGGCGGCGATGGTGGCGTTGATGCGCTCGATGGCGCCGACGGTGCGGGTGGTCAGCGCCTGGATTTCCCCGATCTGGCCGGCGATTTCATCCGTGGCCTTGGACGTCTGGGTCGCCAGGGCCTTGACCTCGTTGGCCACGACGACGAATCCCTTGCCGGCGTCGCCCGCGCGGGCCGCCTCGATGGTGGCGTTCAGGGCCAGCAGGTTGGTTTGTGCCGCGATACCGGCGATCATCTGGGCGACGTTGCCGATGCGCTGGGCGCTGTCGGCCAGCTGGCCGACGGTCTGGCGCGTCTCCAGCGCCTCATCCTGCGCCTGGCCGGCGATCCGGCGCGAATGGGTCACCTGCTGTGCGATCTCCTTCACCGACAGGGCCAGTTCCTCCGTCGCCGCCGCCACCGTCTGCACGTTCATCGCCGCCTGGTGCGAGGCGCTGGCCACGGCGCCGGAGCGCTGGTTGGTCTGGTCCGCCAGGCCGGCCATGGAATGGGCGGTGGCCTCCATTTCCGTCGCGGCGCTGGCCAGCATGCGCACCAGGTCGCCCGACGTGGCTTCGAAGTGTTTGACCAGGCCTTCCAGCGCTTCCGTCCGTTGGGCCTTGGCGGCCCGGTCCGCCGCCTGGGCGGCGCGCAGGCGTTCGGCCTCGCGGGCATTGTCGCGGAAGATGACGGCGGCGCGCCCGATGTCGCCGATCTCGTCACCCCGGCCGGCACCCTGCACTTCGCTTTCCAGGTCCCCGTCGGCTAGGCGCCGCAACACGCCCACCACCTGGACGATGGGACGCAGCAGGCCGTGGTTGGCGACCAGGTATCCCACCGCCAAGCCGGCGAAGATGCCGACGGCCGTGAACAGGATCATCAGGCGCGTGGCCAGGGACGCCGCCTCATGCGCTTGGGCGTTCACGGCGATGGACCGTTGTTCCAGCCTGTCCACCAGCGCCTTCATCTTGTCCTGCAAGGCCGCCACGTGGGTGCGGGACTCATGAATGGCGTCCACCAGGCCGGCCCGGCTGGCGGCGTAGTCGCCGTCGCGTGCCTGCCGCACCTTGGTGAACAGGGATGTCATGACGGGCGCATAATCGGCGTAGGCGGCGCGCACGGCCGCCAGCTGGGGCCGTTCGTCCGGCGTCACCAGTTTTTCCAGCGCGTCCAGCCGGCTGGTCAAGGTGGCCTCGGCCACGTCCCTGGCCTGGGAGGCGTCCTCCCATTCCTCCGGCAAGGCCAGTACACGGTATTCCAGGCGGTTGAGGGTGGACAGCTCCCGGCTCATGCGGGCGCCCAGGGTGGCGGCGTTGCCGGCGGCCTGGATCTCGGTCGCGTGGTTGGCCATGGTGCGCAGGCCCACCAGGCCGGCGGCGGCGATGCCCCCCGCGGCCAAGGCCATGGCCGCCACGATGATGACGATCTTCCACAGGATGCGGATATTGGAAAACATCGGATGCCTCCGGGTTCAGGGAAGCCGCCGAATTGTTCTGCCCGGCTGGGTCGAGCGGCGCCATCACAGGGCGCCGATGGTGTCACGGGCTGGAACCGCGTGCTGAACTCTTAGGCGTCACCCCCTTGGGGCATGTGGGCGCCCGCGTGGATTACACCGCCGCCGGCACCATTTGAGTCTTTAGTATCAAGCCTTGCTGAGGTCCGTCTTTTCCACCTGGCGCAGGATGCGGCGTAGCGTCTCCGCGTTGTCGGCGCCGAAAGCCTGTTCGAAGCGCGCCTGTGCCGCCGCCCAAAGGGGACGGGCCTGGGTCACCAGGGCTTCGCCCGCCGGCGTCAGGACGATGACGCGGCGGCGCTTGTCTTGCGCCGTGGTGGTCAGGCGCACCAGGTCGCGCTTTTCCAGCGGGCGCAGCAGGTGGCCCAGGGTGGACCGGTCCATCACCAGCATGGCCGCCAGGTCCTGGATGCTGCGGGGGCCGTGGCGTTGCAAGCGCGACAGGATGGAATACTGGTTGGTGGCCAGGTCGATGGACACCAGCGCCTCGTCATAGAACTTGGACATGTGGCGCGACGCCTGGCGCAGTGCGGTGCAATTGCAGGCGATCAACTCGGCCTCGGTCTCGGAAACGGTATCGGTGGGCATCAAACGGTCCTGCTGAACGCGGCCACGCTATCAGGCGCCGGGGCATCGCCGCTGTCAACGATTATACGGGCAATTACCCATAAATCCGCCATACTCGAATTCTGCTCCGGCATCCGGGGCCATTGTTAGGGAGGATAAATCCATGCCGCTCGCCCGCATAGACCTGGCCCAGGGCAAGTCCGCCGAGTATCGCCGCACCATCGGCGACGTGGTGTATGAGGCCATGCTCAGCACCCTGAACGTGCCCAAGGACGACCGTTTCCAGATCATTACTGAGCACCCCGATACCGATTTCGTGGCCGATCCCACCTATCTGGGCATCCAGCGCACCCGCGATTGCATCATCCTGCAGGTCACCCTGAACGCCGGCCGCACGTTGGAGGTGAAGCGCGCCTTCTACAAGGCGGTGGCCGACGGCCTGCACGCGCGTCTGGGCCTGCGGCGCGAGGATGTGTTCATCAGCCTGGTGGAGGTGGCCAAGGAGAACTGGTCGTTCGGCAATGGCGAGGCGCAGTACGCATCATGACCCACCAATCCACCGCCTTGATCGTAGGGGCCGGCAAGGGCATCAGCGCATCGCTGGCCCGCCTGCTGGCCAAGGAAGGGTTCCGGGTGGCGCTGGCCGCGCGCGACACAGGGAAATTGGCCGATCTGGTGGCGGAGACGGGGGCGCACGCCTATGCCACCGACGCCGGCGATCCGGGCGCCGTGGCCCGCCTGTTCACGGAGGTGGAGGCCGATCTGGGCGTGCCGGAACTGGTGGTGTTCAACGCCGGCAACCGCTACCGCGCCCTGGTGCAGGACATCGACCCGGCCCAGGTGATGGAAAGCCTGCGCGTTACCGCTTTCGCGGGATTGCTGGTGGCGCGTGAGGCGGCGGTGCGTTTGCGAGCCTTGGGGCGGGGCAGCATCCTGCTGACCGGCGCCACCGCCGGCGTGAAGGGCCTGCCCGGGTCCACCCCCTTCGCCATGGGCAAGTTCGCCCTGCGCGGCATGGCGCAAAGCCTGGCGCGCGAGCTGGCGCCGCAGAACATCCATGTCGCCCATTTCATCATCGACGGCGGTGTCGCCAGCAGTTGGGCGAAACCCGGTGAGGAGGGGCCGGAGGATCGCTGGCTGGACCCCGACGCCATCGCGCAGGAATACCTGCACGTCCACCGGCAACACCGCAGCGCCTGGGCCTGGGAAGTGGAATTGCGTCCCTGGGTGGAGAAGTTCTGATCCCTAACGGTTGCGGGTGCGGCTCAACAATCTCATTGGGAAGACTCGTTTGTTTGGCGCCGCCCCGCGCCCGATGCTGCCCGCCTCGACAGCTTTGGAGGCGATGATGGGTGCGGGCAAACAACTGAAACTGGGCTTCATCCTGCACGGCGTGGGGCGTACCTGGGGCGATTGGCGCCACCCCGATGCCGTGCCCAACGCCAGCACCAACTTCGCCTTCTACAAGCGCCAGGCGCAGTTGGCGGAGAAGGGACGCTTCGACTTCCTGTTCGTGGCCGACAGCGTCTACATCACCGAGAAGTCCAGCCCGCATTACCTGAACCGGTTCGAACCGCTGACCATCCTGTCGGCGCTGGCCGGCGCCACCGACCATATCGGCCTGGTGGGCACGCTGACCGTCAGTTACAGCGAACCCTACAACGTCGCCCGCCAGTTCGCTTCGCTGGATCACATCAGCGGTGGCCGGGCGGGATGGAACGTGGTGACCAGCTGGCTGGAGGGCAGTGCCGCCAACTACAGCAAGGCCCAGCACCTGGCCCATGACCAGCGCTATCGCCTGGCGGCGGAGTACCTGGACGTGGTGAAGGGCCTGTGGGACAGCTGGGAGGATGACGCCCTGGTCCATGACAAGGACAGCGGCGTCTTCTTCGACCCCACCAAGCTGAACACCCTGGACCACAAGGGTGAGTTCTTCCAGGTGCGGGGGCCGCTGAACATCGCCCGTTCCCCCCAGGGGCAGCCGGTGATCTTCCAGGCCGGCGCGTCGGAGGACGGCAAGAACTTCGCCGCCAGACATGCCGACGCCATTTTCGTCGGCCAGGACGATATCGACGAGGCGCGGGCCTATTACCGCGACGTGAAGGCGCGCGCCGCCGGCTTCGGCCGCGACCCGGACCAGGTATTCATCCTGCCCGGCGTGGCGCCGGTGGTGGGCGCCACCGAGGCGGAGGCCGAGGCCAAATATCAGGAACTGGCCAACCTGGTGTCCATCGAGAACGCCCTGTCCATGCTGGGCCGCCCCTTCAACGACCATGACTTCAGCCAATACGACCTGGACGCCCCTTTCCCGGAGGTGGGTCCCGACGCGTTCAACAGCAACCAGAGCAGCGTGCTGAAGATCATCGACGCGGCCAAGCGCGACAATCTCACCCTGCGCCAGGTGGCCCAGCGCTTCGCGACACCGCGCGGCAACTTCGTCGGCACGCCGGAACAGATCGCCGACAAGTTCCAGCATTGGCTGGAGACCGGGGCGGCCGACGGTTTCAACTTCTTCGAAGCCCTGCCCGGGCAGTTGGATGCGTTCGTGGACACGGTGGTGCCCATCCTTCAGGCGCGCGGTCTGCTGCGCACGCAGTATGAGGGCACGACCTTCCGCGAAAGCCTGGGCCTGGACGTGCCGCTCAACCGCTTCACCGCCGCCAAGGCGGCCAGGGGGGCCGCGTAAGCGGGGGCAGGTTTCAAAAGCGGGGAAGAGGGCGGGCGGCTTTGGGGGCCGCCCGCTCCGTTTTCAGGATCAGGCCCCGACGGCAAAGTCCGTCGAGAGGGCCAGGGCGCGCCATTCGGCCATTTCGGCGGCGACAAAGGCGTTCTTCGTCTCGATCACCGCCAGCGTGTCGCTACCCAATGGCAGGCGCAGCGGGGGCTTGGGCGCGTTGACCAGGGCCATGAAGGCCTGCGCCAGCTTGGCCGGATCGCCCGGCTGGGCATGGTTGGCGCCAGCGGCGAAGGTGCGCATCTCCCCCACCGTGGCGTGATAGTCGTCGATGTGGGCCGCCGTGCGGGCCAGCGACTGGTCGTCCAGGAAGTCGGTGCGGAAGAAGCCGGGTTCCACCACCGTGGCGTGGATGCCCAGCGGTGCCAGTTCCTGGGCCAGCGCTTCCGTCAGGCCCTCCACCGCGAACTTGGTGGCGCAATAGGCGCCCCAGCCGACGTGGGACTGATACCCGCCCAGGGAGGACAGGTTGATGACGTGGCCGCTGCGCTGACGGCGCATGTGCGGCAGCACGGCGCGGGTCACGGCCAGCAGGCCGAAGACGTTGGTGGCGAACAGGCGCTCCACCTCCGCCCCGCTGGACTCCTCCACCCCGCCCAGCAGGCCGTAGCCGGCGTTGTTCACCAGGATGTCGATGCGGCCGAATGCCTTGATCGCGGTGGCGACAGCCGCATGGGCCTGATCCTCGTTCGTCACGTCCAGGGCCACGGGCAGAAGGTTGGGGTGGGTGCCCAGGCGGGCTGTAATGGTGGCGGGATCGCGGGCGGTGGCGACGACGGCGTCGCCGGCGGCCAGGGCCTCCCGGGTGATCAGGGCGCCGAAACCGCGGGATGCCCCGGTGATGAACCAGACACGCATGATGCTCTCCTTATTCGATGGGCCGCGGCGTCCGTCGTCGCTGGCGATGAAGGAAAGCTAACGCCGCCCGGCCGGTGAATTAATCCGATGGATTTGCGTTGAGTTGATGAGATGATCTCATCAATAATGAATCATGAAGCGCATCGATCCCGCCGACCTGGCCGTCTTCCTGGCCATCGCCACCCATCGCAGCTTCCGTAAGGCGGCGATGGAACTGGGTGTCACCCCCTCGGCGCTCAGCCACGCCCTGCGCGCCATCGAGGAACGGCTGGACCTGCGGCTGGTGAACCGCACCACGCGCAGCGTCGGCCTGACGGAGGCGGGGGAACGGCTGTATGCCCGTATCCGCCCGGCCTTCCTGGACATCCATGACGCCATTGAGGATTTGAACAGCCTGCGCGGCGCGCCCGCCGGCACCCTGCGCCTGAACGCGCCGCAGGCGGCGGCGCGGCTGGTGCTGCTGCCCATCGTTACGCGCTTCCTGGCGGCCTACCCCGACGTGCGGGTGGACCTGGTGGCGGACGATACGCTGGTGGATGTGGTGTCAGGTGGGTTTGACGCCGGTGTGCGGTTCGGCGAAAGCATCGCGGCGGACATGATCGCCGTGCCCATCGGGCCGCGGCAACGCTTTGCCGTGGTGGGGACCCCGGACTATTTCCAGCGCCATCCCGTGCCAGCGACTCCACATGACCTGCGCGGCCTACCCTGCGTCCGTTTCCGCTTCCTCAGCGGCGCGCTGTACCGGTGGGAGTTCGAGCGCGGCGGCGAAGCGGTGGAGGTGGAGGTCGATGGCCCCCTGACGCTCAGCGACCACGACCTGATGGTGGACGCGGCCCTGGCCGGCACCGGCCTGGCGTATGTTTTCGATGTGCGGGTGGTGCCCCTGCTGGCGGAGGGGCGATTGGTGCGGGTTTTGGCGGACTGGTGCCCGTATTACCCGGGTTTCTTCCTTTATTACCCCAGCCGCCGGCAACTGCCGGCCGTCCTGCGCGCCTTCATCGACTTCGCGCGTGGCATGGGGGCGGGGTAGACCCGATCAAAACGCCATGGCGTCCTGGTTCAGGGGATAGGACAGGGTGACGCGGTTGATGCCGGCCTCATGCCGGAACCAGGCGTCGGAAAAGCACTGGCGCACCAGCGAATACCCCCGGCCGGACAGGGCCATGACGTCACTCATGTCCCCGGCGTTGTCGAACTTCGACTGTGTGTCCGCCGGAAGGGGGGTGCCGTTATCCTCGATATCCACCGTCAGGGTGCCATCGTCGATCAGGGCACGCAGGGTGACATAGCCGTCGGCCATGCCGGCGCAGGCGTATTCGATGGCGTTGTTGACCACCTCCGCCAGGCCGATTTCCAGCAGGATCCAGTCACCCGCCACCACCTCATTGGCGGCGGCGATCAACAGATCCGTCAAGAAGCCGACATCTTCCAGCCGGCTCCGGATCGAGACGTAGATGATCGATCCGGCCTCCATCGACAGCGGCTCACTGGGCGGGGGTGGCCAACGCCGTGGCGGCGTCCGGGTAGATCGAGAAGACGCGATCCATGCGGGTCAGCGAGAACATGGTCTTCACCGAGGGTTGCAGGCCGCAAATACCCGGGCGGTCCGGCAGCTTCAGGTGCTTGACGATGGAGATCAGGGCGCCCAGGCCGCTGGAGTCGATGAAGCTGACCCCCGTCATGTCGATCAGGACCGGCCCCGGGGGGATTTCCAGCGCCAGGAAAGCCTCCTTGAAACGGACCGCGACGGCGGCGTCCAATCGACCCGCGTCGATGGTCAGGACGGTCGTACCATTGGCCTGCGTGATGGTAAGCATGCAGCTGCTTCCTCAACTATTTATTTCAAATGCCAGTACGCTCACATCATCGTCGAAACCGCCACCGCCGCGCCAAGCGTAAAGATCTTCGCGCACCACGTCGCTGATCCGGTCGATGGGTAGGTCACGCATTTCGTCGAGCAATTTATGCAGTCTGGTTTCCCCGTACTGTTCCCCGTCCGGTGAGGCGCATTCTGTGACGCCGTCGGAATGCAGCACCACCCGTGTCCCAGGGGACAGGGGAACCACGGTGTCATCGTAGTCCATGCCGTCCACAAGGCCCACCGGAAAACCACCTGAGCCCACGGGGAAGGGGGCTTCGTTTCGGGGTACCACGACTGGATGGGGGTGGCCCGCCTGACAGAAACGCACCCGCCCGCCATTCTGGTCCAGCACGCCGCAGATCATGGTGAAATAGTCCACGATCTCCGCGTCCGGCACGAAGCGGCGGTTCAGTTCGGAGACCAGGGACCGGGGCGCGTGCGGCTGCATGATCTGCTGGCGCGCATCGCTGTAGATGAAGGCGTCCGCCGTCAGGATGCGGTTCAGGGTCACCGACATCAGGGCGGCGCGGGCGCCGTGGCCCGCCACGTCCACCATGTAGAAGCCGATGGACCCGTCCGGCAGTTCGAAGAAATTGTACATATCGCCGGAGATGTTGGCCGACGGCACCAGGCAGGAGGCGAACTGCGCCCGGCCCACGGTCTTCAACGGCTCCGGCAGCAGGCGGCGCTGGGCGCGGGCCGCGGCGTCCACGTCCTCCTGCAGCTTGTTGTAGGCCTCCGTCAGGCGCTCATTGGTGCGGGTCAGCAGGTCGTTGTTCTGCATCAGGCGGTTCTGCAGGGCCAGCAGGCGCTTGGTCACGCCCAGGCGGGAGGAGAACATGGCCGGATTGAAGGGCTTGCTCAGGAAGTCGTCGGCCCCGGCCTCCATCGCCGCCAGGAAGTCGGCCTGCCGCTGACGCGCGGTCAGCAGCAGGACGTGGATGTATTTGGGCAGGTGCATGGCCCGGATTTGGCGACAGAACTCCACACCGTCCATGAACGGCATTTCCCAGTCGCTGATCACCATGTCGACCTGGGGCATGCTGCGGATGATGGACAACCCTTCCGCCCCGTCGCTGGCCTGCATGACGTCAAAGCCCTGGGCCATGGTGATGACGCTGACCAGGTCCCGCATGACCGGATCGTCGTCGACGATTAGGACGCGTGGTGTTTCCTGCATATCATAACCCAGTGTGAACAGTGGTGTCGTGGTGCAGCAGGCTGTTGTCCAGCGTGGTCCCGCTGTCGTGGGCGAAGGGATCGGCCACGGTGGTGTCCGTAGACGAGGTAGTGCTGGTCAGCGACGTGTCCAGTGCGGCGGTGAAGGTGCTGCTGAGGGCCGACAGCGTGTCGCCCACCGTACCCACCGTGTGGCTGAGGTCGAAGTGGCCCAGCGCCATGTGCGAACCGCCCTGGTCGTACAGGTCGATGCTGATGGACCGGGTGCCGTTGTCGGCGCCGGCGTTCAGGTTCAGGGCCTGCAACACCGACTGATAAGTGCTGGCGGACGCGTCACCGCTGAGCGTGAGGCTGTGATGGACGGAGTCAAATCCGCCGCCGACCACCTCAATGTTGGTGCTTCCGATCATCGTGCGACCATCCGCAGTGGTCTCCAACTGCAATCCCGACAACGATAGGCTGTCGCCGGTATGGAAGGCAAGCGGGTCAAGCGATACAACCGCATGAGACACCGTTTGGCTACCCACCGCCGTCAGGCTCAGGGTCGGGGCCAGCAGGCCGTCGGTGGGCAGGGTGTGGCTGTCGGCCACCCCCACATGCAGGGTGGCGGTGGTGCTGGCGGTCGATCCGTTGGCTTCCTGCGAGGTCGCCGTGACCGCCAGGTTGACCGTGCCCGCCGCCTCGCCGGCGCCCGGCACCAGCGAGACATGGGACAGGTCGGTGGACTGCAGGGTCCAGGTGCCGTCGTGGTTGTCCGTGCCGGCCGACAGGGTGGCGCCCACCGGTACGCCGGCGACCGTCACCTGCAGGTTCTCCGACCCGTCAGTGTCCGTCAGGGCCGACTGGATGTTCAAGGCGATGGGGGCGGCGTTGGTTCCACTGGTGTCGGTGACGTGCAGCGTCGGGGCATCCGCCACGGCGGTGACGCCGACGTGCAGGTCGCTGGTGGTGGTGGACACCACGCCGGCGTTGGTGGTGGCCGTGGCGGTGACATGGGCCGTGATGGCGCTGGCGTTGTCATGGCCGGGGGTCAGGGTCAGGCCCGCCAGGTCATCGGTGGTCAGCGTCCAGCTGCCGTCGGCGTTGTGGGTGCCGTGGTTCAGCGTGGCGTCGCTGGGCAGGCCGGTGATGGTGACCGCGACGGTGCCGCCCGCGGCCAGATTGTCGGTGGAGACACCCACGTTCAAGGCGACGGCCGTGTCCTCGTTCGTCACCGCGTCCAGCGTGGCCAGGTGGATACCGGCGGCGGCCGGCGTCACGTGCAGCGTCACGCTGCCCGTCGCCTGCGCCGTACTGCCGTCGCTGACCTCAATGCTGCGGCTGGTGACCGACAGGTTGACGTCGCCCGTCGCCGTGCTGGGCAGGGTGATCTTCAGCCCGGTCAGTTGGGCGGACGTCAGGGTCCAGGTGCCGTCGCCGTTGTTCAGGCCGGCGGAAAGGACCGCCCCCGTGGGCACGTTGCCGACGATGACCGACAGATGCTCCGACCCGTCGGTATCGACCAGCGCGCTGCCGATGTTCAGCGCCGTCGCGGCCCCGGCCGTCGCCGCCACCGTCGCGGACGGCAGGGTCAGGGTGGGCGTGTCGGCCACGGCCGTCACCGTCACCGCGATCGTGCCGGTGGTGGTGGCCGTCGCCGCCGTGCCGTCCTGCGCCGTGGCGGCGACCGTCAGGTTCAGCGTGCCGCTGTAACCCGTGGGCGGCGTCACCGTCAGGCCGGTCAGGTCGGCGGTACTCAGGGAATAGACGCCGTTGCCCAGGTTGGTGCCGTGGTTCAGCGTGGCGCCGGTGGGCACGCCGGAGATCAGGATGGTGGTGAAGTGTTCCGACCCGTCGGTGTCGCCCAGTGCGGCGCCGACGTTCAGGGTGATGGGGGTATGCTCCGCCCCCGTCGATGGCGTGATGGTCAGGATCGGCGACTGGGTGACCGGGGTGACGGTCACCGACACGGCCTGGCTGGTGCTGGTGTAGTTGCCCCCCAGTTCGGAAGAGATGGCCACCACCTGCATGTTCAGGGTGCCGCTGTAATTGGTGGGCGGCGTCACCGTCAGGTTGGCGACTTCCGAGGCCTTCAGGTCCCAATCGCCGGTCTGGGGGTTGTAGTGGCCGGCAGAGAGGGTGGCGCCCGCCGGCAGGCCCTTGATGGCATAGGACAGGGTTTCCGACCCGTCGGTGTCGGTCAGCGCACCCGTGATGGTCAGCGGGATGCTGTGATTCTCCACCACACTGGTGGGGGCGCTGGCCGTCAGGGTCGGCGTGTCGGCCACGCCTTCGATGTGGACGTTGTACAGGCCGAGCTGGGTGGTGATGCCCAGGATTTTGCCGGTGACCGTCAGCTGGAAGTCGCTGGCGACGTTGGCGGCGGGGATCAGCTTCAGGCTGCTCAGCAGGCCGGTGGACACCGACCAAGTGCCGTCGGCGTTCTTGCTGCCGCCCGACAGGGTGGCGCCGGCGGGCACGCCGCCGATAGTGACGCTGAGCACGCTGCCCAGGTTGAGGCTGAGCAGGCTGCTGCCCAGGTTGAGGGAGGTGTCCTCGGTGCCCAGCAGGGTGGTGACGGCGCCGATCACCTGGGCGGCGACCGACACCGCCAGCGGCTGGGTGGCCGACACGGCGACGGAGCCGTCGGCGTCGCGCGCCACCTCGGTCACCGTCAGGTTCATGGTGCCGCTGTAGCTGATGGGCGGGGTGACGGTCAGGCCGGTGATCTGGCTGGGCAGCACGGTCCAGGTGCCGTCGCCGTTGTTGATGCCGGCCGACAGGTGGGCGCCGTTGGGCACACCGCCGATGATGTAGGACTGCTGCTGCGTCCCCACCGTGTCGAGCAGCGAACCCACGATGGGCAGGCTGATGGCGGCATGGTAGAGGCCGGCGATGCCCGTGGCGACGACGGAGCCGACGCTGGCCACGGCCGCGACCTGCACGCCCACGGTGCCGCCCACGGTTTCCGCAGCGCTGCCCGCCCCGACGCCGTAGGAGACGTTGAGGTTGAAGGCGCCGGCGTAGGTGGACGGGGTGGCGACGGTCAGGCCCGACAGCTGTGCTGGGGTCAGCAGGTAACTGCCGTCGGCCTGCAGGATGCCGTGGTTCAGGGTGGCGCCGGTGGGCAGGCCGCTGACGACGACGCTGTTGACGTCGCCCAACGAGACGCTGGCTTGCAGGCCGGTGGTCAGGTCCAGCGCGGTGGCGGCCCCCTGCACGCCGACCGCCGCGCCCAGGGTGACCGTCAGGTCGCTGTGCGTCAGGTTGGGCACGCCCAGGGTGCCCAGGACGGTGACGCCCAGGGTGCCGCTGATGCTGGCGGTGCTGCCGGTTTCGGTGGCGATGGCGCTGACGGTCAGGCTGGTGGTGCCGCTGTAGTTGTGCGCCGGTGTCATGGTCAGGCCGGTCAGGTCGCTGGACGACAGCGACCACACGCTGGTGCCATTGGCCGCCACCGATGTCAGCTGGCCGTGGTTCAGGGTGGCACCGGCGGGCACGCCGGACACGGTGACCGACAGCTGTTCCGACCCGTCGGTGTCGGTCAGGGTGGGGGCGATGACCAGGGGTACCGCGGCGTTGGCCAGGCCCACGGCCGGGGTCAGCACCAGCAGCGGGGTGTCGGCCACACCGGCCACCGTCACCGGCAGCGTCAGGCTGGTGGCGGCGTCGTTGAGGTTGCTGGTCTCCGTCGCATGCGCCGTGACCGTCAGGTTGAAGCTGCCGCTGTAGTTGGCGGGCGGCGTGACGGTCAGGCCGGACAGTTGCGCCGGGGTCAGGAGGTAGCTGCCGTTGGCCTGCAGGACGCCGTGGTTCAGGGTGGCGCCGATGGGCAGGCCGCCGACCACCACGGTCATGATCTCCGACCCGTCCGTATCGGTCAGGCGGCCCATGATGTTCAGCGCGATGGGCTGGTCTTCCAGGCCGTTGGCCGGCAGCACCGCCAGTTGCGGCGTGTCGGCCACGGCTGTGACCGTCACCGGCAGGGTGGTGGAGGTGGTGCTTTCCACCGAGCCCAGCGTGGCATGGGCGGTGACGCCCAGGGACAGCGTGCCGCTGTAGTTGCTGGGCGCGGTCAGGGTCAGGCCGCTCAACTGGGCGCCGGTCAGCGTCCAAGTGCCGTCGGAATTGTGGGTGCCGGCGGACAGGGTGGCGCCGACGGGCACGCCGCTGAGGACCACGGACAGCGTCTCACCCGCCACCGGTGCCACCAGGGCGCTGGAGATGGTCAGCGCGATGGGCTGGTCCTCCAGACCCACGGCGGCCGCAACCGCCAGCGTCGGGGCTAGGGTCATGGGCAGGACGGTGACGGCCAGGCTGCCGGTGGTGTCGGCGCTGGTGCCGGCCACCGCCGCATGGGCGTCAACCGACAGGTTGATGGTGCCGCTGTAGTTGGTGGGCGGGGTGATGGTCAGGCCGGTCAACTGCGCGCCGGTCAGGGTCCAGCTGCCGTCGGCGTTGTGGATTACCGGCGGACAGGGTGGCGCCGGTGGGCACGCCGCTGATGATGACGGACAGGGTCTCGCCGACGGCGGGGCTGGTCAGGGTGGAGGCCAGGTTCAGCGTGATGGGCTGGTTCTCCAGGCCCAGGGCCGGGGCCAGCAGCAGGCCGGGGGCGTCGGCCACCGGCGTGACGACGACGGCCAGGCTGGTGCTGGCGGTGGCGTCGGTTCCGTTCAGGCCGGCGTGGGCGGTGACGCCCAGGTTGATGGTGCCGCTGTAGTTGGCGGCCGGGGTGAGGGTCAGGCCGGTCAGTTGGGCGCTGGTCAGGGTCCAGGTGCCGTCGGCGTTGTGGGTACCTGCCGACAGGGTGGCGCCCGTCGGCACGCCGCTGACCACCACCGACAGGGTCTCACCCGCTACCGGGGTCGCCAGGCCGGCGGTGATGTTCAGGGCGATGGCGTGGTCTTCCTGGCCCAGGGCGGGCAGGACGGCCAGGGTGGGCACGTCGGCGATCTGCAGGACGTTGACCGCCAGGCTGGTGCTGGCCGTGGCGTCGGTGCCGTTGAGGCCGGCGTGGGCGGTGACCGTCAGGTTCAGCGTCCCGTGGTAGTTGGCGGCCGGGGTGAGGGTCAGGCCGGACAACTGGGCACCGGTCAGTGTCCAGGTGCCGTCGGCATTGTGGGTGCCGGCGGACAGGGTGGCGCCGGTGGGCACCCCGCTGACCACCACCGACAGGGTCTCACCCACCACGGGCGCGGCCAAGCCGGCGGAGAGGCTGAGGGCGATGGGCTGGTTCTCCAGGCCGACGGCGGGCAATGCCGCCACGGTCGGGATATCGGCCACCTGCAGGACGTTGACGCTCAGGTTGGCGCTCGCGGCCGCATCGGTGCCGTTCAGGCCGGCGTGGGCGGTGACGCTCAGGTTGAGGGTGCCGTAATAGTTGGCCGGCGGGGTGATGGTCAGGCCCGACAGCTGGGCGCCGGTGAGGGTCCATGTGCCGTCGGCATTGTGGGTGCCGGCGGACAGGGTGGCACCGGTGGGTACCCCGCTGACCACCACGGACAGGGTCTCACCCACCACGGGCGCGGCCAGGCCGGCGGAGAGGCTGAGGGCGATGGGCTGGTTTTCCAGGCCGACGGCCGGCAGGACGGCCACGGTGGGAATGTCGGCGATTTGCAGGACGTTGACCGCCAGGTTGGCGCTGGCGGTGGCATCCGTGCCGTTGAGGCCGGCGTGCGCGGTGACGGTCAGGTTCAGCATGCCGTGGTAGTTGGCGGGCGGCGTGATGCTGAGGCCCGTCAACTGGGCGCCGGTGAGGGTCCAGGTGCCGTCGGCGTTGTGGGTGCCGGCGGACAGGGTGGCGCCGGTGGGCACGCCGCTGACCACCACCGACAGGGTCTCACCCACCACGGGCGCGGCCAGGCCGGCGGAGAGGCTGAGGGCGATGGGCTGGTTTTCCAGGCCGACGGCCGGCAGGACGGCCACGGTGGGAATGTCGGCGATTTGCAGGACGTTGACCGCCAGGTTGGCGCTGGCCGCGGCATCGGTGCCGTTGAGGCCGGCATGCGCCGTGACGGTCAGGTTCAAGGTCCCGTGGTAGTTGGTCGGCGGGGTGACGGTCAGGCCGGACAATTGGGCGCTGGTGAGGGTCCAGGTGCCGTCGGCGTTGTGGGTACCGGCGGACAGGGTGGCGCCGGTGGGCAGGCCGCTGACCACCACCGACAGGGTCTCACCCACCACGGGCGCGGCCAGACCGGCGGAGAGGCTGAGGGCAATGGGCTGGTTTTCCAGGCCGACGGCCGGCAGGACGGCCACGGTGGGAATGTCGGCGATCTGCAGGACGTTGACGGCCAGGTTGGCGCTGGCGGTGGCATCCGTGCCGTTGAGGCCGGCGTGGGCGGTGACGGTCAGGTTCAGGGTGCCGTGGTAGTTGGCGGGCGGCGTGATGCTGAGGCCCGTCAACTGGGCGCCGGTGAGGGTCCAGGTGCCGTCGGCATTGTGGGTGCCGGCGGACAGGGTGGATCCTGCGGGCACGCCGCTGACCACCACCGACAGGGTCTCACCCACCACGGGTGCGGCGAGGCCGGCGGAGAGACTGAGGGCGATGGGCTGGTTCTCCAGGCCGACGGCGGGCAGGACGGCCACGGTGGGAATGTCGGCGATCTGCAGGACGTTGACGGCCAGGTTGGCGCTGGCCGCGGCGTCGGTGCCGTTCAGGCCGGCATGCGCCGTGACGGTCAGGTTCAAGGTGCCGTGATAGTTGGTCGGCGGCGTGACGGTCAGGCCGGACAATTGGGCGCCGGTGAGGGTCCAGGTGCCGTCAGCATTATGCGTGCCGGCGGACAGGGTGGCGCCGGTGGGCAGGCCGCTGACCACCACCGACAAGGTCTCGCCCGCCACCGGGGCCGCGAGGCCGGCGGAAAGGCTGAGGGCGATGGGCTGGTTCTCCAAGCCCACGGCGGGCAGGACGGCGACGGTGGGAATGTCGGCCACTTGCAGGACGTTGACGGCCAGGTTGGCGCTGGCGGTGGCATCGGTGCCGTTGAGGCCGGCGTGGGCGGTGACCGTCAGGTTCAGCGTGCCGTGGTAGTTGGTCGGCGGTGTGATGCTGAGGCCCGTCAACTGGGCGCCGGTGAGGGTCCAGGTGCCGTCAGCGTTATGCGTGCCGGCGGACAGGGTGGCGCCGGTGGGCAGGCCGCTGACCACCACCGACAGGGTCTCACCCACCACGGGCGCGGCGAGGCCGGCGGAGAGGCTGAGGGCAATGGGCTGATTTTCCAGGCCGATGGCGGGCAGGACGGCCACGGTGGGGATGTCGGCGATCTGCAGGACATTGACGGCCAGGTTGGCGCTGGCGGTGGCATCGGTGCCGTTGAGGCCGGCGTGCGCGGTGACGGTCAGGTTCAGGGTGCCATGATAGTTGGCGGGCGGGGTGATGCTGAGGCCCGACAGCTGGGCGCCGGTCAGGGTCCAGGTGCCGTCGGAATTGTGGGTGCCGGCGGACAGGGTGGCGCCGGTGGGCAGGCCGCTGACCACCACCGACAGGGTCTCACCGACGATTGGGGCGGCCAGGCCGGCGGAGAGGCTGAGGGCGATGGGCTGGTTTTCCAGGCCCACGGCGGGCAGGACGGCGACGGTCGGGATATCGGCCACCTGCAGGACGGTGACGCTCAGGTTGGCGCTGGCGGTCGCATCCGTGCCGTTCAGGCCGGCATGGGCGGTAACGGTCAGGTTCAGCGTGCCGCTGTAATCATGCGGCGGGGTGATGCTGAGGCCGGACAGCTGGGCGGCCGTCAGGGTCCAGGTGCCGTCGGCGTTGTGGGTACCGGCGGACAGGCTGGATCCTGCGGGCAGGCCGCTGACCACCACCGACAGGGTTTCACCCGCCACCGGCGTCGCCAGGGCGGCACTGAGGTTCAGGGCCAGCGGCTGGTTCTCCAGCCCCACGACGGGCAGGACCACCAGGTTGGGGATGTCGGCGACGGGCAGGACGGTGACGCCCAGGTTGGCGCTGATGGCCGCATGCCGTCCCGTTGACGTCGGCATGGGCGGTGACGGTCAGGTTCAGGGTCCCGCTGTAGCTGGCGGGCGGGGTCAGGGTCAGGCCGGACAACTGGGCGCCGGTCACGCTCCAGGTGCCGTCGGAATTATGGGTGCCCGCGGACAGGGTGGCGCCGGTGGGCAGGCCGCTGACGATCAGCATCAGGGCTTCGCCCACGGCAGGGTTCACCAGGCCGGCGGAGATGTTGAGGGCCACCGGCTGGTGTTCCAGGCCCACGACGGGCAGGACCACCAGATTGGGGATGTCGGCGACGGGCAGGACGGTGACGGCCAAGTTGGCGCTGATGGTGGCATCGGTGCCGTTGACGTCGGCGTGGGCGGTGACGGCCAGGTTGATGGTGCCGTTGTAGTCCGGGGGCGGCGTCAGGGTCAGGCCGGTCAACTGGGCACCGGTCAGGGTCCAGGTCCCGTCATGATTGTCGGTACCGGCGGACAGGATGGCGCCCGCCGGCAGGCCGCTGACCCACCAGGGACAGGGTCTCACCCACCGCCGGGCTCACCAGGCCAGCACCGATGCTCAAGGCGATGGGCTGGTCTTCCAGGCCGACGGCGGGCAGGACCGCCAGGGTCGGGATATCGGCGACGGGCAGGACGGTGACGGCCAGATTGGCGCTGGCGACCGCGTCGGTGCCGTTCAGGCCGGCATGGGCGGTGACGGTCAGGTTCAGCGTGCCGTTGTAGTCGTGCACCGGTGTCAGGGTCAGGCCGGTCAGTTGGGCGCCCGTCAGCGTCCATGTGCCGTCGGCATTGTGGGTGCCGGCGGACAGGCTGGCGCCGGCCGGCACGCCGCTGACCACCACCGACAGGGTCTCACCCGCCACCGGGGTGGGCAGGCCGGCGGCGATGCTCAAGGCGATGGGCTGGTCTTCCAGGCCGACGACGGGCAGGACGGCCAGGTTGGGGATGTCGGCGACGGGCAGGACGGTGACGGCCAGGTTGGCGCTGATGTCGGCGGTGGAACCCGCCACGTCGGCATGGGCGGTGATGCCCAGGTTCAGGGTGCCGCTGTAATCAGCGGGCGGGGTAAGGGTCAGGCCGGTGAGTTGGGCCCCGGTGAGGGTCCAGGTACCGTCGTGGTTGTCGGTACCGGCGGACAGGGTGGCACCGGTCGGTACGCCGCTGACGACCACGGACAGGGTCTCGCCCACCGCCGGGGTGGGGATACCGGCGGCGATGGTCAGGGCGATGGGCTGATGTTCCAGGCCCACGACGGGCAGGACGGTCAGGGTGGGCACGTCCGCCACCGGCACCACTGTCACCGACAGGCTGGCGTTGGTGGTGGCGCTGACACCCGCCAGGTCGGTCTGGGCGGTGACGCCCAGGGTCAGGGTGCCGTGATAATCGTGTGCCGGGGTCAGGGTCAGGCCGGACAACTGTGCGCCGGTCAGCGTCCAGGTGCCGTCATGGTTGTCGGTGCCGGCGGACAGGGTGGCGCCGGTCGGCACGCCGCTGACGGTGACGGTCAGCGTCTCACCCACCGCCGGGGTGGGGATGCCGGCCGCGATGTTCAGGGCGATGGGCTGGTCTTCCAGGCCCACGACGGGCAGGACGGCCAGGTTGGGGATGTCGGCCACCGGCACGACGGTGACCGCCAGGCTGGCCCCCACCGAAGCCTCCGTCCCATTCACGTCGACATGCGCCGTGACGGACAGGTTCAGCGTGCCGTGGTAATCGGCCGGCGGGGTCAGGGTGAGGCCGGTGAGCTGGGCGCCGGTCAGGGTCCAGGTACCGTCGGCATTGTGGGTGCCGGCGGACAGGGTGGCACCGGCGGGCAGGCCGCCCACCACCACCGACAATGTCTCACCCACCGCGGGCGTGGCGATGCCGGCGGTGATGGTCAGGGCGATGGGCTGGTCCTCCAGCCCGACGACGGGCAGGACCACCAGGTTGGGGATATCCGCCACGGGCAGGACGGTGACGGCGACGTTGGCGCTGGTCGATGCGTCGGTGCCGTTGATGTCGGCAATGGGCGGTGACCGTCAGGTTCAGCGTGCCGTGGTAATCGGCCGCCGGCGTCAGGGTGACGCCGGTCAGCTGCGCGCTGGTCAGTGTCCAGGTGCCGTCGGCGTTGTGGGTGCCGGTCGACAGGGTGGCGCCGGCCGGCAATCCGGCAATGGTGACGGACAGGGTCTCACCCGCCACGGGTGCGGCCAGGCCAGCGGTGATGTTGAGGGCGATGGGCTGGTCTTCCAGGCCCACCACGGGCAGCACGACCAGGTTGGGGATGTCGGCGACGGGCAGGACGGTGACGGCGACGTTGGCGCTGATCGCCGCGTCGGTGCCATTGACGTCGGCATGGGCGGTGACGGTCAGGTTCAGGGTGCCGCTGTAATCGGCGGGCGGGGTCAGGGTCAGGCCGGTCAGCTGGGCGCCGGTCAGTGTCCAGGTGCCGTCGGCGTTGTGCGTGCCGGCGGACAAGGTGGCGCCGGCCGGCAATCCCGCGACGGTGACGGACAGGGCCTCACCCCGCCACGGGGGCGGCCAGGCTGGCGGCGATGGTGAGGGCGACGGGCTGGTCTTCCAGGCCCACGACGGGCAGGACCACCAGGTTGGGGATGTCGGCGACGGGCAGGACGGTCACCGCCACGCCGGCGCTGACCGCCGCGTCGGTGCCGTTGACGTCGGCGTGCGCCGTGACGCCCAGATTGATGGTGCCGCTATAGTCGGCGGGCGGGGTGATGGTCAGGCCGGTCAGCTGCACGCCGGTCAGGGTCCAGGTACCGTCATGGTTGTCGGTGCCGGCGGACAGGGTGGCGCCGGTGGGCACGCCGCTGATCACCACCGACAGGGTCTCGCCCGCGGCCGGGGTCGCCAGGCCGGCGGTGATGTTCAGCGCGATGGGCTGGTCTTCCAGGCCCACCACCGGCAGGACCACCAGGTTGGGCACGTCGGCGACGGGCAGGACGGTGACGGCCACGTTGGCGCTGGCGGTGGCGTCGGTGCCGTTGACGTCGGCATGGGCGACGACGGACAGGTTCAGGGTGCCGCTGTAGTCGGCGGGCGGGGTGACGGTCAGGCCGGACAACTGGGCGCCGGTCAGGGTCCAGGTGCCGTCGGAATTGTGGGTGCCGGCGGACAGGGTGGCGCCGGTCGGCACGCCGCTGATCACCACCGACAGCGCCTCACCCACCGCCACCGGTGCCGTCAGGCTGGCGGCGATGTTGAGGGCGATGGGCTGGTCCTCCATGCCGACGGACGGCAGGGTGACCAGGTTGGGGATGTCGGCGACGGGCAGGACGGTGACGGCCACGCTGGCGCTGGTCGACGCGTCGGTGCCGTTGATGTCGGCATGGGCGGTGACGGTCAGGTTCAGCGTGCCATGATAGTCGGCGGGTGGGGTGACGGTCAGGCCGGACAACTGGGCGCTGGTCAAGGTCCAGGTGCCGTCGTGATTGTCGGTACCGGCCGACAGGGTGGCCCCGGCCGGCAGCCCGGCGACGGTGACGGACAGCGCCTCGCCCGGTGCTACCGGCGCGGTCAGGCTGGCGGCGATGGTGAGGGCGATGGGCTGGTCCTCCAGCCCCACGGTGGGCAGGACCACCAGATTGGGGATGTCGGCGACGGGCAGGACGGTCACCGCCAGGCTGGCGCTGGCCGTGGCCTCCGTGCCGTTGACATCGGCATGGGCGGTGACGGTCAGGTTCAGGGTGCCGTGATAGTCGGCGGGCGGGGTGACGGTCAGGCCGGACAGCTGTGCGCTGGTCAGGGTCCAGGTGCCGTCGTGGTTGTCGGTGCCGGTGGACAGCACCGCACCCGCCGGCAATCCGGCGACGGTGACGGACAGGGCCTCCCCGGCCACGGGTGCGGCCAGGCTGGCGGCGATGTTCAGCGCAATGGGCTGGTCTTCCAGGCCCACGGTGGGCAGGACCACCAGGTTGGGCAGGTCGGCCACGGGCAGGACGGTGACCGCCACGTTGGCGCTGACCGCCGCGTCGGTGCCGTTGACGTCGGCGTGCGCCGTGACACCTCAAATTGAGGGTGCCGCTGTAGTCGGCGGGCGGGGTGAGGGTCAGGCCCGTCAGTTGGACGGCGGTCAGCGTCCAGGTGCCGTCATGGTTGTCGGTACCGGCGGACAGGGTGGCGCCGGTGGGCACACCGCTGATCACCACCGACAGGGTCTCGCCTGCCACGGGGGCAGCCAGACCGGCACTGATGTTCAGGGCGATGGGCTGATCTTCCAGACCCACCACGGGCAGGGCCACCAGGTTGGGCAGGTCGGCGACCGGCAGGACGGTGACCGCCAGGTTGGTGCTGGCGGTGGCGTCGGTGCCGTTGACGTCGGCGTGTGCCGTAACGGTCAGGTTCAGCGTGCCGCTGTAGTCGGCCGGCGGGGTGATGGTGAGGCCGGTGAGTTGGACGGCGGTCAAAGTCCAGGTGCCGTCATGATTGTCGGTGCCGGCGGATAGGGTGGCGCCGGCCGGCAGCCCGGCGACGGTGACGGACAGGGTCTCACCCGCCACCGGTGCGGCCAGGCTGGCGGCGATATTGAGGGCGATGGGCTGGTCTTCCAGGCCCACCACGGGCAGGGCCACCAGGTTGGGGATGTCGGCCACCGGCAGGACGGTTACCGCCAGGCTGCCGCTGACGGCCGCGTCGGTGCCATTCACATCGGCATGCGCCGTGACGGACAGGTTCAGGGTGCCACTGTAGTCGGCCGGGGGCGTGATGGTCAGGCCGGTCAGCTGTGCGCCGGTCAGGGTCCAGGTGCCGTCGTGGTTGTCGGTGCCGGCGGACAATGTGGCGCCCACCGGCAGGCCCGCGACGGTGACGGATAGGGTCTCCCCCGCCACCGGTGCGGCCAGGCTGGCGGCGATGTTCAGCGCGATGGGCTGGTCTTCCAGGCCCACGGCCGGCAGCACCACCAGGTTGGGCAGGTCGGCCACCGGCATGACGGTGACGGCCACGTTGGCGCTGACGGCGGCATCGGTGCCGTTGACGTCGGCGTGCGCCGTGACCGTCAGGTTCAGGGTGCCGCTGTAATCGGCGGGCGGGGTGACGGTCAGGCCGGTCAACTGGGCGCTGGTCAGGGTCCAGGTACCGTCATGGTTGTCTGTGCCGGCGGACAACGTGGCACCCACCGGCAGTCCGGCGACGGTGACGGACAGGGTCTCGCCGGCCACGGGTGCGGCCAGGCTGGCGGCGATGGTCAGTGCGATGGGCTGGTCCTCCAGCCCCACGGTGGGCAGGACCACCAGATTGGGCAGGTCGGCCACCGGCAGCACGTTGACGGTCAGGGTGCCCGTCGTGTCGGCGGTGGTGCCGTTGACATCGGCGTGGGCGGTGACGGTCAGATTGACCGTGCCACTGTAGTCGGCGGGCGGCGTCAGGGTCAGGCCGGTCAGTTGGACGGTGGTGAGGGTCCAGGTGCCGTCATGGTTGTCGGTGCCGGCGGACAGGGTGGCGCCCGCGGGCAACCCGGCGATGGTGACGGACAGGCTCTCGCCGGCCACCGGTGCGGCCAGGCTGGCGGCGATGTTCAGGCCGATGGGCTGGTCTTCCAGGCCCACGGCCGGCAACACCACCAGATGGGGCACGTCAGCCACCGGCAGGACGGTGACCGCCAAGTTGCCGGTCGCGTCGGCGCCGGTGCCGTTGACCTCGGCATGGGCGGTGACGGACAGGTTCAAGGTGCCGCTGTAGTCGTGCGGCGGGGTGATGGTCAGGCCGGTCAACTGGGCGCTCGTTAACGTCCAGGTACCGTCATGGTTGTCGGTGCCGGCGGACAGGGTGGCGCCCACGGGCACGCCGGCGACGGTGACGGACAGGGTCTCCCCGGCTACCGGTGCGGCCAGGCCGGCGGCGATGTTGAGGGCGATGGGCTGGTCTTCCAGGCCCACGGTGGGTAGGACCACCAGGTTGGGCACGTCGGCGACCGGCATGACGGTGACCGCCAGATTGGCGCTGGCCGCCGCGTCCGTGCCGTTGACGTCGGCGTGCGCTGTGACGGACAGGGTCAGCGTGCCGCTGTAGTCGTGTGGCGGGGTGATGGTCAGGCCGGTCAGCTGCACACCGGTCAGGGTCCAGGTGCCGTCGTGGTTGTCGGTACCGGCGGACAGGGTGGCGCCGACCGGAACACCGGCGATGGTGACGCTCAAGGCTTCACCCGCCACGGGGGCGGTGAGGCCAGCCGCGATGTTGAGGGCGATGGGTTGGTCTTCCAGGCCGATCACCGGCACGACGGCCAGGTTGGGTACATCGGCGACGGGCAGGACGGTGACCGCCAGGCTGCCGCTGGCCGTGGCCTCCGTGCCGTTCACGTCGGCATGGGCGGTGATGGACAGGTTGAGGGTGCCGCTATAATCGGCGGGCGGGGTGATGGTCAGGCCGGTCAGCTGGGCACTGGTCAGTGTCCAGGTGCCGTCATGGTTGTCGGTGCCGGCGGAGAGGGTGGCACCGACCGGAACACCGGCGACGGTGACGGACAGGGTCTCCCCGGCCACCGGGGCGGCCAAGCCGGCGGCGATGGTCAGGGCGATGGGCTGGTCCTCCAACCCGATGGCGGGCAGGATGGCCAGGCTGGGGACATCGGCCACCGGGGCCACGGTCACGGCTAGGGTGCTGCTGGCCGTCGCCTCGGTGCCGTTCACCTCGGCATGGGCGGTGACACTGAGGTTCAGGGTGCCGCTGTAGTCGGCCGGCGGGGTGATGGTCAGGCCGGTCAGTTGCACACCGGTCAGGGTCCAGGTGCCGTCGTGATTGTCGGTGCCGGCGGATAGGGTGGCGCCGACCGGAACACCGGCGATGGTGACGCTCAGCGTCTCACCCGCCACCGGGGCCACAAGGCCGGCGGCGATGGTCAGGGCAATGGGCTGATCTTCCAGGCCGACGGCGGGCAATGCCACCAGGGTCGGCGCGTCGGCCACGGGCAGGACGGTGACCGCCAGGTTGCCCGACACGTCGGCGGTGGTCCCGGCCACCTCGGCATGGGCGGTGACGGTCAGGTTCAGGGTGCCATTGTAGTCGGCCGGCGGCGTCAGGGTCAGGCCGGTCAGCTGGACGGCGGTGAGTGTCCAGGTGCCGTCATGGTTGTCGGTACCGGCGGACAGGGTGGCGCCCGTCGGCAATCCTGCGATGGTGACGGTCAAGGTCTCACCCGCGACCGGGGCGGCCAGGCCGGCGGCGATGTTCAGGCTGATGGCCTGGTCCTCCAGCCCGATGGCGGGCAGGACCGCCAGGCTGGGGGTGTCGGCCACGGGGGTGACGGTGACGGACAGCGCCGCGGTGGTGGTGGCCGACACGCCGGCCAGGTCGGCATGGGCGGCGACGGACAGGTTGAGGGTGCCGCTGTAATCGGCGGGCGGGGTCAGGGTCAGGCCGGTCAGTTGAACGGCGGTGAGCGTCCAGGTGCCGTCGTGATTGTCGGTGCCGGCCGACAGGGTGGCGCCGGCCGGCAGGTTGCCGATGGTGACGCTCAGGGTCTCGCCCGGCAGGGTGACCGGCAGGGCGGCGGCGATGTTCAGGCTGATGGCATGGTCTTCCAGACCCAGGGCGGGCAGGACGGCCAGTGTCGGCGCATCGATGGTGACGCCGGCGTCGACCGTGTCGGGCGCCACGGTGACGGTCAGCGTGCCTGCGGTGTCGGCGGCGGTGCCGTTGACGGCGGCATGGGCGGTGACGGACAGGTTGATGGTGCCGTGGAAATCGGCCGGCGGCGTCAGGGACAGGCCGGACAGCTGCGCGCTGGTCAGGGTCCAGGTGCCGTCATGGTTGTCGATACCGGCCGACAGCGAGGCACCGACGGGAACGCCAGAGACGATGACGCTCAAGGTCTCGCCCGGCGCCGGATGGGTCAGCGCCGCACCGATGGTCAGCGCGATCGACTCATCCTCATGACCGCTGGCGGCCTGCAGGCTCAACGTCGGCGCATCCGCCACCGGGTTGACGGTGACGGCCAGGCTGCCGGTGGTGTCGGCGGTGCTGCCGTTGACGGCGGCGTGGGCGGTGACACTGAGGTTGAGCGTGCCGCTGTAGTCGGCCGGTGGGGTGATGGTCAGGCCGGTCAGCTGGGCGCCGGTCAGCGTCCAGGAGCCGTCACCGTTGTCGGTGCCATGGTTCAGGGTGGCGCCGGCGGGCACGCCGCTGATGGTGACGGAGAGGGTCTCGCCGGCGGCCGGGGCATGGAGGCCGGCGGCGATGGTGAGGGCGATGGGCTGATCTTCCAGGCCGACGGCGGGGACGACGGCCAGGCTGGGAGCATCAGCGACGGCGCCGACGGTGACAGCCAGACTGCCGGTGGTGTCGGCGGTGCTGCCGTTGACGGCGGCGTGGGCGGTGACGCTGAGGTTGAGCGTGCCGCTGTAGTCGGCGGGCGGCGTCAGGGTGAGGCCGGTCAGCTGGGTACCGGTCAGGGTCCAGGAGCCGTCACCGTTATCGGTGCCGTGGTTCAGGGTGGCACCGGCGGGGACACCGGCGATGGTGACGGAGAGGGTCTCGCCGGTGGCCGGGGCATGCAGGCCGGCGGCGATGGTGAGCGCAATGGGCTGGTCTTCCAGTCCGACGGCCGGGACGACGGCCAGGCTGGGGGCATCGGCGACGGCACCAACGGTGACGGCCATGTTGCCGGTGGTGTCGGCCGTCGTGCCGTTCACAGCGGCATGCGCCGTCACGGACAGATTCAGCGTGCCGCTGTAGTCAGTGGGCGGGGTGATGGTCAGGCCGGTGAGCTGGGCGCCGGTCAGCGTCCAGGAGCCGTCGTGGTTGTCGGTGCCGGCGGACAGGGTGGCGCCGGCGGGGACACCGGCGATGGTGACGGAGAGGGTCTCGCCATCGGCGGGGGCGTGGAGGCCAGCGGCGATGGTGAGCGCAATGGGCTGGTCTTCCAGCCCGACGGCGGGGACGACGGCCAGGCTGGGGGCGTCGGCGACGGCGCCAACGGTGACGGCGAGACTGCCGGTGGTGTCGGCGGTGCTGCCGTTGACGGCGGCGTGGGCGGTGACGCTGAGGTTGAGCGTGCCGCTGTAGTCGGCGGGCGGCGTGAGGGTGAGGCCGGTCAGCTGGGTACCGGTCAGGGTCCAGGTGCCATCACCGTTATCGGTGCCGTGGTTGAGGGTGGCGCCGGCGGGGACGCCGGCGATGGTGACGCTGAGGGTCTCGCCGGTGGCCGGGGCGTGGAGGCCGGCGGCGATGGTCAGCGCAATGGGCTGGTCTTCCAGTCCGACGGCGGGGACGACGGCCAGGCTGGGGGCGTCGGCGACGGCGCCAACGGTGACGGCCAGGCTACCGGTGGTGTCGGCGATGGTGCCGTTGACGGCGGCGTGGGCGGTGACGCTGAGGTTGAGCGTGCCGCTGTAGTCGGCCGGTGGGGTGATGGTCAGGCCGGTCAGCTGGGCGCCGGTCAGGGTCCAGGTGCCATCGTGATTGTCGGTGCCGGCGGAGAGCGTGGCGCCGGCGGGCACGCCGCTGATGGTGACGGAGAGGGTCTCGCCGGCGGCCGGGGCATGGAGGCCGGCGGCGATGGTGAGGGCGATGGGCTGATCTTCCAGGCCGACGGCGGGGACGACCGCCAGGCTGGGGGCATCGGCGACGGCACCGACGGTGACGGCCAGGCTGCCGGTGGTGTCGGCACTAGTGCCGTTGACGGCGGCATGCGCCGTCACGGACAGATTCAGAGTCCCACTGTAGTCGGTGGGCGGGGTGATGGTCAGGCCGGTCAGCTGGGCGCCGGTGAGCGTCCAGGAACCATCACCGTTGTCGGTGCCATGGTTCAGGGTGGCGCCGGCGGGCACGCCGCTGATGGTGACGGAGAGGGTCTCGCCATCGGCGGGGGCATGGAGGCCGGCGGCGATGGTCAGCGCAATGGGCTGGTCTTCCAGTCCGACGGCGGGGACGACGGCCAAGCTGGGGGCGTCGGCGACGGCACCGACGGTGACGGCCAGGCTGCCGGTGGTGTCGGCACTGGTGCCGTTGACGGCGGCGTGGGCCGTTACGGACAGATTCAGGGTGCCGCTGTAGTCGGCGGGCGGCGTCAGGGTCAGGCCGGACACTTGGGCACCGGTCAGGGTCCAGGAGCCATCGCCGTTGTCGGTGCCATGGTTCAGGGTGGCGCCGGCGGGGACGCCGGCGATGGTGACGCTGAGGGTCTCGCCGGTGGCCGGGGCATGCAGGCCGGCGGCGATGGTGAGGGCGATGGGCTGGTCTTCCAGGCCGACGGCGGGGACGACGGCCAGGCTGGGAGCATCGGCGACAGCGCCGACGGTGACGGCCAGGCTGCCGGTGGTGTCGGCGGTGGAGCCGTTGACGGCGGCGTGGGCGGTGACGCTGAGGTTCAGCGTGCCGCTGTAATCGGCCGGCGGGGTGAGGGTCAGGCCGGTCAGCTGGGCGCCAGTCAGCGTCCAGGAGCCGTCGTGATTGTCGGTACCAGCGGAGAGGGTGGCGCCGGCGGGGACACCGGCGATGGTGACGCTGAGGGTCTCGCCATCGGCGGGGGCGTGGAGGCCGGCAGCGATGGTGAGGGCAATGGGCTGGTCTTGCCAGACCGACGGCGGGGACGACGGCCAGGCTGGGGGCGTCGGCGACGGCACCAACGGTGACAGCCAGGCTACCGGTGGTATCCGCCGTGGTGCCGTTGACGGCGGCGTGGGCGGTGACACTGAGGTTGAGCGTGCCGCTGTAGTCGGTGGGCGGCGTCAGGGTGAGGCCGGTCAGCTGGGCGCTGGTGAGCGTCCAGGAGCCGTCATGGTTATCGGTCCCGGCGGACAGGGTGGCGCCGGCGGGCACGCCGGCGATGGTGACGGAGAGGGTCTCGCCGGTGGCCGGGGCGTGGAGGCCGGCGGCGATGGTCAGCGCAATGGGCTGGTCTTCCAGTCCGACGGCGGGGACGACGGCCAGGCTGGGAGCATCAGCGACGGCGCCAACGGTGACGGCCAGGCTACCGGTGGTGTCGGCCGTCGTGCCGTTGACGGCGGCATGTGCCGTCACGGACAGATTCAGAGTCCCGCTGTAGTCGGCCGGCGGGGTGAGGGTCAGGCCCCGTCAGCTGGGCACCGGTGAGGGTCCAGGTGCCGTCATGGTTGTCGGTACCGGCGGACAGCGTGGCACCGGCGGGCACGCCGGCGATGGTGACGGAGAGGGTCTCGCCATCGGCGGGGGTGTGGAGGCCGGCGGCGATGGTGAGCGCAATGGGCTGATCTTCCAGGCCGACGGCCGGGACGACGGCCAGGCTGGGGGCGTCGGCGACAGCGCCGACGGTGACGGCCAGGCTGCCGGTGGTGTCGGCGGTGGTGCCGTTGACGGCGGCGTGGGCGGTGACGCTGAGGTTCAGCGTGCCGCTGTAGTCGGCCGGCGGGGTGATGGTCAGGCCGGTCAACTGGGCGCCAGTCAGCGTCCAGGTGCCGTCGTGATTGTCGGTACCAGCGGAGAGGGTGGCGCCGGCGGGGACGCCGGCGATGGTGACGCTGAGGGTCTCGCCGGTGGCCGGGGCATGCAGGCCGGCGGCGATGGTGAGGGCGATGGGCTGGTCTTCCAGGCCGACGGCCGGGACGACCGCCAGGCTGGGGGCGTCGGCGACGGCACCGACGGTGACGGCCAGGCTGCCGGTGGTGTCGGCCGTCGTGCCGTTCACAGCGGCATGGGCGGTGACGGACAGGTTCAGCGTGCCGCTGTAGTCAGTGGGCGGGGTGAGGGTCAGGCCCGTGAGCTGGGCGCCGGTGAGGGTCCAGGTGCCGTCGTGATTGTCGGTGCCGGCGGACAGGGTGGCGCCGGCGGGGACACCGGCGATGGTGACGGAGAGGGTCTCGCCATCGGCGGGGGCGTGGAGGCCGGCGGCGATGGTCAGCGCGATGGGCTGGTCTTCCAGGCCGACGGCCGGGACGACGGCCAGGCTGGGGGCATCGGCGACGGCACCAACGGTGACGGCCAGGCTGCCGGTGGTGTCGGCGGTGCTGCCGTTGACGGCGGCGTGGGCGGTGACGCTGAGGTTCAGCGTGCCGCTGTAGTCGGCCGGCGGGGTGAGGGTCAGGCCGGTGAGCTGGGCGCCGGTGAGGGTCCAGGAGCCGTCGCCGTTGTCGGTGCCGTGGTTCAGCGTGGCGCCGGCGGGGACACCGGCGATGGTGACGCTGAGGGTCTCACCATCGGCGGGGCCATGCAGGCCGGCGGCGATGGTCAGGGCGATGGGCTGATCTTCCAGGCCGACGGCCGGGACGACGGCCAGGCTGGGGGCGTCAGCGACGGCGCCGACGGTGACGGCCAGGCTGCCGGTGGTGTCGGCGGTGCTGCCGTTGACGGCGGCATGCGCCGTGACGCTGAGGTTCAGCGTGCCGCTGTAGTCGGCCGGCGGGGTGATGGTCAGGCCGGTCAACTGGGCGCCAGTCAGCGTCCAGGTGCCGTCGTGATTGTCGGTACCAGCGGAGAGGGTGGCGCCGGCGGGGACGCCGGCGATGGTGACGCTGAGGGTCTCGCCGGTGGCCGGGGCATGCAGGCCGGCGGCGATGGTGAGGGCGATGGGCTGGTCTTCCAGACCGACGGCGGGGACGACGGCCAGGCTGGGGGCGTCGGCGACGGCGCCAACGGTGACGGCCAGGCTACCGCTGGTATCAGCCGTCGTGCCGTTGACGGCGGCGTGGGCGGTGACGCTGAGGTTCAGGGTGCCGCTGTAGTCGGCCGGCGGGGTGATGGTGAGGCCGGTCAACTGGGCGCCGGTCAGGGTCCAGGAACCATCACCGTTATCGGTGCCATGGTTCAGCGTGGCGCCGGCGGGGACGCCGGCGATGGTGACGCTGAGGGTCTCGCCGGTGGCCGGGGCGTGCAGTCCGGCGGCAATGGTGAGGGCGATGGGCTGGTCTTCCAGGCCGACGGCCGGGACGACGGCCAGGCTGGGGGCATCAGCGACGGCACCGACGGTGACGGCCAAGCTGCCGGTGGTGTCGGCGGTGGTGCCGTTGACGGCGGCGTGGGCCGTTACGGACAGATTCAGGGTGCCGCTGTAATCGGCGGGCGGGGTGAGGGTGAGGCCGGTCAGCTGGGCGCCGGTCAGGGTCCAGGTGCCATCACCGTTATCGGTGCCGTGGTTGAGGGTGGCGCCGGCGGGGACGCCGGCGATGGTGACGCTGAGGGTCTCGCCGGTGGCCGGGGCATGCAGGCCGGCGGCGATGGTGAGGGCGATGGGCTGGTCTTCCAGGCCGACGGCCGGGACGACCGCCAGGCTGGGGGCGTCGGCGACGGCACCGACGGTGACGGCCAGGCTGCCGGTGGTGTCGGCACTAGTGCCATTGACGGCGGCATGCGCCGTGACGGACAGATTCAGAGTCCCACTGTAGTCGGCCGGCGGGGTGATGGTGAGGCCGGTCAGCTGGGCACCGGTCAGCGTCCAGGAACCATCACCGTTGTCGGTGCCATGGTTCAGGGTGGCGCCGGCGGGCACGCCGCTGATGGTGACGGAGAGGGTCTCGCCATCGGCGGGGGCATGGAGGCCAGCGGCGATGGTGAGGGCGATGGGCTGGTCTTCCAGGCCGACAGCGGGAACGACGGCCAGGCTGGGGGCGTCGGCGACGGCACCGACGGTGACGGCCAGGCTGCCGGTGGTGTCGGCGGTGCTGCCGTTGACGGCGGCATGCGCCGTCACGGACAGATTGAGGGTGCCGCTGTAATCGGCGGGCGGGGTGAGGGTGAGGCCGGTCAGCTGGGCGCCGGTCAGGGTCCAGGTGCCATCACCGTTATCGGTGCCGTGGTTGAGGGTGGCGCCGGCGGGGACGCCGGCGATGGTGACGCTGAGGGTCTCGCCGGTGGCCGGGGCGTGGAGGCCGGCGGCGATGGTCAGCGCAATGGGCTGGTCTTCCAGTCCGACGGCGGGGACGACGGCCAGGCTGGGGGCGTCGGCGACGGCGCCAACGGTGACGGCCAGGCTACCGGTGGTGTCGGCGATGGTGCCGTTGACGGCGGCGTGGGCGGTGACGCTGAGGTTGAGCGTGCCGCTGTAGTCGGCCGGTGGGGTGATGGTCAGGCCGGTCAGCTGGGCGCCGGTCAGGGTCCAGGTGCCATCGTGATTGTCGGTGCCGGCGGAGAGCGTGGCGCCGGCAGGCACGCCGGCGATGGTGACGCTGAGGGTCTCGCCATCGGCGGGGGCGTGGAGGCCGGCGGCGATGGTCAGGGCGATGGGCTGGTCTTCCAGTCCGACGGCGGGGACGACGGCCAGGCTGGGGGCGTCGGCGACGGCGCCAACGGTGACGGCCAGGCTGCCGGTGGTGTCGGCACTGGTGCCGTTGACGGCGGCGTGGGCGGTGACGCTGAGGTTGAGGGTGCCGCTGTAATCGGCCGGCGGGGTGAGGGTCAGGCCGGTCAGCTGGGCACCGGTCAGAGTCCAGGAGCCGTCGTGATTGTCGGTACCAGCGGAGAGGGTGGCGCCGGCCGGAACGCCGGCGATGGTGACGCTGAGGGTCTCGCCATCGGCCGGGGCGTGCAGGCCAGCGGCGATGGTGAGGGCGATGGGCTGGTCTTCCAGACCGACGGCGGGGACGACGGCCAGGCTGGGGGCGTCGGCGACGGCACCGACGGTGACAGCCAGGCTACCGGTGGTATCCGCCGTGGTGCCGTTGACGGCGGCGTGGGCGGTGACACTGAGGTTGAGCGTGCCGCTGTAGTCGGTGGGCGGCGTCAGGGTGAGGCCGGTCAGCTGGGCGCTGGTGAGCGTCCAGGAGCCGTCATGGTTATCGGTCCCGGCGGACAGGGTGGCGCCGGCGGGCACGCCGGCGATGGTGACGGAGAGGGTCTCGCCGGTGGCCGGGGCGTGGAGGCCGGCGGCGATGGTCAGCGCAATGGGCTGGTCTTCCAGTCCGACGGCGGGGACGACGGCCAGGCTGGGGGCGTCGGCGACGGCGCCAACGGTGACGGCCAGGCTACCGGTGGTGTCGGCACTGGTGCCGTTGACGGCGGCGTGGGCGGTGACACTGAGGTTGAGCGTGCCGCTGTAGTCGGCCGGCGGCGTCAGGGTCAGGCCGGACAACTGGGCGCCGGTCAGGGTCCAGGTGCCATCGTGATTTGTCGGTGCCGGCGGAGAGCGTGGCGCCGGCAGGCACGCCGGCGATGGTGACGCTGAGGGTCTCGCCATCGGCGGGGGCGTGGAGGCCGGCGGCGATGGTCAGGGCGATGGGCTGGTCTTCCAGTCCGACGGCGGGGACGACGGCCAGGCTGGGGGCGTCGGCGACGGCGCCAACGGTGACGGCCAGGCTGCCGGTGGTGTCGGCACTGGTGCCGTTGACGGCGGCGTGGGCGGTGACGCTGAGGTTGAGCGTGCCGCTGTAGTCGGTGGGCGGCGTCAGGGTCAGGCCGGTCAACTGGGCGCTGGTCAGGGTCCAGGTGCCATCGTGATTGTCGGTGCCGGCGGAGAGGGTGGCGCTGGCAGGGACGCCGGCGATGGTGACGCTGAGGGTCTCGCCGGTGGCCGGGGCATGCAGGCCAGCGGCGATGGTGAGGGCGATGGGCTGGTCTTCCAGGCCGACGGCCGGGACGACCGCCAGGCTGGGGGCATCGGCGACGGCACCGACGGTGACGGCCAGGCTGCCGGTGGTGTCGGCACTAGTGCCGTTGACGGCGGCATGCGCCGTCACGGACAGATTCAGAGTCCCACTGTAGTCGGTGGGCGGGGTGATGGTCAGGCCGGTCAGCTGGGCACCGGTCAGGGTCCAGGAGCCGTCGCCATTATCGGTACCGGCGGAGAGAGTGGCGCCGGCGGGGACACCGGCGATGGTGACGCTGAGGGTCTCGCCATCGGCGGGGGCGTGGAGGCCGGCGGCGATGGTCAGCGCGATGGGCTGGTCTTCCAGTCCGACGGCGGGGACGACGGCCAGGCTGGGTGCATCGGCGACGGCACCGACGGTGACGGCCAGGCTGCCGGTGGTGTCGGCGGTGCTGCCGTTGACGGCGGCATGCGCCATAACGGACAGATTGAGGGTGCCGCTGTAGTCAGCCGGTGGCGTGATGGTGAGGCCGGTCAGCTGGGCGCCGGTCAGGGTCCAGGAGCCATCGCCGTTGTCGGTGCCCATGGTTCAGGGTGGCGCCGGCGGGGACACCAGCGATGGTGACGCTGAGGGTCTCGCCATCGGCGGGGGCGTGGAGGCCGGCGGCGATGGTCAGCGCAATGGGCTGATCTTCCAGTCCGACGGCCGGCAGAACCGCCAGCGTTGGCACATCGGCCACCGGGGCGACGGTAACGGCCAAGGTGCTCGAGGTGTCGGCGCTGGTGCCGCCCACTTCGGCGTGAGCCGTGACGGACAGATTCAGAGTCCCACTGTAGTCAGCCGGTGGCGTGATGGTGAGGCCGGTCAGCTGGGCGCCGGTCAGGGTCCAGGTGCCGTCGTGGTTATCGGTACCGGCGGAGAGGGTGGCGCCGGCGGGGACGCCGGCGATGGTGACGCTTAAGGTCTCGCCGGCGGCCGGGGCATGCAGGCCGGCGGCGATGGTGAGCGCAATGGGCTGATCTTCCAGGCCGACAGCCGGAGCGACGGTCAGGCTGGGGGCGTCGGCCACCGGGGCGACAGTGACGGCCAGGCTGCCGGTGGTGTCCGCCGTCGTGCCGTTGACGTCGGCATGGGCGGTGACACTGAGGTTCAACGTGCCACTGTAGTCGGTCGGCGGGGTGATGGTCAGGCCGGTGAGCTGGGCGCCGGTGAGGGTCCAGGTGCCGTCGTGATTGTCGGTACCAGCGGAGAGGGTGGCGCCGGACGGGACGCCGGCGATGGTGACCGAGAGCGTCTCGCCGGCGACTGGGGCGTGCAATCCGGCGGCGATGGTGAGGGCGATGGGTTGGTCTTCCAGACCCGCGGCGGCCTGCACCGACAGCGTCGGCGCTTCAATGCCGGTTACCGGGCTTGTGTCCCCCGTCGGTGTTACCGTCACTGACAGCGTGCTGATGGTATCGGCGCCGGTGCCGCCAACCTCGGCGTGGGCGGTGACGGATAGGTTGAGGGTGCCGTTGTAGTCGGCCGGCGGGGTGATGGTGAGGCCCGTCAATTGGGCGCCGGTCAGCGTCCAAGTGCCATCGCCGTTGTTGGTGCCGGCGGACAGGGTGGCGCCGGCAGGGACGCCAGCGATGGTGACACTGAGGGTCTCGCCATCGGCAGGCGCATGCAGGCTGGCGGCGATGGTCAGCGCAATGGGCTGGTCTTCCTGGCCCGTGGCCGGCAGGACGGTCAGGGTCGGGGCGTCGGCCACCGGGGCAACCGTGATCGCCAGGGTGCTGGTGGTGTCGGCGCTGGTGCCGCCCACTTCGGCGTGGGCGGTGACGGACAGATTCAGAGTCCCGCTGTAATCGGTCGGCGGGGTGAGGGTGAGGCCGGTGAGCTGGGCGCCGGTCAGGGTCCAGGTGCCGTCGCCATTGTCGGTGCCGGCGGAGAGGGTGGCGCCGGCGGGGACACCAGCGATGGTGACACTGAGGGTCTCGCCATCAGCCGGGCTGTGGAGGCCGGCGGCGATGGTCAGGGCGATGGGTTGGTCTTCCAGGCCGGTGGCGGGCCCGATGGCCAGGGTGGGGGCATCGGCAACCGGCGCGACGGTGACCGCCAGGCTGCTGCTGGTGTCGGCACTGGTGCCGCCGACCTCGGCGTGGGCGGTGACAGAGAGATTCAGAGTCCCGCTGTAATCGGCCGGCGGGGTGAGGGTCAGGCCGGTCAGCTGGGCACTGGTCAGCGTCCAGGTGCCGTCGCCATTGTCGGTGCCGGCGGAGAGGGTGGCGCCGGCGGGAACACCGGCGATGGTGACGGAGAGGGTCTCGCCATCGGCCGGGGCATGCAGGCCAGCGGCGATGGTCAACGCGATGGGTTGGTCTTCCAGGCCAACAGCGGGGGCGACGGCCAAGGTCGGGGCGTCGGCCACCGGGGCGACGGTGACGGCGAGCGTGCTGGACGTGTCACTTGTCGCGCCGTTCAACTCGGCATGGGCGGTGACGGACAGAGTCAGAGTCCCGCTGTAGTCAGTGGGCGGGGTGATGGTGAGGCCGGTCAACTGCCCGGCGGTCAGGGTCCAAGTACCGTCATGGTTATCGGTACCGGCGGACAAGGTGGCGCCAACCGGGACACCGGCGATGGTGACGCTGACGGTTTCACCGGCCCCGGGCGAGCCGACGCCAGCCCCGATGGTGAGGGCGATGGGTTGGTCTTCCAGGCCGGCGGCTGGGGCAACGCTCAGATTGACGGAAATGTGGTTGCCGTCGCCGGAGCCTGTGCCGCCGGTGGGATCGGTCGTACCGGTGCCCGTGCCTGGATTTGTGGTGCCGCCGCCGGTTCCGGTGCCGCCGGAACCCGTGCCGCCCGTACCGGTGCCACCGGTGGGATCGGTGGTGCCAGTTCCGCCACCCGTGCCGCCGCCGGCCTCAACGCCACCGGAGCCCGTGCCGCCGGTGGGATCGGTCGTGCCCGTTCCGCCGCCGCCGCCTGTTTCCGCACCGCCGGAGCCCGTGCCGGTGGAGGAATCGCCCCCGGTGCCGGTTCCGCCGGAGCCCGTGCCCGTAATGGGGTCCGTGCCGGTACCGCCGCCCGAGCCCGGGTTTGTGCCACCGCCGGTTCCAGTACCCGTGCCGGTGCCCCCCGTGGGATCGGTGGTGCCGGTACCGCCGCCCGTACCGCCGCCAGCCTCGACGCCGCCGGAGCCCGTGCCGCCAGTGGGATCGGTCGTGCCGGTGCCCGTGCCCGGATTGGTGCCGCCACCGCCGGTTCCAGTACCCGTGCCGGTGCCCCCCGTGGGATCGGTGGTGCCGGTACCGCCGCCCGTGCCGCCGCCGGCCTCGACGCCGCCGGAGCCCGTGCCGCCAGTGGGATCGGTCGTGCCGGTGCCCGTGCCCGGATTGGTGCCGCCACCGCCGGTTCCAGTGCCCGTGCCGGTGCCCCCCGTGGGATCGGTGGTGCCGGTACCGCCGCCCGTGCCACCGCCGGCCTCGACGCCGCCGGAGCCCGTGCCGCCGGTGGGATCGGTCGTGCCGGTGCCCGTGCCCGGATTGGTGCCGCCGCCGCCGGTTTCGGTGCCCGTGCCGGTGCCGCCCGTGGGGTCGGTGGTGCCTGTGCCGCCACCGGTGCCGCCGCCAGCCTCGACACCGCCAGAGCCTGTGCCGCCAGTGGGGTCAGTCGTGCCGGTTCCTGTGCCCGGATTGGTCGTGCCGCCGCCGGTCTCGGTGCCCGTGCCGGTGCCGCCCGTGGGGTCGGTGGTGCCTGTGCCACCACCCGTGCCGCCACCAGCCTCGACACCGCCGGAGCCTGTGCCGCCGGTGGGATCAGTCGTGCCGGTTCCGGTACCCGGGTTGGTGCCGCCGCCTGTTTCGGTGCCCGTGCCGGTGCCGCCCGTGGGGTCGGTGGTGCCTGTGCCACCACCCGTGCCGCCACCAGCCTCGACACCGCCGGAGCCCGTGCCGCCGGTGGGATCAGTCGTGCCGGTGCCCGTGCCCGGATTGGTGCCGCCACCGCCGGTTCCAGTGCCCGTGCCGGTGCCGCCCGTGGGGTCGGTGGTGCCGGTACCGCCGCCCGTGCCGCCGCCGGCCTCGACGCCGCCGGAGCGCCGTGCCGCCAGTGGGATCAGTCGTGCCGGTGCCCGTGCCCGGATTGGTGCCGCCACCGCCGGTCTCGGTGCCCGTTCCGGTGCCGCCCGTGGGGTCGGTGGTTCCGGTACCGCCGCCCGTGCCACCGCCGGCCTCGACGCCGCCGGAGCCCGTGCCGCCGGTGGGATCGGTCGTGCCGGTGCCCGTGCCCGGATTGGTGCCGCCGCCGGTTTCGGTGCCCGTGCCGGTGCCGCCGGTGGGGTCGGTGGTTCCGGTACCGCCGCCCGTGCCACCGCCGGCCTCGACGCCGCCGGAGCCCGTGCCGCCAGTGGGATCAGTCGTGCCGGTGCCCGTGCCCGGATTGGTGCCGCCACCGCCGGTCTCGGTGCCCGTTCCGGTGCCGCCCGTGGGGTCGGTGGTTCCGGTACCGCCGCCCGTGCCACCGCCGGCCTCGACGCCGCCGGAGCCCGTGCCGCCAGTGGGATCAGTCGTGCCGGTGCCCGTGCCCGGATTGGTGCCGGCCGCCGCCGGTCTCGGTGCCCGTTCCGGTGCTGCCCGTGGGGTCGGTGGTTCCGGTACCGCCGCCCGTGCCGCCGCCGGCCTCGACGCCGCCGGAGCCCGTGCCGCCGGTGGGATCGGTCGTGCCGGTGCCCGTGCCCGGATTGGTGCCGCCGCCGCCTGTTTCGGTGCCCGTGCCGGTGCCGCCGGTGGGGTCGGTGGTTCCGGTACCGCCGCCCGTGCCGCCGCCGGCCTCGACGCCGCCGGAGCCCGTGCCGCCGGTGGGATCGGTCGTGCCGGTGCCCGTGCCCGGATTGGTGCCGCCACCGCCGGTTTCGGTGCCCGTGCCGGTGCCGCCCGTGGGGTCGGTGGTGCCGGTGCCGCCACCGGTGCCGCCGCCAGCCTCGACACCGCCAGAGCCTGTGCCGCCAGTGGGGTCAGTCGTGCCGGTTCCGGTGCCCGTATTGGTCGTGCCGCCGCCTGTTTCGGTGCCCGTGCCGGTGCCGCCCGTGGGATCGGTGGTGCCGGTGCCGCCGCCTGTGCCACCGCCAGCCTCAACGCCGCCGGAGCCTGTGCCGCCGGAGGGGTCAGTCGTGCCGGTTCCGGTGCCCGGATTGGTCGTGCCGCCACCTGTTTCGGTGCCCGTTCCGGTGCCGCCCGTGGGATCGGTGGTGCCGCTGCCGCCACCCGTGCCGCCACCAGCCTCGACACCGCCGGAGCCTGTGCCACCAGTGGGGTCAGTCGTGCCGGTTCCTGTGCCCGGATTGGTCGTGCCGCCGCCTGTTTCGGTGCCCGTGCCGGTGCCGCCCGTGGGATCGGTGGTGCCTGTGCCACCACCCGTGCCGCCGCCGGCCTCGACGCCGCCGGAGCCTGTGCCGCCGGTGGGATCGGTCGTGCCGGTGCCCGTGCCGCCCGTGGGGTCGGTGGTGCCTGTGCCGCCACCGGTGCCGCCGCCGGCCTCGACGCCGCCGGAGCCTGTGCCGCCGGTGGGATCAGTCGTGCCGGTGCCCGTGCCCGGATTGGGTGCCGCCGCCGCCGGTCTCGGTGCCCGTGCCGGTGCCGCCCGTGGGGTCGGTGGTTCCGGTGCCACCACCCGTGCCGCCACCAGCCTCGACACCGCCGGAGCCTGTGCCGCCGGTGGGATCAGTCGTGCCGGTGCCCGTCCCCGAGCCGGTATCAGTGCCTGAGCCCGTTCCGGTCCCTGTGCCGGTGTCGGTCCCCGTGTGGGTTCCGGTATCGGTGCCGCCAGCCTGTGTTCCGCCCGAGCCCGTTCCGGTGGTGGGATCGGTCGTACCGGTGCCCGTGCCCGAACCGGTATCAGTGCCCGAGCCCGTTCCGGTCCCTGTGCCTGTATCGGTACCTGTATTGGTCCCGGTGTCAGTGCCGCCAGCCTGTGTTCCGCCGGAACCGGTTCCGGTGGTGGGGTCGGTGGTGCCGGACCCCGTGGTGGTCCCGCCGGTTTCCGTACCGGTGGAGGTGCCGGTATCGGTGCCGCCGGCCTGGGTGCCGGTGGTGGTTCCCGTGCCGGTATTCGTGGTGCCCGTATTGGTCGTGCCGGTGTCGGTACTGGTCGTGGCCGGCGTGGCGGCCGTTTCCGCATTGGCGGCGTTTGTGGTGCCGGGGGCGGCGGCGGCCGGGGCGGCCGGGGTGCCGGCGCTGGCCAGGTTCACCGGCCCGCTGGGGGCGGTGGCGTGCGCCTGGGGGACGGTGGGGGAGGACGACCCCAGGGCGGGGGAGGTGGGGGTGCCACCGCTATCCGCGGTGGTGGCCCCGCCGTCGCCGCCACCCGAGGCCAGGGAGGAACCGCCCGAGGAGCTGTTGCCGCTGGACGTCAGGTTGGTGGTGTTCTCATTCGGCGCCAGGGGTGAACTGGCGAGATCGGTGGTGCTGGTGGAGGCCTGGCTGGCGGTGCCCGTCGGCACTCCGGTCTGCGCCGCGACGCCGCCGTTTTCCAGCTGGCTGCCGTTGTGCACCGTGCCGAGATAGCCGCTGCCAGAGCGCGGGTCCGCGGCCGTGTCGGCGCCCGGCCGCTCCAGCGCCTTCAGCGGACGGCTCGTCTGCGTCGTGGCCTGGTCGCGGATGGCCTGGGTCTTACCGGTCGAGGACGACTTATCGCTCTGCTGAGCCATGGCGTGTTTCCGTCACAAAAAGAGGGCCGAATGGAAGCGGGTGCCGGTAGCAGCCGCTTGCGGGCATGTCGTTACTGGATCGAAAGGCGGGCGCCCGCGGGGCGGATCCCCTGCGGTGCCCGCCGGCACCTCAACGTTCGTGGAAGGCGCTGTCCACCGTGGTGTAGATGGGCTTCAAGAGGTACTGGAATACCGTCTTCTCGCCCGTCGTGATGTCGGCCTGAAGCGTCATGCCGGGCAGCAGCTGATAGCGTTCCTTCTGCAGCCCGACGTAGTTGGTCGCCAGCTTCACCCGTGCCTGGTAGTAGGGGTTCTTCTGCTCATCCATGAAGGTGGTGGGCGAGACCGATTCCAGGACGCCGTCAATGCGGCCGTAGCGGGCGTAGTCGAAGGCCTGCACCTTCACCTTCACCGGCTGGCCCGCCTTGACGAAGCCGATGTCGCGGGTGGAAACGCGCACCTCGGCCAGCAGTTCGTCGTCCACCGGCACCAGGCGGGCGACGATGCCGCCGGGGGAGATGACGCCGCCGATGGTCTTCACCGGCAATTCCAGGACGATGCTGCGCATCGGGGCGGAGATGACCAGGCGGTCCACCCGGTCATCCTGGCCGTTGATCAGCTTGTCCAGCTCCGCCAATTGGGCGCCCGTGGTTTCCATCTTGTCCATGGCCTCCTGCTTCAGGCGGCCGTCCAGTTCGTTCAGGCGGGACTTGTTCTCGGCCAAGGTGCCCTGGGTGGCGCCGATGACGCCTTCCAGCCGGGCCTTTTCCGACAGGGACGCCGCCATGTCGCGCTGGGCTTCCAGCAGGTTCAGCTTGGAATTCAGGCCCTTTTCCACCAGGTCCTGGCGCAGGTTCACCTTGCTCTGGGCGATGTTCAGGTCGGTCATGACCGAGACCAACTGCGCCTTCGCGGCGGTCAGCTGCGACGCCATCTGCCGGCCCTGGTCCACCAGCACGGCGCGCTGGTTGTTCCTGGCCTCGATCTGGGCGGCCAGCAGCTGGCGGTTGTTCTGCACGACGTCGGGCTGGCTGGCAAAGGGGGTGAAGTTCGCCGGGCGGCCTTGCGCGAAGGCGGCCAGCCGTTCCATCTGTGCCTGCAGGGCGAGGCGCCGCGCGGTGTACTGGTCGCGGCTGGCCGTGGTGGTGCCGCCTTCGAAGCGCACCAGCGGCTGGCCGGCCTCCACCAGCTGGCCCTGGCGCACCATCACCTCGGCGACGATGCCGCCTTCCAGGGATTGGGCCGCCTGCACGGCGCGGGCGGGGACGACCTCGCCAAAGGCGGTCGCCACCTCATGCACAGGCGTCAGTACCGCCCAGCCGATGAAGGCGGCGACACAAATTCCCGCCACCATGATGGTGCTGCGGGTGAGGGGGGAGATGCCGGGATCGGTGACCAGTTCGTCGGAGGCGAAATCCGGCAGATGGAACCATGACGGCAGGGCGAAGGTGCGCATCAGATCATGCCTCTCGGAATACGGTCGCGAACCTTTTCGGCAGTCCCGAAGTAGCGGGTGGTGCCGTTCTCCAGGATCAGGACCTTGTCGGCGATGCCGAGGTGGCCTCGGCGATGGGTGGCGAAGAAGACGGTGGAGCGCTGGCGCAGCATCTCGATGGCCGACATGAAGGCGAACTCGCCCTCGAAGTCGAAACCGCTGATGGGCTCATCCAGCAGGACCAGCGGGGTGTTGCGCAGGTAGGCGCGGGCCAGCGACAGGCGGGCCAGCACGCCGGTGGGCAGCGGGGCGGAATGGGTGTCGAACCGGGTGTCCAGCCCATCCTTCAGGCTGCGCACCGTGTCCAAGGCGCCCGCCTGGTCCAGCGCGTCGATCAGTTCGGCGTCGGTCGCCAGCGGGGCCGCCAGGCGCAGATTGTCGGCCAGCGAGCCCTGGAAGAACTGCGGCACCTGCGTCACGTAGGCGATGGAACGGCGCAGCTGGATGGGGTCGAACTGGCGGATGTCGCGGCCGTCGATGCGGACGGATCCGCCCTGGGCGGTGTACAGGCCGCTCATCAGCTTCAGCACGGTGGACTTGCCGCCGCCGCAGCGGCCGACGATGGCCACTACCTCGCGCGGCGCCACCTCGAACCCGATGTTGGCCAGGATGGGCTCGGGCTCCCGGTGGTAGCGGAAGGTGACGCGGGTGAAGGAGACGCGGCCCTGGATTTCGGCGACGCGGTCCGGCCGCATCGTCTCCGACCGTTCCGGCGGCGTCGCCATCAGGGTTTCGATCTGCCGGATGGAGGAGCGGATCTGGCCCACGCGGGCGCTGGCCATGAAGGCGGCCTGCAGGGGGCCCAGCATGCGCCACACCAGCATCATGGAGGCGATCAGGCCGCCGGTGGTGAGGTCGCCGGCCAGGACGCGGTGCACGCCGAACATCAGGGTGGCCAGCGCCGTCAGCGTGCCCAGCGTCTGGCTGATGGTGCTGACGGTGGCGGCCGCCTGGCCGTAGCGCAGGTTGGCCTCCGCCGCGTTGCGGGCCACGGTGTCGTAGCGGTCGCGCCAGATGTCCACCAGGCCCAGGGTGCGGATGGAGCGCATGCGCTCGATGATTTCCAGGGTCAGTTCCTGGCGCCGCGCGTTGGCGATGGCCGCCTGGGACACGCGGTAGCGGGTGACGGCGTTGGCGACGAAGGCCAGCAGGCCGTAGACGAACACGGCGAACACCGGCACCAGGCCCAGCCAGCCGCCCAGCACGAAGATGGCAGCGATGAACAGGAACATGAACGGCAGGTCCAGCGTTGCCTGCGCCAGCGGGCCGGTCAGCAGGTCGCGCACCCGGTCGATGTCGCGCACGCGCGCCACCTGGGCGGCGATGCTGACGCGTTCCGTCAGGGCGCTGGGCAGGCTCAGCAGGCGGCCGAACACGGCGTTGCCCACCACATAGGCCAGGCGGGCGCCGCCATGGGCCATGGTGTGGCTGCGCAGGCGGCGGGTGACCAGTTCGAACAGCGAGGCGCTGATGGCGCCGATGCCCAGCGGCACCAGCAGCCAGGGCGTGTTGGCGGAGATGACCTTGTCGTAGACGTTCATCACGAACAGCGGATTGGCCAGCGCCAGGATGTTGGCCAGCAGGGTCAGGCCCATGGACGCCAGGATCAGCGGCCCGCTTTCATTGATGCGGCTGCGCAGCCAGCCCTGTTTCTCCGTCCCGCTGCTGGGAAGGGTGCCGGGGCGCACCACCACCAGCGTGCCGGCGGGCAGGGCGGCGTCCTCGCCCGCCGTGGCCGGCGCGCCCTCGGCCAGCGGCCGGGTCACGACGAAGCGGTTCTCCATCACCTCCACCAGGGTCGGCGGTGCGCCCAGGGGGATGTGCAGCATGACGCCGATGGTGCTCTCGGCCGGGCCGGCGATGCGGCGCAGGTCGTCCAGCGAAAAGCCGTCGGCCTGGTGCAGGGTGCTGACGTAACCCAGGCGGCCCAGGATGTCGCGCAGGTCGGCCATGGGATTGGCCCGCGGCTCCGACGGCAGCGCCTCCAGGATCTGGCGGCGGGAGCCGGACCAGCCGTGGCGGTTCAGCAGCTGCGCCAGCGGATCCAGGAAGTCGATCCAGTTGACGCCCACCGTGGTGGCCGGAACCGGCAGGGCGGCGGGACGCGTCGTCAGGTCCCCGCGGGCGGCATCGCGGTCGAGAAGCAGCGTCATAATGCGAACTCCAGGGTGCGATCCAGTTGGCCGTCGGCCAGGCGGTAAATCCGGTCCGCCAGCTTCAGGACGGCCGGGCGATGGCTGACCAGGACCAGCCCGCATTCGCTGCGCAGCTCGTTCATCAGCCCGAACAGGTGGCGGTCGCCCTCGTCATCGACGGCGGAATTGGCGTCGTCGAACAGGATGATGCGGGGGCGGTGGACAAGGGCGCGGGCCACGGCGATGCGCTGGGCCAGGCCGCGGGGCAGCGGTTCGGTGGCGCCGTCGCCGACGAAGGTGGCGAAGCCGTGGGGCAGGGCGTGGATCAGGTCGGAGATGCCGGCCCGCTCGGCGGCCACCAGCGCCAGCTCGTCATATTCCGGGCGGAACAGGGTGATGTTCTCGGTGATGGTGCCGCGGAACAGGATCTCGTTCTGGGGCAGGAAGGCGATGGCCTCGCGCACCGAAGTCGGGTCGTACTGGTCGAGGTCGACGCCGTCCAGGGTGATGCGGCCGCGGCCGGGCTGGTAGAAACCGCCCATGATGGACAGCAGGGCGGTCTTGCCGCTGCCGTTGGGGCCGACCAGGGCGATGATCTCGCCCTTGGTCATTTCCAGGTTGATGCCGTTCAGGATTTCCTGGCCCGGCTTGAAGCCGAAGGACACGTCGCTCAGGATCAGGCGCGGCTGGGTGTCGTTGGCGTCCAGCGTGCCCATGGCGCGGCGCTCGCGCGGCATGGCGTACAGCGCGTCCATCTGTTCCCGCGCGATGGCGGCCTGCTGCAGGCGCGACCACAGCTGCAGGATGTTCTGCATGGGCGACAGGGCCCGGCCGCACAGCAGCACGCAGGCCGACAGGCCGCCGACGCTGAGGTGGCCGTGCAGCACCATCAGGCTGCCGAAGCCCACGGTCAGCAGGCCGGAGACCTGCACCACGCACTGGCCGATCTCACCCAGGTGCTGGGCCGACAGCTCGGCGGTGCGGTGTTCGCCCAGGCGGTGTTCCTGCAGCTTTTCGTACCGGCGCAGCAGCGGGTTCTCCAGCGCCATGGCCTTGACCGACTGGATGCCGCTCAACAGGCTGATGATGAAGCTGAGACGCTTGTCCTCCGACTCCGCGACGCGCAGCAGCGAGGTGCGCGCCATGCGGATGGCCGGCAGGGCCAGCAGCACGATGGCTATGACGCTGACCAGCGGGACGATGGTCAGGATGCCGCCGATGTAAAAGATGATGCTGAGATAGATGACGATGAAGGGGATGTCGTACAGGCTGACCATGATCTGCCCGGACGCGAAGTCGCGCAGCGAGGCGATGGAATTCAGCCGTTCCATGTGCGCGCCGGACGTCTGCGACTGGAAGGCTTGGATGTCGCTGTCCAGCAGATGGAAGATGGCCCGGCGGCTTTCCGAAATCTCGAATTGCGCGCTGCGGATGCTGAAAATCCGTTGGCGCGCCACGCGCAGGAAAAATTCCATCAGCAGGGCGGTAACGATGCCACCTGCCAACAGAAACATTGTGTCGATGGTGTGGTTGGGCAGAATCCGGTCGTAGACCTGAAGCAAGGCGATGGGCATCGCCAGGGAGACGATGTTAATCGTGATGCTCGAAATCATGATGTAGACGTTATGAGGGATCTTAACGCCGTTAATATTCAGGATACCCGATGCGGTTCTGCTCATGGTTTTCACCATTTGATTCGATGTCGCATCCTGTTGATATGTATATTAAAGAAGGGTTAAGCGTCAATCCTCATGCGATAGTATACAATCGCTCCGATTTGCCAGTATTTGAGCGTTATCTTTGTGCGCGAAAGGATAGTGTCAGTAATTTAGCTGACGTTGGGCTATCAACTGCGCAAATCGAAATCGTTGATAGGGAACTATAGGGCCACGTTCAACCGGTTGAGCCTGATCCCGGTTATTCGGGTGCGGCGCAACATGAGCAACCGGAGGTTTGGCGCGTCGAATGGGGTGATAGCGCTGATCACAAAGGATAAATTCCCAGAAGCCTACCGTCGTAGCGGCTTTCCCCTCTGCGGTTCGGCAGGCCGTCGTAGGTCGTCTATTCTAGGGCGTGCCCGCGCCATGCTTGCTACTAAAGCTTTAACCAAGCCTTCGGCCCGGTCCCCCGGTGGCTCCGGCATAGACTTTATCCGTCGGGATATAGTCCTCGATCGCGAAATTACTGCGATAGGATATATGACCCTAAGGGGGTACCCCTTAAACTGGAAATGAACGGCAGAATTTGGAACGTTTTTAAAAAGTAAAACCAATAAAATGCCATGTAAATAGCGAGTGAACAAAAGGCCGCCCGGCGATGGCGGGGCGGCCTTGGGACGTTAAGACTTATGGCGCTTTTGATGGTGTGAAGGGTGCTGCCGGACACAACCCATGGGGTGCGCGCCGGCGGCGTCCTGGCCGTTTGTACCGCCCTTTATGCGTGCGATCTTTGATCATGACCGATCAAGGATCGCCCCTCAGTCGCCGGGCGCCCGCATCCGCGGGCTTGGGGCTTCCTCAGTTTCCAGTCCACTGCGTTTCCCGGAAACTTCCGGCGGCCCCCGTCGGGGCCTACAGCGGCACGAGGTCTGAATCTCGTGCCGCTGGTGTCGGTTCAGCCGGCGCCGTTGGCCGCACTCAGCACCGCGCGGACCGAGGCGGTGGCCACGTCGGTGTCGATGCCCACGCCGAAGACCTTGCGGCCGTCGGTGGTGCGGCATTCGACGTAAGCCGCGGCGCGGGCGTCGCCGCCGTGGCCGATGGCGTGTTCCTGGTAATCGACGATGTCCAGTTCCACGCCGCAGTCGGCCTTCAGGGCGGCCAGCACGCTGGACAGCAGGCCGTTGCCCCGGCCGCTGATGCTGCGTTCCTCACGCCCCACGCTCATGCGGCCCACGAACACGCGGTCGCGGCTGCCGGCGGCACCGGTTTCCTGATAGTCAATCAGCTCGAACCGTTGCAGGCCGGACAGGCAGTAGGTGTCCTGGAAGATGGTCCAGATGTCGGCCGCCGTCATCTCGCGGCTGGATTCGTCGGCGTAGCCCTGGACCACGCGGCTGAAGTCGATCTGCATGGCACGGGGCAGCTTCAGGCCCTTGTCCTGTTCCATGACCCAGGCGATGCCGCCCTTGCCCGACTGGCTGTTGACGCGAATCACCGCCTCATAACCGCAGCCCAGGTCGCTTGGGTCGATGGGCAGATAGGGAACGTCCCAGATCTCCTCGTTGCGCCCGGCCTGGGCGGCGAAGCCCTTCTTGATGGCGTCCTGGTGGGAACCGGAGAAGGCGGTGAACACCAGCTCACCGGCATAAGGGTGGCGGGGGTGCACCGGGATCTGGTTGCAGTACTGGACGGTCTGGACCACGGACTGGATGTCGGAGAAGTCCAGTTCCGGGTTGACGCCCTGGGTGTACAGGTTCAGCGCCAGGGTCACCAGGTCGACGTTGCCCGTGCGCTCGCCATTGCCGAACAGGCAGCCTTCCACCCGGTCCGCACCCGCCTGCACCGCCAGTTCGGCGGCGGCGACACCGGTGCCGCGGTCGTTATGGGGATGGACGCTGACGATGACGCTGTCGCGGCGGCTGATCTGGCGGCAGAAGTGTTCGATCTGGTCGGCGTAGATGTGGGGGCCGGCGGCCTCCACCGTGGCGGGCAGGTTCAGGATGACGGGCTTGTCGGGCGTGGGCCGCAGCACGTCCAGCACCGCCTCGCACACCTCCACCGCGAAGTCGGGTTCGGCGGTGCTGAAAGTTTCGGGCGAGTATTCAAAGACCCAATCGGTCTCGGGATACTTCTCCGCCTGTTCGCGCAGGATGGTGACGCCCTTGACGGCGATGTCCTTGATGCCGGCCCGGTCCATGCCGAACACGATGCGGCGCCAGGCGGGGGAGATGGCGTTGTACATGTGCACGATGGCGCGGGGTGCGCCGCGCAGGCTCTCGAACGTGCGTTCGATCAGGTCGCGCCGGGCCTGGGTCAGCACCTGGATGGTGACGTCGTCGGGCACGCGGCCGCCGTCCAGCAACTGGCGCACGAAGTCGAATTCGGTCTGCGAGGCGGAGGGGAAACCGACCTCGATCTCCTTCAGGCCGATCTTCACCAGCATGTCGAAGAAGCGCTGCTTCTTCTCCGCGTCCATCGGGTCGATCAGCGCCTGGTTGCCGTCGCGCAAGTCGGTGGACAGCCAGCGCGGCGCCTTGGTGATGGCGCGCGACGGCCAGGTGCGGTCGGGCAGGTCGGCGTGGGCGAAGGGGCGGTACTTGGTGGAGGGATCGCGCAGCATGGTCATGATCAAAGCGTCTCCGCTGGAAAGGTATTCATCAGGTTTGGGATGGTGAATACGGCCAGGGGTGCAGCCGCCGGGTAGCCGTCAGGCCCGACGACTGCCGATAAGTCGCAGGGAAGCGACCGGACGCTGGGTGTGGCGATTTTCAGGAAAGGCGCGCCCGCCACGGTGGGCAGACGGACAGATGAACGACATTTGGCAAATTCCGCAGACAGCGCAGGCGTACGACGAAGGTCCCGGTCCTCTCAGGAGGCCGGGCCAAGAAGTCGCAGAAGGGTGGCGGTCGCGGTGTCGAACATGATGCGGGGGATAAGAGCGGCTGCGGCCGGGACTGTCAAGCGCCGGCCGCGCCATCGCCATCCGCTTATTGCGGGTCTGCCCGGCGCGGCATGTCGTTTCATGCGCGGCGCCCACCTCAAATGACGTTTCCGTTGCGCTCCGATCCAACGGCACGAGATGGAACCTCGTGCCGTTTAGGCCCCGACGGGGCCGCCGGAAGTTTCCGGGGAACGTAGTGGACTGGAAACTGAGGACAAGCCCAGCGGCCGGATGGCCGCGCCCGGCGTTTGAGGGCGTTTACAAATCCAACGTGGCGGAGAAGCGCACGGTGGCCGGCATGCCGGCGTACAGGGTGGGGCCGCCGGTCGCCCAGTAGCGGGTGTTGGTGACGTTGTCGCTGTTGACCCGCAGGGTCAGGCCGTTGCCGCCCACCTCCGTCTTGTAGCTGGCGCCCAGGCTGAGGGTGGTATAGCCCGGCAGCAGGGCCTGGTTCAGGGCGTTGGCCTCGCGGTCGCCGGTGTAATAGACGCCGGCGTTCAGGCCCACGCCGGGCAGGAAGTCCGGCCGGTATTCCGCGAAGACGGAACCGGACCAGCGCGGCGTGTTCTCCACCCGCTTGCCGTCCTGAGCGGCGGTGCCGGTGTTCTGCTGGATGGCGTCCAGGTACTGGCCGCTGACCATCAAGGACACCTGGGGCAGGATCTCGCCCTGGATGGACGCCTCCACGCCCTGGTGCACGGCGGTGCCATTCACGACGTAGGTGTTGGTGGTGTCGGTGTAGGCCAGGCCCCGTTCGATGTGGAACCAGGCCAGCGACACCATGGCGCCCGCCACCTCCATGCGGCCGCCCACCTCCACCTGCTTGCTGACGACAGGGTCCAGGATGCTGCCGGCGTTGGTGGTGCCGTCGGGGGCGGTGCCCGCACTCTCCAGTCCCTCGATGTAGGTGGTGTACAGGCTGGCGGTGGGCGTCAGCTTGTAGACCAGGCCGGCGGTGGGGGTGAAGGTGGTGATGGTGTAGTTGCTGGTGGATGAACTGGTGTCGTAGTCGACGTACCGCCCGCCGGCGATCAGCAGCCACTTCTCGCCCAGATGCATCATGTCCATGACATAGCCGCCGGTGTCGATGTTGACACTGCCGGCCAGCAGGCGGGTGGTGGTGAAGTGCAGGCTGTCGTAGGTGATCTCGACGGGGTCGTACAGGTTCTGTTTGACGGCGGTGTAGGACTGCTGGTGCTGGTCCTCCTGCGTCTGCCGGTTGCGGCTGAATCCGAACAGCAGTTCATGGGTGATGGGGCCGGTGTCCAGCTTGCCGGCCAGTTCCGTGCGGACGTTCTGGTTGCGGTATTCCTGGTCGGGCGTGTAGGTGCCGGACAGGGTGCCGGCACCCGTCGTCAGGTTCAGCGAACCCAGGTTGGAAATGGTGCGCTGGCGGCGGGTGGAGGCGACGCCGAATTCCGCGCGGGCCGACCAGTCGTCGGTGATGGCGTAGTCGGCGCGGCCCACCACGTTGGTGGCCCAGGTGTTGTAGGGCGAATTCAGCGGCGCCAGGCGCTGCGTCGGATCGGGGATGCCGGGCAGGGTGATCTTGCCGGCGACCGCGGTGGGCAGGGTGATGCCGCCCGGCTCATCCATCTCACGCCGGTAGTATTCGGTGTCCAGCTTGAAGGTCAGGCGTTCGGTCGCGCGCCAGTCGAAGGCGCCGCCCATCACCCAGCGGCGGCCGTCGACATCGTCCACCGGCGTGCCGACGCGTGAGGCGTAGCCGTTCAGGCGGGCACCGAACTGGTCCTTGTCGCCGAACTCCCGCCCCACGTCGAAACCGCCGCCGAAACTGCCGTTGGCGTCGCCGTTGACGTAGTAGGAATTCACCGGGTCCGGCCCGGCGCGCTTGGTCACCACGTTGACGATGCCGGACGGCGTGCTGAGGCCGTAGTACAGGGCCGACACGCCCTTCAGCAGTTCCACGCGCTGCTTGTTCTCGATGGGGATGGGCCCCAGGTTGATGATGGGCAGCGAGCCGTTGAGGCGATAGTTGGTGCGGGCCTGCATCAGCACGCCGCGCGAGACGAAGTTGTTGCTGGTCAGCGGGCTGGTGGCCTGCTGGGTGATGCCCGGCGTGTTGCGCAGCGCGTCGTCCAGCCCCTGGGCGCCCTGCGCGTCCAGCACGGCGCGCGGCACGATCTCCACCGTCAGCGGCGTGTCCAGCAGCGACTGGTTCCGGAAGGCGCCGACTTGCACCACCTCCGCCTTGAAGGAGGGCGCGCGGCTGCCGGTCACCAGTACCTCATCCAGGGATTTTTCCTGCTGGTCCACCTCGGTCGCCACGGCGGTGGCGTCGGCGGGGGCCGGGGCGGGTTCGGCGTGGGCGCGACCCGCTTGCGCGTAAAGCGCGGTCAGCAGGGCGATGGCCGATACGGCGCTCTTCTTCATTTGTGTTCCGTCAATGGGATGGGGCTGCTGGTCTCCTGATAGTGATAGTAAGAATGGTTCGCAATATTAAACTATGTGTAATTGCGGAGTGTCGGCCGGTGTTGCCGAAATCCAACACTTTTGCATGCAAGCCGGTGTCAAGGCGCCAATTTGCTGGGGCCGCGCTGCTCATACCAAGGCCGGCTGGCCTTCACCAGGCGCACCACCGACAACATCACCGGCACCTCCACCAGCACGCCCACCACCGTGGCCAGGGCGGCGCCGGAGTTCAGGCCGAACAGGCTGATGGCGGCGGCCACGGCCAGCTCAAAGAAGTTGCTGGCGCCGATCAGGGCCGCCGGTGCCGCCACGCACCAGGCCACGCCGAACTGGCGGCTCAGCAGGTAGGCCAGGCCGGCGTTCAGGTAGACCTGGATCAGGATGGGCACCGCCAGCAGGGCGATCACCAGGGGCTGGGCCAGGATCTGTGGCCCCTGGAAGCCGAACAGCAGGACCAGGGTGGTCAGCAGGGCTACCAGGGACAGAGGCTGCAGGAGGGACAGGACGCGTTGCAAAGGGGCCTCACCATCTGCCAACAAGGCGTGGCGCCAGGCCTGCGCCACCACCACCGGCACGACGATGTAGAGGGCGACCGATAGCGCCAGGGTGCCCCAGGGCACGGCGATGGAGGCGACACCCAGCAGCAGGCTCACCAGGGGCGCGTAGGCGAACACCATGATCAGGTCGTTCAACGCCACCTGGCTGAGGGTGAAGTGGGGCTCCCCCTCGCAGAGGTTGGACCAGACGAACACCATGGCCGTGCAGGGGGCCGCCGCCAGCAGGATGAGGCCGGCGATGTAGGACGGGCCCTGGCCCGCCGGCAGCAGGTCGGCGAACAGGGTGCCGATGAACAGGCTGCCCAGCAGCGCCATGGAGAAGGGCTTGACCGCCCAGTTGACGGCCAGGGTGACGGCCACGCCCCGCCAATGCTCCTTCACCTGCGCCAGGGCGCCGAAGTCGATCTTCAGCAGCATGGGGACGATCATCAGCCAGATCAGCGCCGCCACCGGCAGGTTGACCTTGGCCACCTCGGCCGCCGCCACGGCACCGAACAGGCCCGGCAGCAGGTGGCCCAGGGCGATGCCGGCGGCGATGCACAGCGCCACCCACAGGCTGAGGTAGCGTTCGAAGCGAGACATGGGGGTGGCCCTCAGATGGTGATGGTGCGCGACAGCAGGGTGGCGGTCGAGGGGCATAGGCCCCGGGCCTGGGACGTCGCCAGGACCGATGCCGGCGCCTGGTCGCGGGGCGCGGGCTTGAAGCCGGCCTTCTCGAAGAAGCCGCTGGCCGAATTGGTCAGCAGCCAGGCCCGCTGGTGGCCTTCCTTCCAGGCGCGGCGCAGCAGCAGGGCCACCAGGTTGCGCCCCACCCCTTTGCCCCGCGCCGTCGCCGGCACCACCACGGAACGGACCAGGATGTCCGCCCCCAGCGGCACATAGCCGCCATAGCCCGCCGGCGTGCCGCCCAGGGTGCGATAGGCGAAGAAACGGCCCTCGCCGTCGCCCAGGTCCGCTACCGGCAGGCCGGCGGCCGTCAGCGCCGCCACCAGGCCGGCATCGGCGGCTGGAACCGGCTCATCCTCCAGGAAGGGTGCCCCTTCCTCCTTGTCGAAATCCGCGTCCGGCAGGTTAGGCAGCAGGTCCAGGACGACGTCCGAAGGCCGGCACAGCGTCACACCCCGCGGCGTCACCACGATGGGCCGGTTGATCAGGATGGGGTGGACCATCATGAAATCCAGCAGGTCGTCGTCGGTCCACTTCGGATCGTCCAGGCCAAGCTCCGCGTAGGGCGTGCCCTTGCGGCGCAGCAATTGGCGCACCGTCAAGCCTGCGCGCCGGACCAGGTCGGCCAGCACGTCGCGGCTGGGCGGGGTCTTCAGGTACTCGATCACCTGCGGATCGGCGCCGACGTGGCGCAGCAGGGCCAGGACGTTGCGCGACGTGCCGCAGGCGGGGTTATGGTAGATGGTCGTGCCGGTCATGGGGGGGCCTAAGCGTCGACGGTGGCCTGGGGAGGACAGCAGGCGATCACGTCGGTGATGCCGGTGCCGCACAACTCGGGCAGGCCCTGGCAGCAATCCTCCATCAGGAAGGCCAGCAGGCGGCGGGTACCCTCATAATCGGTGGCGTAGAAGATCTGCCGCTGCACCCGCCAGGAACGCAGCAGGCCCGCCCGCTCCAGGATGCCCAGATGGTGCGACAGGGTGGAGGCCGGCACGCCCACGCGGGCGGCGACCTCGCCGGCGGTCAGGCCGTTGGGGCCCGCCTGCACCAGCAGGCGAAAGACACCCAGGCGGGTTTCCTGGGCCAAGGCGGCGAAGGCCCCGACGGCGACTTTCGGTTCCATGGCGGTCACGACCCCTCCACGGCGGGCTTCTCATGGCTCATCGCCACGGCACCCAAATCCGGCTTCGGCTCCCTGGCCGCCGCCTCCTTGCGCTCGCTGTAACGGTCGACCAGATAGTCGGCGCGGTCGCGCGTCAGCAGGGTGAACTTCACCAGTTCCTCCATCACGTCGACCACCCGGTCGTAATAGGCGGACGGCTTCATGCGGCCGGCCTCGTCGAACTCCTCATAGGCCTTGGCCACCGACGACTGGTTGGGGATGGTGATCATCCGCATCCAGCGGCCCAGCACCCGCAGGGCGTTCACGGCGTTGAAGGACTGGCTGCCGCCAGACACCTGCATCACCGCCAGGGTGCGGCCCTGGGTGGGGCGGACGCTGCCCGTCTCCAGCGGTAGCCAGTCGATCTGGCTCTTGAATACGCCGGTCAGGGTGCCGTGCCGTTCGGGCGAGCACCACACCTGGCCCTCGGACCAGATGGACAGGTCACGCAGTTCGGCCACCTTGGGGTGGGTGGGGGGCACGCTGTCGGGCAGCGGCAGGCCGGTCGGGTCGAAGATGCGCGTCTCACACCCGAACCGTTCCAGCAGGCGGGCGGCCTCCTGCGTCAGGAAGCGGCTGTAGGACCGCTCCCGCAGCGATCCGTAGAGCAGCAGGATGCGCGGCGGATGGGCGGACATCCGTGGCGGGGTTAGCTTGCCCAGGTCGGGAAGGTCGAACCGGGCAGCGTCGATATTCGGCAGGTCGATCATATTGATACGATAGTTCGACAAATATGGAATTGTAAAGGGCCTCTCATGCTCCTGGCGCTTCCTGGCGCCAAAAAGGATGCTGGTGAAGTGTCAGGGCGCGCCCAGGCTGTCCACGATATGCCCGACGATGCTGCTGCGCTGAAAGGTGCCCAGGGCGCGCGGGTCCATGGTGTACAGGCCCTCAAGGTAGGCCTTGTCCGCAGGGCTCAGGGCGCGGGCCTTGTCCGTCGTGGCGCAGTTTTCCTTGAACAGGTCCAGGATGCTGGACAAGGGCGCGCATTGGTCGGTGAGGGCGGGGCGTGTCAACGCCAGCATGGCCAGGTAATCGGCCACCGTCCCGAACTTCTCGCCCACGATCCTGTCGGTGTTCACGACGATCAGGACGTGGTCAAAGACGCTTTCCAGCTTCACGCCCAGGCGGCTGCCCAGCATGCCATGCAGGGCCCCCGGTTCATCGGTGGAAGGGGAAGCGTCCGCCCGGTTGGGAAGCCGCTCGGTGGCGTCCACGCGGGTCACCAGGCCGCTGCTGGTTGCCGTGACGTACCAGGCCTGGATGGGGAAGTTGACCGTGGACACGGCCTGGGTCTGGGCGGCGTAGTGGTGCCCCAGCAGGACGGGATCCTTCTGGGCGATCTTGTCCACCAGGGCCTGCGGGTTGTCGGTGAAGATGATCTGGACGTTGGGTTTGCAGCCATCCTCCGCCGTCGGCGCGTGTGCCGCCTGCGCCACGGCCCGGATGCGCTTGGTGACGAAGCCGGCCACCTCGGGCGTCACGTTCATCGCTTCCGGGCAGATGGCCTCGCGCCAGCGGGTGAGCTGGTCGATGCTGGGGGAGCTTTCGCCGCTGGTCCGCACGAAGGCGTCCGCCACCCGCTCCAGCTTGTCCGCCGGCAGGCGGTTGCCGGTCACCGTGACGGTGTTGGTCTCGGTATTGGGGGCGTCGGATTGGGCGGCGGCGCCACCCGCCGCCAGCATGACCGTGACGGCCAGGGCCAGGCATCCACGCGTCCCCCAAACGCGACCGTTACCGCTGTTCATTGCCGCCCCCACTGTGGATGAAATCCCCCTCAGGCTATGGCGCGGCTGTTTGTTGCACAAGGTGCGCGGCGTTGCGTCCCGCAGCGTGCCCGGCCCTACCTTGCCGACAGCGCCGCCTGCAGCCCCGGCGTGAACTGGGCGCCGTCTGGCACGGTGATGCTGGAGCCTTTCAGCGCGGTGCCGAAGGGTTCCGCCTTGCCGCCCAGGCAGGCGCCCAGGAACTGTTCGGCGGCGGCGTTGAAGGCGATGCTGTTCTCTGGCCGGGCGAAACCGTGGCCCTCATCCGGGAACAGGATGTAGGTGACGGGGATGTTCTTTTCCTTCATCGCCGTGACGATCTGGTCGGATTCCGCCTTGTTGACGCGCGGGTCGTTGGCGCCCTGGCCGATCAGCAGCGGCTTCTTGATGTCCCCGGCCTTGAACAGGGGGGAGCGGTCGTGCAGCAACTGGTTTCCGTCCGCGGTCGTGGGGTCGCCCATGCGCTTGTAGAACTGCTGGCGCCCGGCCTCCCAATAGGCGGGGATGGTCTTCAGCAGGGTTTGCAGGTTGCTGGGGCCGACGATGTCCACGCCGCAGGCGAAGGCGTCGGGGGTGAAGGTGACGCCGGCCAGGGTGGCGTAGCCGCCGTAGGACCCGCCCATGATGGCGACCTTGTCCTTGGTGGTGACGCCGCTCTTGATGGCCCAATCGACGGCGTCGATCAGGTCGTCATGCATCTTGGCGCCCCATTGCAGGTTGCCGGCGGTGATGAAGTTCTTCCCGAAGCCGGTGGACCCGCGATAGTTCACCGACAGCACGGCGTAACCCCGGTTGGCCAGCCACTGGTGATAGCTGTGATAGCCGTAGTCGTCGCGCGCCCAGGGTCCGCCGTGGACGAACAGCACCAGGGGCAGGGGCTGGTCGGGATGGCCGTCGCCCTTGCTGTCCGCCCCCGCCGGCAGGGTGAGGTAGGAGACCAGGGTCAGCCCGTCGCGCGCCTTCAGTTCCAGCGGGTGCATGGCCGCCAGTTCGGCCCCCTCCAGCTCCGGCCGGCTGACGAACAGCCGGGTCAGCTTGTGGGCCTTGCGGTCATAGCGGTATGTCGCCGCCGGTGCCGTCACCGGGTCCACCACCACCATCCAGGCGGCGTCGTCATCGGTGCGACTGGTCACCTGGATGTCGCCCTTCAGCTGCTGTTTCAGGTAATCCAGGTCGGCGCCGATGGCGGGGTCCAGCGGCGTCCATTCGCTGCGCAGGTAAGTGACGGCATAGGCCTGCACCACGCCGGTCTTGGGATCGCTCAGGGCCTCGCTCACGTCGGCCTTGGCGTTCTGGCCCACCACGGTGGTGGCGCCGGTGGCCACGTCCTGGCCCACCAGGGCCGCCGTGTCGCGCCCGCGGCTGTCCAGCCAGTACAGGGTCCGGCCGTCGGCGGTGAAGCCCAGCGGGGCGGTGGTCAGGCTGTCGTCCAGGCCGATGCTGCTGAATGGTGTCGCCTCCACCGTGTCGCCGGTCATGCGGAAGAAGTCGGATCCGCCGTCGGACCGGGTCTTGGTGGCCAGGCGCAGCTTCAGGGATTCATCCGACGTGAAGCCGGCGTACTCACCCTCGTTCTTGTAGACCAGGGTCAGCGTGCCGCTGGCCAGGTCCAGGCTGTAGACGTCGTGCCATTTCGGGTCGCGGTTGTTCAGGCCCACCAGGATGTGGTTCTTCACGTGCTTGCTGATACCGATCACCTCGGCCCGGGTTTTCTCGAACGGGGTCAGGGTGCGCTGGGCACCGGTCTTCACGTCCACGCCGTACAGCAGGAAATTCTCATCCCCGCCCTTGTCGTTGATGAACAGGATCATCCGGCTGTCGGGTGACCAGAAATACTGGCGGACGGGGCGGGCCTTTTCCGCCGTCACCGGCTTGGCCTTGGTGGGGTCGGATGCCGGCGCCACCCAGACGTTCATCACGCCGTCGCGGGGTGCCGTCCAGGACAGCCACTTGCCGTCGGGGCTGAGGCGCCCCTGCGCGCGGCTGGGGTTGCCGAAGAACTTGGCACGTTCGATCAGGGGGGCGGCGGTGCTGCCGGCCGGCGGGGGCGGGGCCGCCATGGCGGTCAGCGTGGTGGATGCCAGCAATAGGGCCAAGGCCGCAGCGGTGCGCTTCATCTGTTCCCCCGTCTCATCATCCATTGTTGGCCGCCGGCACCCCGTGATGGGACGCCGGCGGCGGAATGGACCGAAGATGGGGCGGACCTTGCCGCGCGGCAAGGTCCTGTTTGGCCTACCTAAACCGGACCGCCTTACGGGGCCGCAGGGGCGGCCTTGTCGTAGAAAGCGTCCAGGTCGGTGACCAGCTGCTTCAACGCGTCCGGGTTCAGGTAGATCATGTGGCCGGACGGGTAGTACTTGAACGTGATGTTCTTACGCTGCGCCGGTTCCAGCTGCATGTGGTCGATGTCGTACTCGGTGGAGAAGAACGGTGTCGCCATGTCGTACCAGCCGTTCAGCGACAGCAGTTGCAGGTGCGGGTTCTGGCGCAGGGCGGTGCTGAGGTCCAGGGCCACGTCCGGCACCTCCATCTTGCCGAAGGCCGGCGCCTTGTGGTGCCAGTCCCACTGGTCGTTGGCGTCGTCCGATCCGGGACGGTAGTCCAGGTCGGTCTTGTACCCCAGGTCGCCGCTGACATAGGCGCGGAAGCTGGAGATGAAGGCGCCGTTGATGGCGCTGTCGGAGGGGTCGTACTCCGGCGCCTCGCCGGCGGCATCGGTGTCCACGCCCAGGAAGCGGCTGTCGAAGCGGCCCACCGTCTGCCGCTTGTCGCGCAGCAGTTCCTTCTGGAAGCGGAACAGGTCGATGCGCAGCTTGGCCCGCTTCAGGTAATCCACCGACAGGCCGGTGTAGGCCGACAGCTGCTTGGCGACCGCGTCGGTCTCTTCCGGGGTGATGCGCTGACCCTTGGCGAGTGCCGCGGCATAGGGCCCACGGGCGTAGTCGCGCACCTGTTGCAGGAAGGCGGGCAGGTCGGTGGGTTTGTTGGCCAGGCGGTTGTGGTACCAGGCGGTGGCGGCATAGCTGGGCAGATAGCCGATATAGACGTCGTCGTAGCCTGGCTGCTCGATGCCGTAGTTCAGGATGGACGACAGCAGGATGACGCCGTTCAGATCCATGCCGTCGGCCTGCAACCGGGCGGACAGTGCGGCTGACCGGGTGGTGCCGTAGGACTCGCCGAACAGGAATTTGGGCGAATTCCAGCGGCCGTTGATGGTGACATAGCGGTTGATGGCGCGGGCGAAGGCGTCCACGTCCTGGTCCACGCCCCAGAAGTCCTTGCCCTTGGCTTCGCCCAGCGGGCGGGAATAGCCGGTGCCGATGGCGTCGATGAACACCAGGTCGGTCTTGTCCAGCAGGCTGTCGTCGTTGGCGGAGAAATTGTAAGGGGCGGGGGCGTTGTTGTCCGGGCTATTGGTGCGCACCCGGATGGGCCCGAACGACCCCATGTGCAGCCACAGGCTGGCCGAGCCGGGACCACCGTTGTAAAGGAAGGTCACCGGCCGCTTGGCCGCCGGCGCGCCCTCCGCCGTATAGGCGACGTAAAACACGCTGGCCGTCGGCTTGCCTTCATTATCGCGGATGGTCAGGGTGCCGGCGGTGGCCTGGTAGCGGATGGTCTTGCCCTTGATCGTCACCGTGTGGGACGTGGTCTTGGCAGATTCCGTGATCGGCGCGCGGGCGGTGGCGGCGTCGATCTGTTCCGCCACCTTCTCGTTCTTGGGCGTGTCGTCGCCGCCCTTGTCCTTCTTGTCGTCTGCCCATCCGGCCACAGCGACAGAGGTCAGCAACACCGCCGTCAGCGCGGTCACGATCGTCTTACGCATCCCCAAACTCCCTATCCCGTGGACTTCATCAAATAGTTTGATGGTTGAAGCCTACGCGGACAGTTCTGTCCAGTTCCGGTGCGTGGGGGCGACATCGTGACATCCGCCGCCTGGGGCAGGGGCGGGCGGAGGAGGGTGAAGTGATACGAGCGGCACGAGGTTTTCGTGCCGCTCGCAGGCCGGCGACTGCCGGACCGGGCCGGTCAGGCCCGTGAGCCAAGCCAGCGGATGCTGGCGCCCGGCGCATGAGGGGGTTTTTGATCGGTCATGATCAAAAACCGCGCGCATGAATACTTACGGCGCCGGTGCCGACGCCTTGTCGTAGAAGGCGTCCAGGTCGGCCACCATCTGCTTCAGCGCGTCGGGGTTCAGGTAAACCATGTGGCCGGACGGGTAGTACTTGAAGGTGATGTTCTTGCGCTGCGCCGGGTCCAGCTCCATGTGGCCGATGTCGTACTCCGTGGCGAAGAAGGGGGTCGCCATGTCGTACCAGCCGTTCAGCGACAGCAGCTGCAGGTGCGGGTTCTGGCGCATGGCGACGGCCAAGTCCAGTGCCACGTCCGGGCTTTCCATGCGGCTGTTGCCGATCTTGTGGTGCCAGTCCCACTGGCCGATGGCGCCCTCCGCCGCGCGGCGGTAGTCCAGGTCGGTCTTGTAGCCCAGATCACCGGCCAGGTAGGCCCGCTGGCTGGAGATGTAGGCGCTGGTGATGGCCCGGTCGGAGGGGTCGTATTCCGGGTTCTCGCCGGCGCTGTCGCTGTCCACGCCGACGAAGCGGCTGTCGAAGCGGCCCAGCGTCTGCGCCTGGTCGCGCAGCAACTCTTTCCGGAAGCGCTGCAGGTTCACGCGCAGCTTGGCGTGCTTGATGAAGTCCGCCGACAGGCCGGTATAGGCCGCCAGCTGCTTGGCCACCGCGTCGGTCTCCTCCGGCGTGATGTCCTGGCCCTTGGCGAGTGCTGCGGCATAGGGCCCGCGGGCGAAGTCGCGCACCTGTTGCAGGAAGGCGGGCAGGTCGGCGGGCTTGTTCGGGATGCGGTTGTGGTACCAGGCGGCGGCCGCGTAGCTGGGCAGGTACGAGGTGTAGATGGTGTCGAAGCCGGGCTGGCGGATGCCGTAGTTCAGGATGGTGGACAGCAGCACGACGCCGTTCAGATCCATGCCGTCCTGCTGCAGCCGGTTGGCCAGGGCCGCCGAGCGGGTGGTGCCGTAGGATTCGCCGAACAGGAATTTGGGGGAGTTCCAGCGGTTGTTCAGGCTGACATACCGGCCGATGGCGCGGGCGAAGGCGTCGATGTCCTGATCGACGCCGAAGAAGTCCTTGCCCTTGGCGTCGCCCAGCACGCGGGAATACCCCGTCTCCACCGCGTCGATGAACACCAGGTCGGTCTTGTCCAGCAGGCTGTCGTCGTTGGCGGAGAAGTTGTAGGGCGCGGGGGCGGTGTTGTCCGGGCTGTTGGTGCGCACCCGCACCGGCCCGAACGACCCCATGTGCAGCCACAGCGTGGCGGAGCCCGGGCCGCCGTTGTAGAGGAAGGTCACCGGACGCTTGGCCGCCGGCGCGCCCTCGGCCGTGTAGGCGACATAGAAGATGCTGGCGGTGGGCTTGCCCTCGTCATTGCGGATGGTCAGGGTGCCGGCGGTCGCCTGGTATTTGATGGTCTTGCCCTTGACCGTCACCGTATGGGACGTGGTCTTGGCCGTCTCGGCGATCGGCGCGCGGGCGGTGGCTTCCTCGATCTGGTCGGCGATCTTCTCGGCCTTGCCCTTGGCCGCGTCATGGGCCGCCTCGTGCCCGGCGTCCTTCTTGTCCTTGTCGTCGGCCCAGCTGCTGACAGCGACGGAGGCCAGCAACACCGCCGTCAGCGCGGTCACGATCGTCTTACGCATGCCCATCTCCTCTAGGGGGGATTTTGTATCCAATCTTGATGGGCGATTGGGCCGGCGGTGTCCAGGCTTTCAAGGCCGGGGTGCGGCATCCTGTCGCCGGGGCAGGCACCCCAGGCTGGCCAGGGTGTCGGCCACGGCGCGGTCCAGCGGCGTGTGCGGCTCGGTGCCCAAAAAGGCGGTGAGCCTGGCGTTGTCCAGGCGCAGGGGGCGCTGCCAGAGGTAGCGCATCTCCCGCAATTCGCGGAACGTGGTGACGAAGGGGCTGGCCAGGTGGACCAGCCACCAGGGGAAGGCGGTGATGCGCGGGCGCCTGGCGCCGGTCGTGACCACGGCATGCTGGATGGCCTCCGCCATGGCGACACCCCGGTCCAGCCAGTGGCCGCCGAATTGGAAGGTGGCGAAGGTCGGCAGGTCGTCCCGCCGGTCCAGCAACCGGGCCAGCGCCTCCGCCGCGTCGGGCAGGTAGGCCCAGGCATGGCCCACATCGTGGGCGCCGGGGTAGGGGATGGCCATCACCGGCTGGCCGGGTTTCACCAGCCCCTGGCTGAACCAGCTGCCGCCGGCGTCGGGGCCGAAGAAATCGCCGAAACGCAGGATCAGCACGGGCGTGCCCCCGTCGGCGGCCGCCCGCAGGCGCCGCTCCATCGCCACCCGGATGCCGCCCTTCACCGTCACCGGGTTCTGCGCCGTGTCCTCCGTCAGGATGTCCGGCGCATCCGGGCCGTAGTTATAGATGGTGCCCGGCAGGACGATGCGGGCGCCGTTGGCCTGGGCCGCCTTGAGGCTGTTGTCCAGCATGGGCAGCACCACCCGGTCCCAATCCTTGTAGCCGGGCGGGTTCACGGCATGGACGATGACGTCCACGCCCATGGCGGCGGCCGCGATGTCGGCGGCGTTCAGGGCGTCACCCCTGATCCATTGGGCGGCCGCCAGATCCGTGCGCTGAGACGGCCCCCGCGCCAGCGCCCGCACCGTCCAGCCGTGGCGCAGCAGGGCCGCCGCCGTCGCCCCGCCGATGCCGCCCCGGGCCCCCACCACCAGCGCCGTCCTGCCGTTCGTCGTCGTGTTCGTCATGTCGTCCTCCTCGGTTGGTGAGGAGAGGATGAGGGGGCGGGTTGATAGACGTAATTGCGGAAAATCGTGCCATCGATATACATAAATTTATGACTGACGCCGAACCCGGATGGGAACTCTACCGCTCCTTCCTTGCCGTGGTGCGGGAGGGCAGCCTGTCGGCGGCGGGCCGCGTGCTGGGCCTGACCCAGCCCAGCGTCGGCCGCCATGTGGAGGAACTGGAGCGCAGGCTGGGCGCCGCCCTGTTCACCCGCAGCCCCCAGGGGCTGCGGCCCACCGAAACCGCCCTGGAACTGCGCCCGCATGCGGAGGTGATGGCCGCCGCCGCGGCGGCCTTGCTGCGCACCGTTTCCGGCCCGGCTGACGCGCTGCGGGGTGCCGTGCGCCTGACGGCCAGCGAGGTGGTGGGGGTGGAGGTGCTGCCGCCCATCCTGGCCGCCTTCCACCGTGACCATCCCGGCGTGGCGGTGGAGCTGTCCCTGTCCAACGACACGGAGGATCTGCTGCGCCGTGACGCGGACATCGCCGTGCGCATGGTGCGGCCTATCCAGGGCGCCCTGCTGGCGCTGTCCCTGGGCGCCATCCCGGTGGGCTTCCACGCCCATCGCCGCTATCTGGACGCCCATGGCGTGCCCGGGACCCTGGCCGATCTGAACCGGCACAGCCTGATCGGCTTTGACCGGGAAACGGCGGCGGTGCGGGCCCTGCGCGGCACAGTGGAAAGCCAGGGCGTGGATCTGTCGCGCGACGCCTTCGCCTTCCGGGCCGACAGCGACCTGGCGCAACTGGCGGCCATCCGTGCCGGCTATGGCATCGGCATGTGCCAGACGGGGCTGGCCCGGCGCGACCCCGATCTGGTGTCCGTGCTGCCCCAGGCCTTCCGCCTGGACCTGGGCGTCTGGCTGGTCATGCACCAGGATTTGAAGGCCAGCCGCCGGGTGCGCCTGCTGCACGACCATCTGGCGCGGGGCCTGGGCGCCTATATCCGGGGGGAATGATGCCGGCTGCGGCGTCAAGTCCGGGGGAAGATGCGCCGTCATGACAGGTTCGGCATTGCCAGCGGTGTCACCTTGGGCCGACACTGCCGCCGCCAAAGCTGACGTTTCAATTTCAGGGTAGGAATAGCAATGAAGCTGCTGCGTTACGGCCCCGTGGGCCAGGAGAAACCCGGCCTGCTGGACGCCGCCGGCCAGATCCGCGACCTGTCGGGCCATGTGGCCGACATCGGCCCCGCCCAGCTGTCGGCGGAAAGCCTGGCGAAGCTGGCGGCGCTGGACCCGGCCAGCCTGCCGGTGGTGCCCGGCACCCCGCGCCTGGGCGTGCCCTACACCGGCATCTCCAAGTTCCTGGCCGTGGGCCTGAACTATGCCGACCACGCGGCGGAATCGAACCTGCCCCTGCCCAAGGAACCGGTGCTGTTCACCAAGGCCGTCAGCTGCCTGACCGGCCCCAATGATGAGGTCATGCTGCCCCAGGGCAGTGTGAAGACCGATTGGGAGGTCGAGCTGGGCATCGTCATCGGCAAGACCGCCCGTTACGTGGACGAGGCCGACGCCCTGGATCATGTCGCCGGCTACGCCCTGATCAACGACGTGTCGGAGCGCGAGTACCAGATCGAACGCGGCGGCACCTGGGACAAGGGCAAGGGCTGCGACACCTTCGGCCCCGTCGGCCCCTGGCTGGTGACCAAGGATGAGGTCGGCGACCCGCAGAACATTGATCTGTGGCTGGACGTCAACGGCACCCGCCGCCAGACCGGCAACACCGGCACCATGGTGTTCGGTGTTGCCACGCTGGTCAGCTACATCAGCCGCTTCATGACCCTGCAGCCCGGCGACCTGATCACCACCGGCACCCCGCCGGGTGTGGGCATGGGCATGAAGCCGGAGGCCGTCTACCTCAAGGCCGGCGACGTCATCCGCCTGGGCTCCGACACGCTGGGCACCCAGCAGCAGAACGTGGTGGCCTGGCACCGCTGAGGTGCCGTCGCCGCTGATGGTATAGAAGAACGGGGGCGGGGCGATCCGCCCCCGTTTCTTTTTGCACGGGTTGCCGCCATGCGTTTGCTGGTCACCGGTTCCTCCGGCGCCCTGGGCGCCACCATCGTCCGCCAGGCGCGGGCGCGTGGCTGGTCGGTGCGTGGGCTGGATTTGCGCCCGGGGCCCGGCACCGACATCGTGGCCGACATGTGCGACGCCCACGTCCTGGCCCGCTCGGTGGCGGGCGCGGATGTCGTCGTGCACACCGCGGCCCTGCACGCACCCCAGGTGGGTCAGGTGCCCGATGACGCGTTCCGCCGCGTCAACGTCGATGCCACCGCCACGCTGCTGGACTTGGGCGGCCGGGCCGGCGTGGGGCGCTTCGTTTATACCTCCACCACCTCCCTCTACGGTCACGCGCTGGTGCCGCCCGATGGCGGCATCGCCTGGGTGGATGAGGATTTGGCCCCGCGTCCGCGCGACATCTACGACGAAACCAAGCGGGATGCCGAACGCCTGTGCGCCGGCGCCGCTTTCCCGCGCGGCGCCGCCATCCTGCGCATCGCCCGCTGCTTCCGCGAGGTGGCGCCCCTGCGCGCCGCCCACCGCCTGCATCGTGGCCTCGCCATGGCCGACGCGGCGGCGGCGCATGTGCACGCCGCCGGCGTGGACGTGCCCGGCACCTTCGTCATCTCCGCCCTGACGCCCTTCACCCGCGCGGACGCCGGGGCGTTGGCCCAGGACGCCGCCGGCCTGATCCGCGACCGCCTGCCGCGTGTGGTGGCCCTGTTCGACCGCCGGGGCTGGCCCCTGCCGGCACGGCTGGACCGTGTCTACGATGCCAGCCGCGCCGTCCGGGTGCTGGGCTTCCGCCCGCGCTTCGACTTTTCGGGGTGGGTATAGCCAGTCATCTTGCCGCCAAAACCAGATGATGGGATCATTGATCTCAACGCTAGCGGCGGAGGGTGGTCATGGCTGGAAATCTGCACGTACGCAATCTCGATGACGATCTCATCGCCCGGCTGAAACAGCGGGCCGCACGTCATGGCCGGTCGGTGGAGGCGGAGCACCGCGAAATTCTGCGGCACGCCTTGGCCATTGAACTGGAACCCTCCTTCGAAAGCCTGGCGGCTGAACTGAGGCAGCTGTCGAAGGGGCGGACACACACGCCCGCCGAACAGTTGCAGCGTGAGGGGCGGGAAGAACGGTGACGGACCGCGTCATCGACGCCAGTGTGGCGATCAAATGGGTGGTGGACGAAGATGGGACGGCGCGGGCGCTTTCGCTGCTGCGCCGTTATCGGCTGATCGCCCCCGATCTTCTACTGCCCGAATGCGCGAATATTCTATGGAAGAAGGTCCAGCGTCAGGAATTGCTGCGGGAAGAGGCGCGGATGGCCGTGCGCCTGATCCAAACGGCAAGCCTGGAATTGCTGCCCATGCGGCAAATCTTCGAGAAGGCGACGCAGCTGTCCATTGATTTGGGACACCCCGCGTACGACTGCTTTTATCTGGTCGCGGCCCTTGAATACGGTTGTCCCTTCGTCACCGCGGATGACCGCCTGGTCCGCAAGCTGGCGCAGGTTCCCCCCACTATTTTCGATGGGGACGTGCGGCCGTTGATGGAAATCTGACGGGCGGCTTCGGTTGCCGCATTCACGGCCCCACCGCCCCCGCCAGCCATTTGCGCTCCCCCGCGTCATCCGCCGGGCTGCCGGTCCAGGTCAGGGCGGGGGCGGGCTTGTAGCTGATGTTGCTGCCGCGCGGGCGGTCCACCCACGCCTTGTGGCCGAAGTGCAGGCCGGCATAGCCGGAGGGCAGGGGCGTCCTGGTCATCTCCATGAAGATGGTGTCGGCGCCGGTCTCCGCGCCCGCCTGGCGCACATTGGGCATGGCCTGGAACAGATCCATCAGGTCCAGGCAGGCGGAGGTGCAGGTGCCGTCGGTCAGCAGGATCATCTGGCCGCGCATGGGGTTGATGGGCCGGTGCGCCGGGTGGGTGGGGGCCGGGTTCTCCGCCGTTTCGGTGAAGCTGGCCTGGCCGGCGGCGATGGCGTCGTCGTAGCGTTTCACCAGGGCGCGCAGGGTGCGGGCCTCGTCCGACAGGGTGGTGGCCGTCTCCACCGTTTTCAGGTTGGCCGCCATCGTGTCGCGGTTCATCTGGGTGGCGCGATAGACGACGGGGCCCAGGTTGGGGCGGTCGGCGTCCACCAGTTCAGGCTCCCACAGCAGCTTGGCCAGGGTTTCGGCGTAACCGCTGTCGCCGCCGTCATTGCCGCGCAGGTCGATCACCACCGTGCGGGCGTGGCGCAACGCCTCACGGTGCATCTTCACCGCTGCCAGCAGGCGCCGCCATTCCCTCTCGTCCTGCATGTCGGGCGCGCCGATCCACCACCCGTCCGGGCCCCAGCGCTCCACGCCGAAGCGGGCATGGGTGCTGGTGGGGGACGCGGCGGAGATGTCGATGGGTTCGGCCGCGCGGTAGGTCAGGGGATAGGACCGCGCCGTTCCGTCCGGCAACCGGAAGACGCAGGCCTTCAGCGGCGGCAGGAACAGGCCCTCGGTGCTCCACAGCAGCCAATACGCGGCGGCGCGTCGTCGCGGCTCCAGGTCGATGTTCACCCCGCGCCGGCCCTGGCGGTCACGGGTCAGGGCGTCGGCCGGGCTGTCGTCGCAGGTCGTCAGTTGGGCGCCTGCCGGCGGCAAGCGCTTGTCGGCGGGATGGTCGGTGACGGCATAGGCCGTGCCGGTCCAGGCCACGCTGAAGCCCGGCCATTGGAAGGTTCGCCCCCCTTGCGGCGTGCCTGGCACCGCGTTGACGCCGATATGGCTGTCGCGGAAGCCGCCGGCGTAGAAGGTCAGCAGGTCGAAATAGCTGATCGGGTCCTTCACCTGGGGCAGAAGCTTCTTGGCCTCTGTCCAGCCGTTCTCCAGCCAGGCGCGGAAGGGGGCGGCGTCCCGCTGCACCACCATGGCCGGGTGGCTGGTCGCCAGGATGTCGTGGATGGCCTGCAAATCCCGCTCGGCCACCCGGCCCCAATCCACGGGAAGGGCGGCGCGCGCCGACGGGGGCGCCAGCGCCAGCCAGGCGGCCGTCAGCGCCGCGCCGTATCGTTTCCATCGCTTCATGGACAGCAAGGATGGGGGCTGCCGCCCCCGCGTCAAGTGTCGCCCCCCGCCGCCAGGTCGATCAGGTCGGCGGCATCGTCCAGGCCCCGGCGGCGGGCGCCCTCGGCCGGGGTATGGCCCAGCGGGTTGCGGAAGGCGGGATCGGCACCGAAGGACAGCAGCAGTTCCGCCACCGCCATCGCTTTGGCCGGGTCGTCGGGCAGGCAGAACAGGGGCGGCTCGCCCTCCCGGTCCTGGCGGTTGGCGCGGTCAGTTTCCTCGGTCAGCAAGGCGCGCAGCCGGTCCACCGCGCCGGCGAAACACAGGCCGCGGAAATTGCGGCTGTGTCCGGCCAGCAGGTCGGCCATGGCTGCATGGCCGTGATAGACGGCGTGGGTCAGGGGCGATCCGCCGTAGCGCTGCTCCAGTGCGTCCACCTCCGCCCCGCGTGCGATCAGCAGGCGGGCGATATCGACAGCGCCGTGGTCGGCGGCGACGTGCAGGGCGCGGTAGTTCTTGTCATCTCCCACATCGGGCGGCATGCCCAGATCCAGCAGGGTTTCCATCATGGCGGTGGCGCCCCTGGCGATGGCGACCGTCATGGCGAGGGGGAGTGTCGGCAGGGTTGGATGCGCCCGCGCCAGCCGATCTACAGTGGCCGTATCGCCGGCCGCGACCGCTGCCACGAAGGCCTCCGCCGCCGTCAGTTGCGGCCGCGTGGCGCCATGGTGGACCAGCAGATCGGCCACGGCCCCGTACCCGCCCAGCACGGCGTGCTTGATGACCGGCAGGCCGCTGTAGAAGTTGACGCCGCGCGCGTCGGCGCCGTGGTCCAGCAGCCAGCGCACCCGGTTCGGATGGTTGTTGTTCACGGCGTTGCCCAGCAGGTAGGCGACGGCGCTGGCCGATTTCTTGCCCCCCAGGGCATTGGGGGCGGGGCCGGTCCATCTGGCCGTCTCATTCCGCCTGGCCGATTCCGCCCACAGCCAGCCCAGCCAGAAGGTGTCGTCGTCGCCCAGCGAGGTGTTGTACAGCGCCTGGGCGGCCAGCGGGTCGGCACCCCGGTCGATCAGCAGGCGGGCGAAAGCCTCGGCATCGGGATGGGGCGATTGCCCGCCCTCGCCACCGCCGATGACGCCCACCAGGGCGGTGAATTCCGGGTTCTTGTCCGACCAGCCGGCGTCCGCGTCGGCGCCCGCGTCCAGCAGCAGGGTGGCGACGGCCAGCGCGTCCCGCTGCACGTCCGGCGGCAGGCGGGCATAGGCCAGGCGGATCAGGGGCGTCCAGCCGTCGAAATCGCTGCGGTGGTGCGCCAGGCCGGGATCGCGGCCCAGCAGGGTGCCGACGGTTTCCAGGTCGTGGGCGGCGACGGCGGTGTGGATGTCGGCCCGCGCGATTTCGGGATGTCGGGCCAGCAGGCGGGCGGCCACGGTACCACGGGCCGGGCCGTCGCGCTCATAATCGCCCCAGGTGCGCGTGGCCGGATCGGTGCCGTAGCGATGGACGGATTTCTCCAGGAACAGGCGCACGCGCTCCGCGTGCGTGCGGGTCCGGTCCTCCACCTCCTGCTTCAGGGCCGCCCAGCTGGCGTGGCCGTGCTCGCGCGCCAGCGCCTGCTGCACCTCGCGCAGGGTGGGCGGGGCAGTGTGGCCGGGGAACTGGGTGAGGAAACGCAGGGCGGCTTGCGTGTCGCCGCCGGTAAGGGCCTTCAGCCAGCGCTTGGCCTCCCGCCGCAGCGCATCCACGCTGGTGCTGGCGGACAGGACGCGCGCAGAGGGGGTGTCGTTTGCCATGGGACCTTCCTTCCGAAAAACGCCCGATGTCCGCTTATCAAAGGGCCGGAAGAAGGGATGGATGTGGACGGCCGAAACCGGATGGGTGGGGGCTTGGCCCCCTTGCCGCGGACAGGTGGCGCCCCAATGCGCACTGTCGTGGATGAAACGGCGAACGCGCGGGGAAGTCAACTGTCAGGCTGACAGGACATTCAACGCAGCTGTGGATGCGTCGGGGACGGCACCCATTCGCGGCGGCCTTCCTCAAGCAACTCCCGGATTGAGATATTGCCAAGCGACTGGTGGTGGCTGTCGGCGATGATCTCGGCCGCAGCGGCTTTGGCGTCCTGGCGTACTTGGGTGGCGAGGTTCCGTGGCGGTTTGCCAACGATGCTGTGTGACATGACCATCACTCCCTTCACGGGATATCTTGGCATATCCCGCCAAAGGCGTCGCAAGGAACACGAAGGCGCAGGGGCCGTGATGTAAGGAAAGGCCGTTTGGCTGGGGGACTTGGATTCGAACCAAGGTTGACGGAGTCAGAGTCCGTAGTCCTACCGCTAGACGATCCCCCAGCAGGACGGGCCGCGACGACGCCGGTCGGCATCCCTTGTCCGATAACCGAAACTGTCGCGGAAGAAATTGGCTGGGGGACTTGGATTCGAACCAAGGTTGACGGAGTCAGAGTCCGTAGTCCTACCGCTAGACGATCCCCCAGCAGAACGGTCGCGGCGTTGATTGGCGCCGTGTCCGTCGGACGGCGCGGCTTATAACACCCCTCATGGGGGTTGTGTAGCCCTTTGTTGAATTTTTTTGGCGGGGCGGTGGCGGCTTGTGCGCAAGGGCCGCCGCCGCCGGGACAGGCGTGTGGCCACAGCGTGGCCCCGGGCGTGTGACGGTGGTGGTGCGCCGGCGCTTTCCTGGTCTAGGATGATCGCCTGTGTGCCGCACCGGCGCCGGGGCGCCCCCGCCGACAGATCGTTTCGGGGTTGCCGACCTGGCGGATGGGGGCGGTTTCGATGCGAAGAAGGCTGGTTCGGCGATGAGTGAAACGGGCGTTCAGCCCCAGCCGGGCACCGGCACCCCCCGGGGTGCGGGGCCGGGTGAGCCTATGCGGCGGCCGATTTTGGCCGCCTTGGACCTGGGCACCAACAACTGCCGCCTGCTGATCGCCCGGCCGGGGCGGGAGGGCTTTCGCATCATCGACGCCTTTTCCCGCATCGTGCGACTGGGTGAGGGCCTCAGCCGCACCAACGCCCTGTCGGATGAGGCCATGGCCCGCACGGTGGCGGCCCTGAAGATCTGCGGCAACAAGATGCGCCGGCGCGGCGTCACCGACGTGCGCGCCGTGGCGACGGAGGCCTGCCGCCGCGCCGCCAACTGCAACGCCTTCATCGACCGCGTGGTCGAGGAAACCGGCATCCGCATCGAGATCATCAGTGCGGAGGAGGAGGCGCGGCTGGCGCTGGCGGGATGCGCAGCATTGCTGAACCGCCGCATCCCCCGCGCCCTGGTGTTCGACATCGGCGGCGGCTCCACCGAGATCATGTGGCTGTCCTTCAACCGCGGCCGCCCCACCCTGATCGACCAGGTGTCGGTGCCCCAGGGGGTGGTCAGCCTGACGGAGACGTTCGGCGGCGACCGCGTGCTGCCCGAGGCCTATCGCGGCATGGTGGACACGGTGTCGTCGGCGCTGGCCGATTTCGACGCCCGCAACGACATCGGGCGCGAGGTCGCGGCCGGCCGGGTGCAGATGCTGGGCACGTCCGGCACCGTCACCACCCTGGCCGGCATCCGCCTGGGCCTCACCCGGTACGACCGCGCCCAGGTCGATGGCTCCTGGCTGGGCCTGGATGAGGCGCGGGCCATCAGCAAGTCATTGCTGGACCTGGACTATGCCGGCCGCTCCGCCCATCCCTGCATCGGGCATGACCGGGCCGACCTGGTGATCGCCGGCTGCGCCGTGCTGGAGGCCATCTGGGAACGCTGGCCGGTGGAGAATTTGCGCATCGCCGACCGCGGCGTGCGTGAGGGCATCCTGACCGAACTGATGGCTGCCACGCGCGTGCCCGGTTGATCTTTACCTTGCCTTTGCGGGCGGTGGCGCCAATATCCGCCGCTTGCATTGAATCTTAGTTGACGGGCGTCCGCGCCCGGTCCGCCAAACCGGGTTTGCGCACACCATGACCAAAAGCACCAAGGATCTCGGCAGCAAGTTGAGCGGGCGCGGCCTGACTGTCCGCGTCAAGACGGCGGCCAAGCGCTCCAACTCCTCCGCCCGCTGGCTGGAACGCCAACTGAACGATCCCTACGTGGCCGAGGCCAAGAAGCGCGGCTATCGCTCGCGCGCGGCCTTCAAGATGCTGCAGCTGGATGAGAAGTACCACCTGCTGCGGCCCGGCACCCGCGTGGTCGATCTGGGTGCCGCCCCTGGCGGCTGGACCCAGGTGGCGGTGGAAAAGGTGCGCGGCGCCAAGGTTATCGGCCTGGACATCCTGGGCATGGATGAGGTGCCCGGCGCCATCACCATGCAGCTGGACTTCCTGCTGCCGGAGGCGCCGGATCGCCTGAAGGAGGCGTTGGGCGGCCCGGCCGACGTGGTGCTGTCCGACATGGCGGCCCCCACCACCGGCCATCCCAAGACCGACCATCTGCGCATCATGGCCCTGGCGGATGCCGCCTACGCCTTTGCGGCCGAGGTGCTGGCGCCCGGCGGGGCGTTCGTCGCCAAGCTGTTCCAGGGCGGGGCGGAGCGCAGCCTGCTGGACCAGCTGAAGCGCGACTTCGCCGTCGTCCGCCACGCCAAGCCGGCGGCCAGCCGCGCCGACAGTTCGGAGACCTACGTCGTAGCCACCGGCTTCCGCGGACACAGCGTTCGGCTGGATGTGGAAGATGAGGACGCGCAGGGCTGATTTCGCGCGCCCTCAGGTGCCGGGCGCCGCCGTCCGGCGGCTTGGCTGGTCCTCGCTTTTCAGTCCGCTTCGCTCCCCAAAAAGCTCCGGCGGCCCCGCTTGGGGCCTGCAGCGGCATGGTGCATGCCGCTGGCTTGCGCGTTGTTCCGTGAGGACAAGCCCTCCCGCTCCCCACGCAAGTCTGCCATGGCGGATTTGACCCACATGTGGTGGGTTCACATCCGCACGGTGGCGTGTATAGTGCGTCGAACCTTAAGCCCTGGACGACACGGCCGGCCCCCGAATGTGGGGGTGGGCAGGTCGTCCCATACCCGTATTCGACGCCTGGCCGCCCGCTGCCCCATGGGTTGGCCGCCTAGGGAGAATGGTTCATGACCCGTGCGCTCCAAATCCGCGAAGCCCTGACCTTCGACGACGTCTTGCTGGAGCCTGCGGCGTCCAGTGTGATGCCGGGCGAGGTGGACACCCGCACCCGTCTGACCAAGACCATTGAGCTGGGCATTCCCCTGCTGTCGTCCGCCATGGACACGGTGACCGAGGCGGCGCTGGCCATCGCCATGGCGCAGGCCGGCGGCCTGGGCGTCATCCACCGCAATATGGACATCGAGCGCCAGGCCGAGGAAGTGCGCCGGGTGAAGCGGTTCGAGTCCGGCATGGTGGTGAACCCCATCACCATCGCCGCCGACGCCACCCTGGCCGACGCCCTGGGCCTGATGGCGCGCTATCACATCTCCGGCATTCCGGTGGTGGAGAATGGCGCTGCCGGCAAGCTGGTCGGCATCCTGACCAACCGCGACGTGCGGTTCGCCACCAATCCGCACCAGCCGGTGTCGGAGCTGATGACGCACCAGAACCTGATCACCGTGCGTGAGGGCGTGGGCAAGGACGAGGCCAAGCGCCTGCTGCACAGCCACCGCATCGAAAAGCTGCTGGTGGTGGACGACGCCTACCGCTGCATCGGCCTGATCACGGTGAAGGACATCGAGAAGGCGCAGTCGCACCCCAACGCCTGCAAGGATGAGAAGGGCCGCCTGCGCGTGGCCGCCGCCACCGGCACCGGCCCTGACGGGCTGGCCCGCGCCGAGGCCCTGTTCGACGCCGGCGTGGACGTGCTGGTGGTCGACACCGCCCACGGCCATTCCGCCAAGGTGCTGGACCAGGTGGCCGCTGCCCGCAAGCTCAGCAACTACACCCAGGTCATCGCCGGCAACGTCGCCACCGGCGCCGCCGCCCTGGCGCTGATCGACGCCGGCGCCGACGCCATCAAGGTGGGCATCGGCCCGGGTTCCATCTGCACCACCCGCATCGTGGCCGGCGTGGGCGTGCCGCAGCTGACCGCCGTGATGGACGTGGTGGACGCCTGCCGTGAACGCGGCATCCCCGTCATCGCCGACGGCGGCATCAAGTATTCCGGCGACCTGGCCAAGGCCATCGCCGCCGGCGCCGATTGCGCCATGCTGGGCAGCATGTTCGCCGGCACCGACGAAAGCCCGGGCGAGGTCATCCTGTACCAGGGCCGCAGCTACAAGAGCTATCGCGGCATGGGCTCGGTGGGCGCCATGGCCCGCGGTTCCGCCGACCGTTACTTCCAGGCGGAAGTCAGCAACACCCTGAAGCTGGTGCCGGAAGGCGTGGAAGGCCGCGTGCCCTACAAGGGCCCCGTGGGCAGCGTCATCCACCAGCTGGTGGGCGGCCTGCGCGCCGCCATGGGCTACACCGGCAACGGCACCCTGGCCGAGATGCAGACCAACTGCCGCTTCGTGCGCATCACCAACGCGGGCCTGCGCGAAAGCCACGTCCACGACATCCAGATCACCAACGAGTCGCCGAACTACCGTCCGGGTTGATCCGGCGCGTCGTTCCGCCCTTATGATCGAGAGCCGGCTCGTGTTCCCCATGGGAACCCCAGCCGGCTCTTTAGTTTTTCGGCCGGTTTCAGAAAGAAGAAGTCCCGCCATGACCCCGACCGCCCGTTTGCAGGCCGCCATTGATCTTCTGACGGAAGTGCTGGCCACGCCGCGTCCCGCCGATGCCGTGGCCAGCGCCTTCTTCCGCGCCCGCCGCTACATCGGCGCCAAGGACCGCACCGATGTGGCGGAACGTGTCTACGGCATCCTGCGCCGTTGGGCCCGCCTGCATTGGTGGCTGAACCGGTCCGGTTATGGTGGGGAAGGCCAGCCGGCGATCGACGGGCGCGCCCTGCTGATCGCCGACGAACTGCTGCATCGGGGGCGTTCGGCGGCCTCGGTGGCGGAGCATTTCAACGGCGGCAAGTTCGCGCCGTTCCCGCTGGAGGCGGCGGAGCGCGCCCTGATCGCGGCCCTGGAAACCCACACGCTGGATCATCCGCAGCAGCCCGACGCCGTGCGCGTCGAGGTGCCGGACTGGGCGGCGGAGACCTTGCAGAAGGCGCTGGGCGAACGTTTCGTTACCGAAATGGAAGCCATGCTGGGCAAGGCCCCCATGGATCTGCGCGTCAACCCGGTAAAGGGCACGCGCGACCAGGCGCTGGCCGCCTTGCGCAAGGCGGGGGTGGAGGCGGAGGCCACCAATATCTCCGCCCTGGGCATCCGGGTGCGCAACCGTTTCCCCATCGCCACGCTGCCGGCCTTCCAGGAAGGCCTGCTGGAAATCCAGGATGAGGGCTCGCAGCTGGTGGCCTTCGCCACCAACCCGCAGCCGGGCCAGCAGGTGGTGGATTTCTGCGCCGGCGCCGGCGGCAAGACCCTGGCCATCGCCGCCATGATGGCCAACAAGGGCCGCGTGGTCGCCTGCGACGTGCTGGACGGCCGCCTGAAGCGCGCCCAGGAACGGTTCCGCCGGGCGGGCCTGCACAATATCGAGACGCGGCCGCTGAAGTCCGCCCGCGATCCGTGGGTGAAGCGCCACAAGGCGCGCTTCGACCGCGTGGTGGTGGACGCGCCGTGCAGCGGCACCGGCACCTGGCGCCGCAACCCCGACGCCCGCTGGCGCCAGCTGGGCCCGGGCTTGAGCGAACTGCTGCCCCTGCAGGCGGAGATCCTGGACAGCGCCGCCCGCCTGGTGCGGCCCGGCGGGCGGCTGGTCTATGCCACCTGCTCGCTGTTGCCGGAGGAGAATCAGGACCAGGTGGCCAGCTTCCTGGCCACCCATCCGGACTTCACCCTGCTGCCCATCGCCCAGGCCTGGCCCGAGGGCATGGGCACGCCGCCGGCCACGGGCGACATGCTGTCGCTGTCCCCGGCCCGCCATGACACCGACGGTTTCTTCGCCGCCGTCATGGTGCGCAAGGACGCGCCGGTGGTGGCGGATGCGGCCGAGCCGGCCGAGCCGGCCGAGGATGCCGCGGATGAGGCCGTCGCCGAAGCCTGACCCCGCGGCCTCGGACCCTTGCCCGGAATGATCCCCGCGGACCGGTTGCGCCGCCCCTGGCGGGCGGCCCCGTTCTGCGGCAGGATGATGCCCATGGTAACGGGAACGAGGGGCGGCCCATGGCTCACGGTCCGGCGGAAATCGGTTTGGTGCGGCCCGCCACCGCGGCGGACGCCGCGGCCATCGCCCGCGTCCATGTCGCCAGCTGGCGCAGCACATATCCGGGGCAACTGCCCGACCAGTACCTGGTGGGCCTGTCGCCCGAGGCGCACGCCGCCCGCTGGCAGGGTCTGCTGAACGGCCGCCAGCGCCGCACCTTCGTCGCCATCGGGGAGAATATCGCCGCCGACGGCCTGCCGGCCACGGGCGTGGTGGGTTTCTCCACCTGCGGTCCCCAGCGCACCGACATGCGCGGGTATGAGGGCGAGTTCTACGCCATCTACCTGTACGACCACGCCCAGAACCAGGGCCATGGCCGCCGCCTGATGGCCACCATGGCCACGGAACTGCTGGCCGGCGGCATGCGTTCGGCTTGCGTCTGGGTGCTGCGCGACAATCCCGCCCGCTGGTTCTACGAGCGCCTGGGCGGCACCCGCCTGGCGGAACAACCCATCACCTTCGCCGGCACCCGCCTGACCGAGGTCGCCTACGGCTGGCTGGACCTGGCGCCGCTGGCGCGGCTGTCGTCGTACAGCGAGGGGTGAGGGCCTTTCGTTTGCCTCAAACGCCGGCGGCGCATCCGCGCCTTGGCTTATCCTCGATTTCCAGTCCGCTTCGCTCCCCAGAAATCTGCGGCGGCCACGGTCGTGGCCTAGCGCTGGCGCGCGTCTTCAAAGCCGCCGCAGCACCGTGAAATGCACCGACCGCCGCACGCGGAAGCCCAGCTTTTCATAGATTTTCTTGGCGGCTTCGTTTTCCGTCTTCACGTGCAGGAAGGGCGTCTTGCCTTCGGTGGCGATGCCCACGGCCACGGCGGCGACCAGGGTTTGGGCCAGTCCCCGGCCCCGGAAATCCGGATCGGTGCAGACGGCGCTGATCTCCCGCAATCCGGGCAGGTGCATGCGTTGGCCGGTCATGGCCATCAACCGGCCGTCCCCGCTGCGCAGGCCGAAATAGGCGCCCATGCGGATGGTGCCTTCCAGGAAGGGGCCAGGCTCCGTCCGTGCCGCCAGATCCATCATGTCGGGCACGTCGGCGGTGCCCAGGGGCAGCAGCGGCACGGGCGGCGGCGGGGGCGGGTCCTGGCACACCATCTGGTCCACCTCCCGCGCGCGCAGCACCTGCCAATCCTGGGCGGGGAAGTCCAGGGCCGTCGGGCTGACCAGGCCGATGGTGTGGCCGGCCGGTACCAGGGTCGCCAGATCGGCCAAGGCCGCGGCCGACGGTTCCGCCAGGCCGGCGAGGGGGGAGATGTGCTCCTGATAGCGGGCGGCCCGGCCGTGCACCTGCCCCAGGGGTTGGTGGGCTGTGGTCACGGCGTTCCAGACGGGATTGTCCAGCAAAGTCAGATCAGCCAAGACGGGTGCCCCCAGGGTGTTTCCCATTGAATGGGGGTGCCGCCCCGCCAGCGCAAGGGGCTAATGCCGGGCCACCGCCGTGGCGATGAAGCCGGTGATGGCGTCCATCACCCCGGGCGCCAGCGGCAAGGTGGGGTCGGCATAGGTCGCCAGATTGGCCGGGCGGTCGGCCGGCGCCGTCTTCAGCACATGGTTGGCCCCGGGGATGAGGGCCAGGGTGGCCGCCGGCTGCGCCTGGGCCAGCAGGCGGGCGTCCGCCACCGACACCTGCAGGTCCGTCTCGCCCTGAAGGATCAGCAGCGGCACCGTCAGGGCGCCCGCCCCCTTGGCCGGATCCAAGGCCATCATGGAGATGAGGTAGGGCTGGACGGCCGGGCGGAACATGGCCTGCAAGGGGGGCGGCACATCCGCCACCGTCTGGCCGCCGGCCAGGGACGCCTCGATGGATGCCGCCTTTTCCACCAGGGCGGGTGGGGCGCCGCTGGCCTTCATCTGCTCGATCAGGACTTGCCCAAAGGGCCGGCCGCTGCCGGACAGGGACAGCACGCCGCAAACCGGCGCCTTGTCCACCGCCAGCTTCGCGGCCGCCAGGGTGGCGATGGTGGCGCCCTCGGAATGGCCCAGCAGCAGGACGCAGCCCACCTTGGGCTGCTTTGTGATAAGGCGCGCCCAGGCGGCCATGTCATCGACATAGGTGGTGAAGCGCAGCTTGTCTTCCCCTGGGCAGGCGCCGGCGCTGGCGGCGATGCAGCGCTTGTCCACCCGCAGGCTGGCGATGCCGTGGGTGGCCAGGCCCTGGGCGATCAGCTTCAGGGTGTCGGGATGGACGCCGGGGATGCGGCTGTTGCCGTCGCGATCGGTGGGGCCGGAACCCGCCTGGATCACCACCGCCGGGCCGCCCGCCCAACCGTCGGGGATCATCAGGGTGCCGTGCAGGGCTCCCAAGGTCGCGCCGCCGTCCCCCATGCCGCCGTCCAGGGTGAGGTCGCTTTCAGTGGGCGGTACGGCCTGCGCCTGGCCGGGCAGAGGGGCCAGTAAGGACGCCAGGGCCAGCAAGGCTGCGGCGATGAGGTGGGGCAGGCGACGGGTCAGGGACGCGATCACGGGACGGATGCTCCTTCAGTGGTGCGGACGTATGCACGTAGTTCGTTAGTTAGCAAAATAACAAATCAATGTCCATGGGCTGTCCCGCCTTGCCCCCCGTGCCCATATGCTGGCGTGGGTCCAGCCCGCGTCCGGCGCGGGGTGCCCTTGCCCGTCCGGCGCTTGCCGTCCAAAGGCGCTTGGACTAGCGTGCGGCCACTCGCGAAACCCCACATATATGGATGAAGCCATGGCAACGCCGACGACCTCCAATCGGGTTCTGATTCTCGATTTCGGGTCGCAGGTGACCCAGCTGATCGCCCGCCGTGTGCGCGAGGCCGGGGTCTATTGCGAAATCCACCCGTTCTCGATGGCGGAAGCGGCCATCCAGACCTACAACCCCGGCGCCATCATCCTGTCGGGCAGCCCGGCCTCGGTGACGGAGCCCGGCAGCCCGCGTGCGCCGGAGATCGTGTTCACCGCCGGCGTGCCCGTGCTGGGCATCTGCTACGGCCAGCAGACCATGTGCGAACAGCTGGGCGGCAAGGTGGTGCTGGGCGACACCCGTGAGTTCGGCCGCGCCTTCGTCGACGTGAAGGAGCCCTGCGCCCTGTTCGAAGGCGTGTGGCAGGTCGGCGCGCGCGAGCAGGTGTGGATGAGCCATGGCGACCACGTCGCCCAGCTGCCCGAAGGCTTCCGCATCGTCGCGACCAGCGAGGGCGCGCCCTACGCCATCATCGCCGATGACGCCCGCCGCTTCTACGCCGTGCAGTTCCATCCGGAGGTGGTGCATACCCCCCATGGCTCCGCCCTGATCGCCAACTTCCTGTTCGCCGTCGCCGGCCTGTCGGGCGACTGGACCATGGCCGCGTTCAAGAACGCCGCCATCGAGAAGATCCGCGCCCAGGTCGGTACCGGCAAGGTTATCTGCGGCCTGTCCGGCGGCGTCGACAGCTCGGTGGCCGCCGTGCTGATCCATGAGGCCATCGGCGACCAGCTGACCTGCATCTTCGTCGACACCGGCCTGATGCGCGCCGGCGAGGCGGATGAGGTCGTGACCCTGTTCCGCGACCATTACAACATCCCGCTGGTGCACGTGGACGCGGCCGACCTGTTCCTGGGCAAGCTGGCCGGCGTCAGCGATCCGGAGGTGAAGCGCAAGACCATCGGCGCCACCTTCATCGAGATCTTCGACGTCGAGGCGAAGAAGATCGGCGGCGCCGGTTTCCTGGCCCAGGGCACGCTCTACCCCGACGTGATCGAAAGCGTCAGCTTCACCGGCGGCCCCAGCGTCACCATCAAGTCGCACCACAATGTGGGCGGCCTGCCGGAACGCATGAACCTGAAGCTGGTGGAACCGCTGCGCGAGCTGTTCAAGGACGAGGTGCGCCGCCTGGGCGTGGAACTGGGCCTGCCCCCCGCCTTCATCGGCCGCCACCCCTTCCCGGGCCCCGGCCTGGCCATCCGCATCCCTGGCGAGATCACGCCGGAGAAGCTGGACATCCTGCGCAAGGCCGACGTGGTCTACCTGGACGAAATCCGCAAGGCCGGCCTGTACGACAAGATCTGGCAGGCCTTCGCCGTCCTGCTGCCGGTGCGCACCGTCGGCGTGATGGGCGATGGCCGCTCCTACGACTACGCCTGCGCCTTGCGCGCCGTGACCTCGGTCGACGGCATGACGGCGGACTACTACCCCTTCGAACACGAGTTCCTGGGCCGCGTGGCCACCCGCATCATCAATGAGGTGCGCGGCATCAACCGCGTGACCTACGACATCACCAGCAAGCCGCCGGGGACCATTGAGTGGGAGTGAGGGGCGGCGATTTCCGCATGGAATATTTTGGGAACTAAAATACTGGCGGTGTGGAATTGCGGATGACCGCCGGTCAGGCGGTCTATCCCGACAGGACCGCAGCGGCAATACCGGGAAGATTGGTCGTATCGATCCATTGACTGGCATATGACTGGATCAGCAAGGGATCGGTCAGATAATCATCATACTTCCCTATCGACCGTGCCCCGCTGAACGCGGCGAGTTCCATCGCTACGGGGGCGGGGGCAGACGCTATTTCGCGTAATGCCGCGATGACGTTCCTGACTGACGCATCAGAAATTTCAATCGCGATGCCACGTGGATTGGCATCTAGGCCACGCTTGCGTAACGCCAAGGCCAGTGTTCCAAGCTGGAGCATTCCCACCCAAGGGAAGAGCCAAACCTCACCCTCTATCGCAATCACGCTTGAATGATCGAGCCCCAGCCGGGAAAAAGTGGCGCGGCCCTCGGCCAGTAACGTCTTGGCAGATGTATCGAGGAACGTTGGAACAGCGTCAGTGCGATAGATCTCCCGCATTTCTCGAACAATGGTGTCATGAAGGTCTCCGCCCCCACCGGCGAAGGCGGGCGGGCGGCCCGCAGCAGAAGGCAGCACTTCGATTAACTTCTCCTGCGCGACCACTGCCATTACACGCCACCGCCGACCGGAGAAAATGATCGTCATCCCTTCAGTTAGCGGGTTGATAACAGGAAGGGTCCCCAGCGTCGTGCCCGCATGCACTACCCTGTATTCCTCACTGCTTTTGAACACCGAGTAAAAATCATAATGATCGACCAGACGTTCTCCAACTTGACCCAGCAGCAACGTGCCGTCCGGTGATTGTTCGATCAGTGCCCTATCGGGTCTCCCCAGGGCCCGTAGCAGATCGGCATAAAGGGGCCCCGGCACGAGGCTGAAGGGGCCATTCTTACAGAGCGTTTCCCATGCGAAGCGGGCGTGTACGCCGCCCCGTTCGACAATAAGCGCCAAGGTCTGATGCACCAGCGTCGATAAGTCCACCACGCTTGGACGCGGTGGCTCAACCCATTGGTTCAGCAGCGCCTGTGCCATAGCGGTCGCTTGCACCAGGGCACAACGTAGGGCGTCCAGCGGTGCCGTCCGTGGCGATAATTCAGTTTCCGTTACATAAAGACGCACTATCGCGGGCTGGCCATCACGCCGCCCGGACCGTCCCATCCGCTGGCGCAGGCTGGCCACCGACCAGGGTGGACCGATCTGCGCGATACTCCCGACATCACCAATGTCGATGCCCAATTCCAAAGTGGAAGTGCAAATTGCTGTGGTGGGCAAAGGCCCCTCCCGCAATCGTTCCTCGACGAATTCCCGGTGCTGGCGCGATAGATTGGCATGATGTGGAAAAAACTCGTTGGGGACGCCCTCCTGTTCACATAAGGAACGGAGCAGGTCGGACAACTCCTCGACGTTGCTTCTGTTGCTGCCGAATATCAGATGGCGCCCCCCCCGAAGAACCCGAAACAGATGCGTGCCGATTTCCCGCAGTACGGCAGCATCAACGTCTTCGACCTCAGTTCCCCTGGGCGATACTTTGGGCTTCTCGCGTAGTTCATAACCCCGCAGTTGCAGGCGGAGCTCTTGCTCAGTTGATCGGTCCTCGACCAGGACAACGTTTTCGGTTTGGCCCGGGCGAAGAAACTCGGCAGCGAGTCTCAAGTCCCCCAGCGTCGCGGATAGACCGACCCGAGTGACACGCCGTTCCGCGACGATCTCAAGCCGATGCAAAAGCGACTGTAATTGCCGGCCGCGGGCCGTTCCGATGAAAGCGTGAAGTTCATCGATGACGACGGCGTCAAGCGCACCAAACAATCGGGCCATCTCCGGCCCGCGACGGATGAAGGTGGCTTCCAGGGATTCAGGGGTGATCAACAGGACACCCGCTGGCTGCTGCCGCGCTTTTGACTTTTGCGCGGCGGACACATCGCCATGCCATCGGAATACCGGTACTTGCAAAGCTTCGCACAAGGCATCCAGACGGCGGAATTGATCGTTGATGAGGGCTTTTAAAGGGCTGACATAGAGAATGCGAAAGCCTCCGGCCGGCTCATCCACGATACGTGACAGCAAGGGCAGAAAAGCGGCCTCCGTCTTGCCGCCCGCAGTCTGCGCTGCAATGATGACATCGCGCCCACCTTCAAGGACGGACGGGATGGCTGCTCGCTGCACCGGCCGCAAATCACCCCATCCTTGCCGCCAAACCCAATGCCGGATGCTTGGATGCAGCAGGGCAAAGGGATCAGAGTTTGAAGGAAGTGAGGTCATCGTCATCGCCGTCGGGAATGGTATCGGGCGGGGGGACATCGATTGCCGGCATTATTGTACCCAGCAAGGACTGCCACGGCGTTCCGGGGTTCTGTTCAAGGACGGAGAGCAGGCTCACGAATTCGGTCACGGTATTGCGTGGCGTCCGGAAATAGGCGTCCCCGATGCGCGAGGAACAATGGTTCATGAAAGCCGTGAGCGCTTCATCCGGCACGGCGTGCCGCGCCGGATCGCCCCCGGCGTGTACATGGCGCAAATTTCGCAGCAGAACGTAGAGATCTTCGGGCATCAGGTTCTGCAGGCGGATGACGGGGCCGCTCAGGTCGACCAGGCCATCCCGGACAAAGCGGTTTTCCGCCAAGCGAGACTGTAGGGCAGGGTAGCTGTAGAGGCCCCGCCGCGGGTCCATCAGAAACTCCGGGGTGCCGCCAAGCAGGAAACCGACATTCTCGGCCGAACCCTGAAGTACGTCGTTCAGAATGCGCAGAATCTGCTCATAGTTGGACGAACGAGCCTGGACGCTGGTTAGCTTGTAGAGATTGACCATCTCGTCCAAGACCACCAGCAGCCCGTCATACCCAGCGATGGTGACGAAACGGGCTAGCAGCTTCAGATAATCATAAAAGCTGGCGTCGTCGATGATGTCGCGCACGCCCAGGGCCTGCCGCGCCTCGGTGCGGGTTGAATACTCCGCCCGCAACCAGCAGAGCGCTGCGGCCTTGCCTGGTTCGTTGCCGTCTTCCGATGCGCGCCAGTAATGGGTCAGGACCGTGGTGAAATCGTAACCCGCCACTAAATCCTGCAAGGGGGCGAGACGTTCCTGCACAAGGTCCTCGACGCTATGGCCGCCGGCCTTGGCGTCCTTGTGGACATCACCAATAAAGCGCTCCACGACACTGGCGAGCGCGCCGCCTTCCGGCCGCGTCCGGGTGGCCATGTTGCGGAGAAGTTCGCTGTACAGGCTGCGTGCTTGGCCCCCACTCGCGTGCAGTCGGCGGTCGGGGGCGAGGTCGGCGTTGATCACGACCAGCTTCTTCTCCAGCGCGATCAGGCGGGCCAAGTTCAGGAAAAAGGTTTTGCCCGTGCCATACTCGCCAATAACGAAGCGGATGGCGGCACCGCCCTGGCCGATCCGTTCTACGTCTCGGACCATTTCCTCGACCTCGCGGGCTCGCCCAACTTGAATGTGTTGTAGTCCAAGCCGTGGAACCACGCCGGCGCGCAAGGCCTGAAGAATGAGATCCCGGTCCTTGGGTTTGATTCGGGTGGGTTCAGGCATTGAGGGCAGGCTCCAGTTCGGAATGAGGGGTAAACTGCAATAAGGTGCTGTTGACGATCAGCGGATCGCCGTCTTCCAGGATGGGTTCGTCGAATTGATCGAATGCCCATTCATTGATCGTTTCCAGAACGCCATCGGGCATCAGATCAAGCGACCGGGCCAAAGTCTCATAATCGGCGCGTGCCCATGTTTGGGACGCGAGCAACTCGATCAATAGCTCGCGATGCGGCGGAGCAAGGCCAACGAACAGGTCATCCCCTTCATCGGCCTTGTCGGTGACTTCAGCCTGTGACGGAACTTCAGGCACGGTCACTTCATCCGCAAAGATCGCTCCCAGTACATTCGATACCCTGGCGGTGTCGGCCTGGATTCTGCGGATCCGGTCGGGGTCCAATTGCACCACATCGGGGCGCCCCGTCGAAGCAGTACTTGCTGGGTAAGTCCTCGCGGAAGTTCCAAGCGCGTTCAGATGAGAGAACACCGCTTCCGGGTCCATCTCCAAGGCCTTGAACAGCTTTTGCAGGAGCTTGATTTCCCTTGGCTCGATGAGGCCGTCGGCCGATGCCACGGCGATGGCGAGTTGGCCGACGGCCTCCCGCTCCGGTGCCGACAACGTTTTGATGCGGCCCTTCAAGGATGTGAGCTCCGGCGGGCACGCAATAAGCCAGGACAGATGCGCGATAAGCCGCAGTTGTTCCGCGTCTGAAAGGTCCGGTGTGTCGCCAATATGGCTGGAGAGAAGCATGCGCTCCTCCTCCGCAACCGCACCATCGGCATGTGCTATCAGCACGGCCAATGTGAGACGCAGCAGCACTCCGCTGTACGCAGGCGATGGAGCGACAGGCGGTGTATCGCCAAGGCGAAAAAGAGCGACAGGTTCTTCCGTCCGCAGCGTGCGGCCGCCATAGTCGGGGTCGGGCTCCATACCGAATCCGAAGCTCTTCAAGGTGCTACTCAACACTTGCATGTCGCGCTTGGCGGGCTTCTCGATGGTGCTGCCGACAATGCGTTGAGTCAGCTCGTCTACCGGAACCACGACTGCCGATCCAACGACCGTGTGCTCCAGCCACGTGATTAAATCGCGGACGGCCGGGGGAGGCGCGTCACGTAAGTCCAGGGGCAGGAGGGCATATGCCTCCACGCCGTCACGCCGTTCCGGCGTCTTGCCCAGGAAGCGGCTGTAACTATCAAGATCAGTCATGCACGCTTCCGCGATGGGCCTGACCTTGGTGAGCGGTGCCGTTAACACTGACACGTCCGGCAGCACCAGCGGCTTATCATTTACCTGAACGGTGATCGTGACGCTGAACGTGCCACTGCACGCTCGATAAGATGGTTGAAGCATGCGTTTGGGCGGCTTCACCGTAAGGCCGTTGGGAAAACTTTGGGAAAACCGCTTCAGGAAAAGGATCTTGAAGGTATCCGCCGCCCGACTTGCCGGTGTCCTCCAAACCAACTCTGGATCACAGTGCAGCCAGGCCAGCATCCATTCACCTGAAAGCGGCTCTCCGGCCGCGACACGGCCGCCCAAGCCGACCTTCAGAGCGAGTGGCATTTCCCAGTTACGGTCCGTAAGCTCAGGTGGCGCATTCGTCTGACCTTGAAGAGTCAGGCGCGCGACACCCAGGAGTTCCGCTGCATACCGCGAGAATGAAGGGTTGTGGCCATAAATGCCGCGCAGTCTTTCAACTTCATTGATCAGGGCATGCGCGTCTTCTGTGCTGCCGTCCCCAATCAGCCTCCGCTCCAGGCCATAAAAGAAAAGAAAAACATAGCCAATATCGATATTCGGATCTCGGCGGCCCTCCGCCAGCCAGCGCAAATAAACGTATCGCTGACCAGGGTCGAGGCGTTCATAGGCGGGGAAATAGTTTGGCGACGCAGCCGATGTTGCCACGCGGACGGACCAATTCGGATTGATGAGGCAATTTTCAGTGCCATGTCCCCTTAAGCAGGGCAGTCGTGTACCGACATAGATCATGCCGTCCGACACGGTAATGCTTGCGACCGTTACAGCCTTGCCCGCTGGCACCCACCCCCCGTTTTTTTTAGTGGGAGCCTGCTCAATGATTGGTTCAGACTTGGCGGCGCCGCCCGCTATCCCGAGATTGCCCCAATCGATATCGCCATGCTGCTGATGGGTGGGGGATGCTGGCGATTGCGCCGACTTGACCTGCGCCTGCGAAGGTCGGCCAGCCAGAATTTCCGCCACCTTTCGGCGGTTGATTTCACCGGGGGAAAGTGGTGCTTCGGGCGGATCAGGCTCAGCTATGTCGGGATCAAGAGGTGTGGGGAGTGCCGGTAGAGGCGCCAAAGGAACGATAGGGTGCGGTACTTCCGTTGCTGGCGCGGAAGTAGGGGCGGATTGAAGCAAAGCTTTCCGTGCAAGGATTTCCGCCACCTTTCGGCGGTTGATCTCTCCAGGGGAAAGTGGGGGCTCGCACGAGTTGGACTCGCCGTCGCCGGTGTCAGGAAACGGCGAGCCTGCCAATAAAGGCTCTGTAGGGCTGCTGACCTGTGGCATCTCCGTTGGCTGCGCGGGGCCTTGGGAGGGATGAGGCGGCGCGCCAGCGCCAAAGTTGACCACCAAGTTCCGGCAATAAGCTTGGCTAGAGTAAGGTGATGGTGCGGACCGGTCATCCGCCTCCGATTCAGGACGTCCGGTACGGAGATAGGATGTCGCCAGTGGAGCTTGCTCTTGCAGTGCTTTTGGGATCGGAACAGCGGAGAGTGGAGAGGGTTTGGTACGATGCAACCACCAACCGACACCTCCAAGCACCAAGACAAAGCCACCCAATATGGCTATGGGCGTGGGCGCGGAGGTAGGCGGACCGGAAGCATTCACGGTGACGGGAGGTGGGGGCAATTGTGCCGTTCCAGCCTTGGCATCCTTGATGGGAGAAGTGGCGGGAGCCGCAAGCGATGTCTTCACTTCCTTGTGCTTGCGAGGTTCCGGTGGACGTGGCGGCTGCGGCGATTGTCCAACCAGGAGGCGGACGGTTTCAGCGTCCAACTCTCCTGTCATGGGGAGGTTGTGGGTTCCTTGGAACGCTTGGATTGCCGTATGTGTTCTGGCGCCGGCGTGACCGTCAACGGGTCCCGGATCATACCCTTGCTGAACGAGGGCCTGCTGAGCTTGGCGGACCATGGTCGGTGGCGCCGCACCGGCCTCGTTGTTCAGGCCAATCCCTGAAACTATGGCGATCATCGAAGCTAGAAGGACGCCATATCTCTGAATCAAAGGCAGCATTGCAAGCCCATCACGCACTGGGAATGGGTATGAATATAAACCGGGAGTTGCGATTTTGTGCAATGCTTGACAGCTGCTGCGTCGATATTTGAGCGAAAAATTCTAACGCCTATGCCGCCGGCAGTTGCTTACCGGTAGTAGAGGGCGCGTCTTTGTTGCAAATCTGGCCGCCATGCCCGCTATTTTGCCGGTGAAAGTATTGGTGGCGATGCCAATTCCCCGCTCTTCGAACGGCGCCCATGCGCTGTCAGGCTCACCTCGACCTTCGCGATTTTGTGGCCTTTAAATGCACCTGTACGGAACGCTCTGGCTACTCACACAGGGGGAGACACGCAAGACCAAGCGGCTGGTCACGTCCCACTGCGTGGTGTAGGAGCGCCTCCGCCGTGTCAGGCGTGGAGGCCGGCATAGCCGGCTGGAAGGCCTGACACGGCGGGCGGTCATCGCGGTTCTTCGGTAGAGTTTGGTCACCACAACACATCCCCAACCGAGGGTGACCACGATGACCGACCCGATGATGGCGCTGCGCGTGATGCTTGAAAAGGGCGCAGACGCCGATGTCCTGAGACAGATGATCGGCTTTGCCGCCGAGCGACTGATGGAACTGGAGGTTCAGGAGTTGACCGGTGCCGGCCACGGCGAACGGTCGGCCGACCGCCTGGTTCAGCGCAATGGCTACCGTGACCGCGATTGGCATACCCGCGCCGGCACGGTGGAACTGCACATCCCCAAGCTGCGCAAGGGCAGCTACTTCCCAGGCTTCCTGGAGCCCCGCCGCATGGCGGAGAAAGCGCTGACCGCCGTGATCCAGGAGGCCTACATCCAGGGCGTCTCCACCCGCGCGGTGGACGACCTGGTCCAGGCCATGGGCATGACCGGCATCTCCAAGAGCCAGGTCAGCCGGCTGTGCGAGGAGATCGACGGCCGGGTTAAGACCTTCCTGGAACGGCCGCTGGAAGGCGACTGGCCCTACCTGTGGATCGACGCCACCTATGTGAAGGTCCGCCAGAACGGCCGCATCGTCTCCGTGGCCGTCACCATCGCCGTGGCGGTCAATACCAACGGTCGGCGAGAGATCCTGGGCATGGACATCGGCACCTCGGAAGCCGAGACCTTCTGGGTAGAGTTCCTGCGCAAGCTCAAACGCCGCGGCCTGGGTGGCGTCAAGCTGGTCGTCTCCGATGCCCACGAGGGCATCAAGGCCGCTGTCGCCCGCGTATTCCGTGCCACCTGGCAGCGTTGCCGTGTCCACTTTATGCGCAACGCCTTGGCCCACGCCGGCAAGCAAGGCCGCCGTGTGGTGGCTGCCTTCATCGGCACCGCCTTTGCCCAGGATGACGCCACCGCCGCCCGGACCCAGTGGCGCCAGGTCGCCGATCAACTCCGACCCAAGGTCGGCAAGCTCGCCGCCCTGATGGACGAGGCCGAGGAGGACGTCCTGGCCTTCATGTCCTTCCCCGCCGCCCACAGGGCAAAGCTGCACAGCACCAACCCCATCGAACGCCTCAACGGCGAGATCAAGCGCCGTACCGAGGTCGTCGGTATCTTCCCGAACGAGGACGCCATCACCCGCCTGGTGGGTGCCGTCCTCATGGAGATCAACGATGAATGGGCAGTTCAGCGCGGTCGCTACATGACCCTGGAAACCATCGCCGCCGTCGGCGATGATCCAACCATCATGCTGCCCACTGTCGCCGCATGATCGTCCCGGCCAAACGCGCCGGAGACCAAAATGACCGGGCGCTTCTTACACCACGACCTGGGACACGATCGTGCGGCTCTTCACGGAGTTGGTATCCCACCGGTTCGCCACGTACGCGCCGCTACTCGCCGGGCTATCCCCATTGCACGACTGACGACCGTGGCGGGAACGGGCACTGGCTATTCGGACAACACCCGCCGCAGCGCCGCCATCGCCTCCACCGCTGTCACCATCGGGTCGCGGGCCTTGAGGTCATCGTTGAACACTTCCAGCCCGATGGGGCCGCCGTAGCCGATGTGCTTCAGCCGGTCGAGCAGGCCGCGCAGCGGGAAGCGGCCCCGGCCCGGCAGCAGGCGGTGGTGGCGGGCGGTCTCGATCAGGGTGTCGGGGCCGACCGCGTGATCCAGGTCTGACAGCTGCACCAGGTAAATGGCCCCCGCCGGGATGCCGTCCAGGTCATCGGCCGTGCGGCCGCGCACGAACATGTGGAAGGCGTCGACCACCAGGCCCAGGTTGGGTGCATCCACCCGCCGGACCACGTCCCAGGCGGCGGGCAGGGTGGGGTGAAGCGTGCTCCACGCCATGCCCTCATAGGCGATGCGCAGGCCACCCGCCGCGGCGGCCTGGGCCAGCCAGGCCATGTCCTCGATCACGCGGGCGCCGTCGCAGGCGGCGTCGGTGGACGCGGGCACCAGCAAGGTGGTGGCGCCGACGCGGGAGGCGGTGTCCAGCATCGCCAGGGCCTCCCGCCGCTTGGCCTCGCGCTTGGCCGCAGGCGCGCCGTCGAAATCCAGCAGCACCTGATAGTCCGTCAGGCCCAGCGTGCGGGTCGCCAGTTCGTCCTTCAACCCGTCCGGCGTGCCGCCGAACGCCTCCACATCCTGCCGCCACAGCTCCACCTGCGCGAAGCCGGCGGCGGATGCGGCGCGCAACTTGTCGGTGGTGGTGCCGCCCAGCAGGATGGTGTTGAGGAAAAGCGGGTTCATGGCGGCTGGCTCCTTCGGCGGGTGACGGAAGGGGCATGATCCACCCCCAGGAGACGATGGCGGGCTAAAATCGAGTTTAGAAAAAGGATGGAAGTGGACCTTGTGCCTCGGGCCACCCGGATCGATCCTGCGTTTTCCAAGCCGACACCGGCGGGGCGATCGACGGGGGCTTCCGGGATGCAGAAGCAGCTTGCCGCCTTCATTTGCCTGGTCCTTCTCTGCGGTTCCGCATCCGCGCTGGCGGACCCGTTCGATGCCGTGCGGGCCGCGATCCGCCGGGATCTGGCGACCGAACAGGAGGGGGGACAGCAGGTGCCCTCCATCACCGTCGCCGTCGCCAAGAACGGTAAGATCATCTGGGAAGAGGGGTTCGGCTGGGCGGATCGGGAGCGGCGGGTGGCCGCCACCCCGGACACGTCCTATTCGCTGGCCTCCATCAGCAAGACCATGACCGGCCTGGCGCTGATGACCCTGGTCAAGGCCGGCAAGATCGATCTGGACCGGCCTGTGAACGACTATCTGGGGTCGGCCAAGCTGACGGCGCGGGTGGGCGACGCGGCCGGCGCTACCGTCCGGCGGGTGGCCAACCATTCCTCCGGCCTGCCCGAATATTGTCAGTACTTCTATGAGAACGAGCCATGGACGCCGCCGGATCCGGACGAGACCATCCGCCGGTTCGGCGTGCTGATGTCGCCGCCGGGGGAGCGGTTCGAATATTCCAACCTGGGCTACGGGGCGCTCAGCACCGTCATCGCCCGCGCTGCCGGCCAAAGCTTCGCCGACTATTTGCGGCAGGCGGTGTTCCTGCCGCTGGGCATGACCCGCACCTCGGTGGGGGGCGAGCCGGCGCTGGCGCCCTATCAGGCGGTTCGTTACGGCATCGACGGCCTGCCGATCGCGCCCTATGAGACCAACCATGCCGGCGCCTCCGCCATCTATGCCAGCGCCCATGATCTGGCGCGGCTGGGCCTGTTCGTCCTGAAGACCCACCTGCCGGACCAGGCGGCCATCCTGTCCGACGCCGAGGTGGACGCCATGCTGCGCCCCACCATGCCCATGGGGCCGGGCAAGGGTTACGGCGTGGGGTGGGAGACCAGCACCCGCGACGGCGTCGCCGTCTATGCCCACACCGGCGGCATGCCCGGCGTGCAGACCGAGTTGAGGGTCGTCCCCTCCGAAAAGCTGGTGGTCGTCGTCCTGTGCAATGCCGAGGTCTGGGACCTGCCCGGCACCATCGCCGACCAGATCATGGCGACGCTGATCCCCCACTGGCAGGCGCCGCCGGATGAGGCCCCGCCGCCATCCGCACCGTTCGCGCCGGGGCCGGATCTGGTCGGCGTGTGGAAGGGCCGGGTGGCGACCTATGCCGGCGACCTGCCCATCACCCTGACCGTCTTCGCTGGCGGCGATGTCCACGCCAAGCTGGGCGACCAGCGGGAGGTTCTGGTCAACCACCCGCATGTGAGCAGGGACGGCTATCTGCGCGGCATCCTGTCGGCCAGCCTGGGGCTGGAGGATGGTGTGCGGCGACCCTACGTCGTCGGCCTGGATCTCAAGCTGCACGGTAATGGCCTCAGCGGTGAAATCCTGGCCCAGGCCGACGACCGTGGCGTCGCCCCGACGCACGGTCTGTACCCGGCGGCCCACGGCCATCCCCAGCCGACCGGCATCCAGACCGACGCCTTCAAGTTCGCCCAGTGGGCGGAACTGGTGAAGCAACCATGACGGGGCAGGTTCGATGCCCGGTCACGCGGGCGCCCGCATCCGCGCATAACGGGCGGGCGGCATGCCCGCGTGCCGGGCGAAGGCGACGCTGAAGGTGCTGGCGGAGCTGTAGCCGACGCGTTCGGCCACTTGTTCCACCGCCAGTTCGTGCCCGCGCAGCATGCGCCGGGCCAGGGCCATGCGCCAGGCCAGGACATATTCCATGGGGGCCAAGCCCACCGTCCGGCTGAACCGGGCGAAGAAGGCGGAGCGGGACAGGGCCGCCTCGGCCGCGAGTTCCGCCACCGTCCAGGAATGTTCGGGGCGGGCATGGAAGGCGCGCAGCGCGCCGGCCAGTCGTTCGTCGGCCAACCCCCACGCCAAGCCCGGCGCGGATGCCGTCTCGCTGCTGCACCGCAGCGCCTCGATCAGCAACACCTCCAGCAGCCGTTCAAGCACGAGTTCACGCGCGGGACGCCGCGCGCGCGTCTCATCGCCCACCAACTGCATCAGCGTGGCCAGCCGGGGCTCCCCCCGCGCCAGGACCACCTGCGGCAGCAGGGGAACCAGCAGTGCCGCGTCCGGTGAACCGAAGTTGCAGTGCCCGATCCGCATGCGCAGGTCCGCCGGTCCATCCACGCGCCCGACGCGGAAACAGCCCTCGGCGATCTCGACCGGCGTGGTGGTCACGCCCGCTGGTGGCGCCTCCACGCTTTCATTGACCAGGGCGCGCATGGCGGGAACCAGGACGAAATCACCACCCTGCAAGATCATGGGGGGCTGTCCGTCCACCGAAACGCGGCAGCATCCCTCCAGCACGGCGCAGTAGAAGGGCTCCCCCGTCGTGTCGCGCCGGATGCGCCATTGGCCGGCACACTCCACCAGCTTGGAAAAGCGGGCGGTCGGCTGGAGCAGGGTGACGACCTCGGCTAGGGGATCAACGGCCAGCGGTCCAAGGGCAAGCGGATCAGGGATCATTGCAGGACGATCTACAAAGAATTCGATACGCCCAACGATACAAAGTCCTGACCTTGCCGTCTATCTTCGGGGCGGTTCCAACGCTTTCGGAGTTGCGTCATGCCCACGATCCTCATCACCGGCTGTTCGTCCGGTTTCGGCCTGGAGACCGCGCGCCTGTTCCTCGACCGTGGCTGGGACGTGGTCGCCACCATGCGCGCGCCCCGTGCCGACCTGCTGCCCCCGTCCGACCGTCTGCGCATCGTGGCGCTGGACGTCACCGATCTCACCAGCATCGCCCGCGCCGTCGCCGAGGCCGGCCCGGTGGACGTCCTGGTCAACAACGCGGGCTTCGGCGCGCCGGTGCCGATTGAACTGACCGCGCCTGAGACGGCCCGCGCCCTGTTCGAAACCAACACGCTGGGCACGCTGGCGATGGTCCAGGCGGTGCTGCCGAATTTCCGGATGCGCCGGGCCGGCGTCATCATCAACGTCACCTCGACCGTCACGCTCAAGCCTCTGCCCTTGGTCGGCGTCTATCGGGCGTCCAAGGCGGCGGTGAACGCCTTCACCGAAAGCTTGGCGGTGGAGGTGGCGTCCTTCGGCGTGCGCGTCCACCTGGTCCTGCCGGGACGTTCGCCCGAAACCCGCTTTGGTGAGAACGCCCGTCCGCATCTGCGCGGCCTGGATGATCCCGACTACGCACCCATCATCCAGGGTTTCATGACAAGCGTACGCGACAGCGCGGGCCCGGTCACGCACGCGCCCGACGTGGCGGAAGCGATCTGGCGGGCCGCTACCGATCCGTCGGCACCCCTGCGCATTCCGGCTGGCGCCGACGCCGAGGCCTGGATGGCGGAAGCGGGCTGAGGGGGGCGGGCCGCTCAGAATAAGGCCAGGAATCGCGGGTCGTCCGCGCGACCCTCCTCGCGGGGGCGGTCGAGATCAAGGTTTGCCATAACCAGGGGAGAGCGTCGAAGGGCGGCGAGGATGCCGCCCTTTCTGGGCGGTTCCCCCTCAAGGTTCTGGCTGATGGCGGCCCGCAGGCGCGCTGCCTCCGGCCCGTCGTCGGCCAATCGGCGCGCCAGTGAGCGAATGAGCTCACGGTCGGTATGGCGCCCCAGCACCTCGAAACGTGACAGGCCGTGTTCACTCAAGCGCTTCCGACGGTTCTGGGGCGCGAGTTTTCGCTGATCGTCCATGACACCCTCCAGCTTATTCCGGGGAATACGGTTGGAGGGTGTCATGGTGATGTGGCTTCGTCACTCCGCCAATTCGCGCATCACCCGGATCAGGTCGGACTTGCCCTCGAAGCCGATGCCGGGCAGGTCCGGCATGATGATGTGGCCGTCTTCCACCTTCACGCCGTCGGGGAAGCCGCCGTAGGGCTGGAACAGGTCGGGGTAGCTCTCATTGCCGCCCAGGCCCAGGCCGGCCGCGATGTTCAGCGACATCTGGTGGCCGCCGTGGGGGATGCAGCGCGACGGCGACCAGCCGAACTGGTGCAACACGTCCAGGGTCCGCAAATATTCCACCAGGCCGTAGGACAGGGCGCAGTCGAACTGCAGCCAGTCGCGGTCGGGCCGCATGCCGCCATGGCGCAGCAGGTTGCGGGCATCCTGGTGGGAGAACAGGTTCTCACCCGTCGCCATGGGGCCGGGATAGAACTCCGACAGCGCCGCCTGCAGGGCGTAGTCCAGCGGGTCGCCCACCTCCTCGTACCAGAACAGCGGATAGTCGCGCAGCATCTTGGCGTAGGCGATGCCGGTCTCCAGGTCGAAGCGGCCGTTGGCGTCCACCGCCAGCCGCGCCTGGGACCCGATCTCGGTCAGCACCGCCTCGATGCGGCGGCGGTCCTCGTCGATGGGGGCGCCACCGATCTTCATCTTCACCACGTTGTAGCCGCGGTTGAGATATCCCCGCATCTCGGCGCGCAGCTGGGTGTCGTCCTTGCCCGGGTAATAATAGCCGCCGGCGGCGTAGACGAAGACGCGCGGGTTGGCGGCCAGGCCCTTCTGTTCGGCCAGCAGGCGGAACAGCGGCTTGCCGGCGATCTTGGCGGTGGCGTCCCAGATGGCCATGTCCAGGGTGCCGACGGCGACGGAGCGTTCGCCGTGGCCGCCCGGCTTCTCATTGGTCATCATGGCGGCCCACAGCTTGTGCGGGTCCAGATTGTCGCCGGCCTCGTTCAGGACGGTGTTGGGATCGGCCTCCAGCAAACGGTTGCGGAAGCGCTCGCGGATCAGGCCGCCCTGGCCGTAGCGGCCGTTGGAATTGAAGCCGTAGCCCACCACCCGCCGGCCGTCGCGCACCACGTCGGTGACCACCGCCACCAGGCTGGCCGTCATCTTGGAAAAGTCGATGTAGGCGTTGCGGATGGGCGAGGCGATGGGCTTGGTGACCTCGCAAACGTCGATGATGCGCATTTCAGAACTCTCCGGATAGGTCAGGACTTGACGGTGGGGGTGGTTCCGGCGGCCAGCGCCGGGGGTTTGTGGGCATGCGCGCCGCGCGCGGCGCTGGCCGTGATGGCGCGGCGATCACCGTAGGCCTCCGCCGCCTTGGTGGCGTCGAACGCGCCCTCCCATTTCGCGATGGCGATGGTGGCGACGGCGTTGCCGATCAGGTTGGTGACGGCCCGCGCCTCGTTCATGAAGCGATCGACGCCCAGCAGTAGGACCAGGCCCGCCACCGGCACGACGTGGATGCTGGACAGGGTGGCGGCCAGGGTGACGAAACCGGCGCCGGCCACGCCGGCCGACCCCTTGGACGACAGCAGCAGCACGGCCAGGATCATGACCTGGTGGCCCAGGGTCAGGGGCGTGTTGGTCGCCTGGGCCACGAAGATGGCGGCCATGGTCAGGTAGATGCAGGTGCCGTCGCTGTTGAAGGTGTAGCCGGTGGGCAGCACCAGCCCCACCACCGACTTCTCACAGCCCAGGCGCTCCAGCTTCACCATCATGCGCGGCATCACCGCCTCGGTGGAGCAGGTGCCGAAGGTGATCAGGATCTCATCCTTGAAATAACTCAGCACCTTCAGCAGCGGGAAACCCGCCCAGCGCGCCACCAGGCCCAATACGACGACGATGAACAGGATGGAGGTGAGGTAGACGCCCAGCATCAGTTGGGCCAGGGACCACAGGGTGCCCAGGCCGTACTTGCCGATGGTGAAGGCGACACCGGCGCCGGCACCCAGCGGGGCCAGGCGCATCACCATGGCGACGATGCGGAACAGGGCGTCCAGCAGGCTGTCGATGATGGCGACCAGCGGCCGTCCGCGCTCCCCCGCCTGCACCAGGGCCAGGCCCAGCAGCACCGACACCAGGATGATCTGCAGCATGGCGCCCTTGGCGAAGGCGTCGACGATGGTGTTGGGGATGATGTCCATCAGGAAGCCGACGATGCCCGGCTGGGCCTGGGCCGCCTTGGCATAGCCGGCCAGGGCGTCGGTGTTGACGGTGGTGGTGTCGATATTCATGCCCACGCCGGGGCGCAGCAGGTTGACCACCACCAGGCCGATCACCAGGGCCAGGGTCGACACCACCTCGAAATAGATCAGGGTGCGGGCGCCGATGCGCCCGCGACCTCCCGCAGATTGTCCATCTTGGCGACGCCGACGACGATGGTGCCGAAGATGATGGGCGCCAGCAGCATCTTGATCAGCTTGATGAAGCCATCCGCCAGCGGTTGCAGCGTGACGCCGACATCGGGCAGGAAGTAGCCGACAAGTCCGCCAAGCACCAGGCCGATGAATACTTGAATGTATAACTTGCTGAGCCATGTCTTCACGGCTGGTTTCCTCCGGTTATTTTTACCCGCGGGTGGGCGGGGCGGTCACCTCTTGGCACTGGGTGTTTTCCATAGGGCTTACGCCTGGACAGGACGGCCGGGCCAATGCCATGTTCGGTTCGCGTGATGCACGATCGGCATGGAACCCATGGAACTGGACTGGCTTAAGGATTTCCTGGCGCTTGCCGACTGCCGGAACTTCTCGCGCGCGGCGGATTTGCGGAACGTGACCCAGCCGGCGTTCAGCCGCCGCATCCGCGCGCTGGAGGATTGGGTGGGCGTGCCGCTGTTCGTGCGCGGTGCCCAGGGGGCGGGCCTGACCCCCGCCGGCGATCATTTCCGCCCGCTGGCCGTTGAGTTGATCCAGGGCCTGGACCGCGCCCGCCGCGACACCCGCGCGGTGGGGGAGGGGGACCGCGGCGCCCTGTCCATCGCCGCCACCCACGCCCTGTCCTTCACCTTCTTTCCCGGCTGGGTGCGGGGGCGCCTGCGGCTGGAAACGCTGGGCGCCCTCAACCTCGTTTCCGACAGCATGCAGGCGTGCGAGCAACTGATGCAGGCCGGCGCCGTGCATTTCCTGCTGAGCCATTTCCACCCCAAGGCGCCGCCGCGCCTGGATGCCGAGCGGTTTCCCAGCTTGGCCGTGGGCGATGACGTGCTGGTGCCCCTGTCCGCACCCGACGCGGAAGGCCGGCCGCGCTGGCCGGTCCCGGGCCGGGCGGACCGGCCGACACCCCGCCTGGCCTACAGCCCCGCCTCCGGCCTGGGGCGCATCGTCGCCTCCCACCCCGCCCTGGGGGCGGAGGGACTGTTCATGGCGGCGGGCTTCACCTCGCACTTGGCGGCCACGCTGATGACCATGGCGCGCGACGGCCACGGTGTCGCCTGGCTGCCCCGCACCCTGGCGGCGGAGGACCTGTCCGCCGGCCGGCTGGTGCGCGCGGCACCCGAGGCCTTCGACATCGCCATCGAGATCCGCCTGTTCCGCTCGCTGGACTGCCGCAACCGCGCGGCGGATGAATTGTGGGCGACGTTGGTTGGTGATACACAATTGACTGACTGATCACTCTCTTATAGCCTGCGGCCGAATGTTAGGGGAAAAGCATGGCCCGGCCCAAGAGTGACGACAGGCGTAGCGCCATCCTGGCGGCGGCGGTGCGTGTCATCGCGGCGCAAGGTCCCGGCGCCACCACGGCGCTGATCGCGAAGGAGGCCGGCGTCTCCAATGGTTCCCTCTTCACCTATTTCGAAACCAAGGCTGACCTGCTGAACCAGCTCTACCGCGAAGTGAAGGCGGAAATGGCGGCGGCCGCCCTGGATGGCCTGCCCGACGGGGACGACGTTCGCGCCCAGCTGTTCCACATGTGGTCGCACTGGCTGCGCTGGGCCGTGGCCAGCCCGGAGAAGCGCCGGGTGCTGGCCCATCTGGACGTGTCGGGTGAGATCACGCCGGACAGCCGCCAGGCCGGCCGGCAGATGATGGCCGGTATCGCCGCCGTGCTGGAACACAGCCGGGCGAACGGCCCGATGCGGGCGGTACCACTGGGCTTCATCGTCGCCCTGATGCAATCCATGGCCAACACCACCATGGACTTCATGATCCAGGAGCCGGCCAACGCCGACACCCACTGCGCAACCGCGTTCGACGCCATGTGGCGCATGGTCGGCTGATTTTTTTGACCAATAAATGACTGACTGGACAGACAATAATGGAGGTGCACGTGCCCAACGCCGTTTTGACTGAGGCTGGTGGAGAGAAAGCGTACATCGTCACCGGCCCGACCTCCGGCATCGGCCAGGCCACGGCGCTGGAACTGGCGCGGCACGGCACCATCGTCCTGGTGGGCCGCGATGCCGCCCGGCTGGATGGGGTGCGGGCGGCCATCACCCAACGGGGCGGCCGGGCGGTGGCGGTCCGCTGCGACCTGTCGGACATGGTCAGCGTGCGGCGCGCGGCGGCGGAGATCATCGCGCTGCGCTTGCCCATCACCGGCCTGGTCAACAACGCTGGCATCATGGAAATGCGGGCGCGCAAGAGCGCCCAGGGCTGGGACAATTCGTTCGCCACCAACCATCTGGGACCGTTCGCGCTGACCGAGGCGCTGCTGCCCCATCTGCCCGACGGGGCGACCGTCGTCTTCGTCGCCTCGGCGGCCGAGGATCCGGAGCGCGGGCCGGCCAAGGCCACCGGCCTGCGGGGTGGCCGCTATATCTCGGCGGCGGCCAGCGCGCGGGGCGAATGGGAACCGGGCGGGTCCACCGTGCCGGGCGGCGACGCCTACACCACCTCCAAGCAATGCGTCCTGGCGGCGGCGATGGAATTGGCGCGCGAGAACCCGCGCCTGTACGTCAACGCCATCGAGCCGGGTATCAACCCGGGTACGGGCCTGGCGCGGCAGGCCAACGTCGTTGTCCGTCTTTTGCTGAAGTACGTCGTGGCGCCCATCATGTCCCGCAACAAATACGGCAGCACGCCGGCGCGGGCGGCGCGTGTGATCACCAGGCTGATGCTGAACGACGCGTGCCGCACCGGCGTTTATTACGACCAGGGCGGCCATCCCATGCTGGCGTCGGAACGCGTGCGCGACACCGCGTTCACATCGCGCGTCGTCGCCGAGACGCGCGCCCTGCTGGCTACCGTTTCCGGCTGAGAGTTTATGGAAATCAAGGAGATATCGCCCATGGATACCCCAAGCGGAAACCGCCCGCTGGCGCTGGTCACCGGTGCGTCCTCCGGCATCGGCCGGGCCTACGCCCGGCGCTTGGGTGCCGGCGGCCATGACTTGATCGTCGTCGGCCGCCGGCGGGACAGGCTGGAGGCGCTGGTGGCGGAACTGCCGGACGTGGCGGTGCGGCCCCTGGTCGCCGACCTGGGCACCGACGCCGGCGTGGCGGCTGTGGCCGAGGTCTGCGCGGGCGAGGCGGTCACCCTGCTGGTCAACAACGCCGGCGTCGCCCACTACATGCCCTTCACCCAGCTGCCGGCTGCCAAGGCGGCGGAGCTGCTGCATGTGAAGGTGGTGGCGTCCACCCTGCTGGCCCACGCCGTGGCCCCCGGCATGGTGGCGCGGGGGGCAGGCGCCATCGTCAACGTGGCGGGCATGCTGGCCTTCGGTGCCGCCGCCCCCTTGGGCCGGGCGCCCGGCCGCGCCACCTACGTCGCCACCCTGGCGCACATCGTGGCATTGTCGCAGGCGTTGCATGAGGAACTGGCGCCCGCCGGCGTGCGGGTGCAGGTGCTGTGCCCCGGCATCGTGGCGACGGAGTTTCATACGCGCCAGGGCATGGACCTCAGCGCCCTGCTGCGCATGTCGGCGGAGGACGTGGTGACCGCCAGCCTGGCCGGCCTGACCCTGGGCGAGGTCGTCTGCGCCCCGGGGGTGGAACGCGCCGACCTGATCGACGCGGCCGTCCAAGCGAATCTGGCCGCCTTCGGGGCGCAGTCGCCGCAGTTGGCGGCGCGGTATGGCGGCGGGTGAGTCCGCTCGACCGGCGGCTGTCGGAATGACCGTTGTCCCGGGAAATCCGGGTGGGTCATTATGGCGGTTGCCGGTAATGAGGACGGGGGCGTCGTGAGGGATTTGGTGGTCGAGATGCGGTTCGGATCGCATCTTTTCGGGACGGCGACGCCGGCGTCCGACGTGGATTACAAGGCCGTCTACCTGCCCGAGGGCCGTGACATCCTGTTGAACCGGGCGCGTGACAGCATCGTGGAGTCGCCACCCAAGCAGGCGGGGGTGAAGAACAGCCCCGGCGACGTGGACCGGGAGATCTACAGCCTGCGCCGTTATTTCGACCTGCTGGCCGGTGGGCAGGTGGTGGCCTACGACATGCTATTCGCGCCGATGGCGGCAATGACCCGGCCGCCGGCGCCACTGTGGCTTGAGATCCAGGCGAACACCGACCGGCTGGTGTCACGCCGCGCCGACAACTTCCTGCGGTACTGCCGGCAGCAGGCCATCAAGTTCAGCCTGCGGGGGGAACGGGTCATCGCCGCCCGGGAGGGGCTTGCGGCACTGGAAGCCGCCGAGGCCTTCCACGGGCCGCAAGCCAAGCTGGCCGAGGCGGAGGCCGGGTTGACGGCGTACGTGGATGCGCATGGACCCGCCCTGTTCCTGGACCTGGCGTCGTCCCAGGGCGCGCCCTTGCGCCATCTGGAAATCTGCGGCCGGCGCATGCCCTTCTCCGGCACCATCAAGAACGCCCGGGAAATCGTGCAGCGGCTGGTGGCCGATTACGGCAGCCGGGCGCGGCAGGCGGCGGACAACGACGGCATTGATTGGAAGGGCATGTCGCATGCCGTGCGCATCGGGCGTGAGGCGCTGGAACTGTTCGGGACCGGCCGCATCAACTTTCCCCTGGCATGCGCGCCCGAACTGCTGGCGATCAAGCGGGGGCAGCGTCCTTATGAAGAGGTCGCCGACCTGATCGAGGCGCTGCTGGCCGAGGTGGAGGACGCGGCCGGCCGCTCCGCCTTGCCGGCGGAACCCGACCAGACCTACATCGACGACATCCTGGTTCGCGCCTACAAGGCCAAGGTGCTGGAGACGTGATGACCCATTTCACTGACCCCTTCATCGATCCCGCCATCCACACCCGCATCGAGGCCGAACTGGACGCCATTGAGCGTGAGCAGGGCGTGCGCATCGTGCTGGCCATCGAATCCGGCAGCCGGGCCTGGCGCTTCCCGTCGCGGGACAGCGACTATGATGTCCGTTTTCTCTACATGTGCCCCGTCCAGGGATACCTGACCGTCGGTTCGCCGCGCGACGTGATCGAGCGGCCGGTGGACGCCGTCTTCGACGTCAGCGGCTGGGACCTGCGCAAGGCCTTCCAACTGGGCCTGCGCGCCAACGCCGTGCTGGTGGAGTGGTTGACCTCCCCCGTCCGCTATCGCGAGGTGGGGCCCGCCGCCGGGCGCCTGCTGGACTTCATGCGTGCGCACGCCGACCTGACGGGCCTGGCCTATCACTATGACCGGCAGGCGCGGCGCATGTTTGACGAGGTGCTGGCGGCGGGGGCGCCCCGGCTGAAGGCCTATTGCTACGCCCTGCGCTCGGCCCTGGCCCTGCTGTGGCTGCGGCGCTTCCGCGCGCCACCACCCATGGACCTGCCGGCTTTGCTGGCGGGCCTGGACTTGCCGGCCGAAACGGTTGCGGTGATCGGCGACCTGGTGGCGCGCAAGCTGCCCTCGGTGGAGCGCGACACCGGCCCCCGGCTGCCGGTCCTGGACACGCTGGTCGGCGGCATCCTGGCCGAACCCGTCCAGTGGATGGGGCGGGACGAACCCCGGCACGAGGCGGCACGACAGGCCGATGCCCTGTTCGCCGACCTGGTGTTGAACGCCTATGGCCCCTGAACTTTCTACCAGATGCGTGTGCGCTGCTCCGGGGCCAGGTACATGGCGTCGCCCGGATTCACGTCGAACGCCCGGTAGAAGGCGTCCAGGTTCATCAGCGTGCCCTTGACCCGGAAGGGGGCGGGGGCGTGGGTGTCGGACAGCGCTTGGTTCACATCCTTGTCGGTCTTGATGGGTTCCGCCGCCCAGATGCGGGCGAAGGCCAGGAAGAAGCGCTGGTCGCCGGTCAGGCCGTCCAGCACCGGGGCCGGCCGGCCCTTCAGCGCCAGATGGTAGGCGTCATAGGCGATGGCCATGCCGGAGACGTCGGCGATGTTCTCCCCGATGCTGAGTTCGCCGTCCAGGGGATGGCCGGGGGCGGCCTCGTAGGCGCCGTACTGCGCGATCAGGCCTTGGGCGCGGCGTTCGAACTCCGCCCGGTCGGCCGGGGTCATCCATTCCACGCGTTTGCCGAAGCCGTCGTACTGGCTGCCGGCGCGGTCGAAGGCGTGGGTCAGCTCGTGGGCGATGAACCAGCCCAGGGCGCCGTAGTTCACCGCGTCGTCGGCGTCGGCCTGGAAGTTGGGCGGCTGCAGCAAGGCCGCCGGCAGGACCACCTGGTTGCGGCTGACGGAATAGGAACCGTTCACCGACTGCGGGGTCATGGTCCATTCCTCACGGTCCACCGGGCGGCCCAGCTTGTCGATGTCGCGGCGGAACGACAGGGCGCGGGCGCGCATCCAGTTGCCCACCGGGTCGGTGGGGCTGGTCACCAGGCCGGTATAGTCGCGGATGTGGTCGGGCGCGCCCAGGCGGATCACCAGATTGTCCAGCTTGGCCAGCGCGCCTTGCTTGCTGGCCGCGCTCATCCAGTCGGATGCCTGGATGCGGTGGCGGAAGGCGGCGACCACGGTATCCAGCACCACGCGGGCGCGCTTTTCCGCCGCGGGCGGGAAATAGCGCGCCACGTACAGTTGGCCCAGCGCGTCGCCCATGCTGTCTTCCAGGATGCCCATGGCGCGCAGCCAGCGCGGGCGGGCCGCCGTGGCGCCGCGCAGGGTGCGGGAGTAGAAACCCTCCGCCTCGTCGCGATAGGCCAGGGGCAGGAAGCGCGCCAGATGGTCCAGCAGGCGCAGGCGCAGATAGGCCCGCCAGACGGGCAGGGGCGTGTCGGCCAGCAGGCGGCCCACGGTGGCGAAATAGTCGGGCTGGCTGAGGTTGAAGCGGGTGGCGGTGGCGGGCAGGCCGGCCGCGTCGGCGTAGGCCGCGAGGTCCAGGCCCGGCGCCGCCGTCGCCAGTTCCGCGCGGGTCTGGCGGTGGGACGTGGCGCCCGGCACGCGCGTCGCCGTGTCCGTCCATTGCGCCGCCGCCAGCTTGACCTCCAGCGCCACCACGGCGGGGGCGAGGTCGTCCTGGCCGCCGGCCAGGGCCAGCATGCGCCCGACATGGCCCTGGTAGGCGTCGCGGATGCCGGCGAAGCGCGGCTCCTCCCCCACGTAATAGTCGCGGGACGGCAGGGCCAGGTCCGCCTGGACGACGTCGGCCAGATAGCGGGTGGGGTCCTGGTCGTCGGCATGGATCCAGATGCCCATGCCGATGTCCAGGCCCTGCGCTTCCAGCGTCGCCAGGGCGTGGACCACCCCGGCGGGGTCGTGGATGGCGTCGATCTCCGCCAGCCAGGGCGCCAGGGGCTTCAGGCCCGCCGCCTGGATGCCAGCCTCGTCCATGAAGGCGGTGTGGATGTCGGCCAGCTTGCGGTGGTTGGGATCGGCGTCGGGATGGGTCGCCAGGGCGGCCAGGTCGCGGTTCAGGGCCTCATAGATGCCCAGCTGCTGTTCGCGGCCGGCGTTCCAGCCGGGCATGTACGGGGGCGGTTGCAGGTGGGCGATCCAACCGCCGACGGCATACCGGTAGAAGTCGTCCTGGGGGCGGATGGCGGGGTCCATCACCGCCCGGTCGACGCCGGAAACGGGGTCCGCCGTGGCGATGGTCGCGCACAGCAGGACCGGCACCAAGGCCACCCAGAAACAACGCATCGGAAATCCCCGTAAATCCCCTTTTTATTCCCCGTAAATCATCGCGGCATCGCACGCAAGGCGGGATTGAAGTGGCCCCAGGCCCGGCACCCTGAAGTGGTCAGTCGCGCATCAGCCCCCGCAACGCCAGACGCATGAGGTCGCCCGCCGTCGGCCGGCCGGCGAAGGTCATGGCCGGGGCGTAGGCGATCTCATGCAGCAGGGCGCCCAGGGTCTCGGCGTCTGTTCCCAAGCCGGGGCCCAGGCCGGGCAGGCGGGCCAGCAGGCGGTCGCCCAACTGCCGCCAGTGGCCGCGCAGGATGTCCTTCTGCCGGTCCAGGGAGGCGGCACCGGCACCGGCCAGACGGGCGTGTTCCAGGATGGTCAGCGACCAGGTACCGCTGGCCGACATGGCGTCCGCCCAGGCCGCCAGCAGGTCGGCGATGGCGGCGGCGTCCTGTGCCCGGTCGATGGCGGCCAGCAGGGTGTCCAGGCTGCCCTGGCCCTGGGCCTCCAGCACCAGCAGGAAGATCGCCTCCTTGCTGTCGAAGTTGGAATAGACCGCCCCCTTGCTGTAGCCCGCCGCCTCGGCGATGCGGTCCACCGAGGTGGCGGCATAGCCATCGCGGCGGAACAGCTCCCGCGCTGCCGCCAGCAGGCGCTCACGCGTCTGCGCCTGGCTTTCCGTGCGTTTCAGCCGCGCCATGGTTTTCCCCGCATGCCCATCCCTTGAAAAACGAGATACTGATTAGTATCTGAGTTATCGACAGTATCCAAATGAGTTTGGAGTATGCCGTTTTGAAGCATGAGATCACCCGCATCCGCCATGATTTGCGCCAACGGCAATTGACCGTAACCGGGGTGGAGCACATCACGCCCGGCATGCTGCGCATCCGCCTGGCGGGCGCCGACCTGGCTGGCTTCACCAGCCTAGCGCCGGACGACCATGTGAAAATCCTCATCCCCGGTGCGGATGGCGGCCTGGAACGGCGCGACTACACCCCCCGCCAGTATGATGCGGCCAAGGGCGAACTGGCCATCGACTTCGCACTTCATGAGGCCGGCCCGGCGACCGCCTGGGCCCTGGGCGCCCGGCCGGGCGACGGGCTGACGGTCGCTGGCCCGCGCGGGTCGCAGGTGGTGCCGGCCGATTTCGACTGGTGGCTGCTCATCGGGGATGAGACGGCGCTGCCCGCCATCGGCCGCCGGGTGGAGGAACTGCCGGCTGGCGTGCCGGTCACCAGCCTGGTGGCGGTGGCGGACGCGGCCGAGGAACAGCGCTTCGCCACCCGTGCCGACCACCGCGCGCTATGGGTACACCGCCCCCTGGCCCGGGCCGACGATCCGGCCCCGCTGCTCTCGGCCCTGCAGGAACTGACCCTGCCGCCGGGCGAGGGTTTCGTCTGGATCGCGGCGGAGGCCGGTGTCGCCCGCGCCCTGCGCCGGCAGGTGGTGGAGGCCATGGGCCACCCGCCTGCCTGGCTGCGGGCCGCGGGATATTGGGTGCACGGCCGGGCCGATGCGCATGAGAAGTTCGAGAACTGAGGCGAATCCCCATGACTGAACCGTATTTCCAGGACCGGCCGGTCCTGACCCAGGCCGGCGCCCAGGCCCTGGCCGAGCAAGCCGTCCGCCTCGCGTGCGGCCGGGCGCTGGCCATCGTGGTGGCGGTGGTGGATCCGGCGGGCCAGTTGCTGGCCTTCACCCGCATGGACGGCGCGCCGCCGGTGGCGGTGGACGTCGCCATCGGCAAGGCACGCACGGCGGCCGCCATCGCGGCGCCCTCCGCCAAGTTCGAGGCCATGATCAACCAGGGCGCCACTGCCATGCTGTCGGTGCCGGGCCTGGTGCCGCTGCAGGGCGGCGTGCCCGTCTTCCACAACGGCCGCGTGGCCGGTGCCGTCGGCGTCAGCGGGGCCAGCGGCGTGGATGACGCCGCCCTGGCGCATGCCGCCGCCGACACCTTCCTGACCCTACACTCCGAGGAAAACTCCCATGTCGCTTGAAGGCAAGACCGTCCTCATCATCGGCGGCAGTTCCGGCATCGGCCATGCCGTGGCGGTGCAGGCGGCCGCGGCGGGTGCCGGCCTGCTGCTGGTCGGCCGTGATGCCGCCAAGCTGGAGGCCACCGCCAATGCCCTGCGCGCCGCCGACGCGGTGGTGCGCACGGCGGCGCTGGACGTCACCGATGGGGCGGCGCTGGACCGTTTCGCTACCGATCTGACCGGCGTGGATCATGCCGTTTCCATGGTGGGCGGCGCCATGGGCGGCGGCTTCCTGGCCAATGACGAACAGACGGTGCGCCAGGCGATCGAGGGCAAGTTCTTCGCGGCCCTGCGCATCGCCCGCGCCATCGCCCCCCGTCTGGCCGATGGCGGCAGCCTGACCGTCACCGCCGGTGCCGGCGGCCGGCCGCACAGCGCGTCGGGCGCCATCGTCGGCAACGCCGCCATCGGCATGCTGGTGCAGGGCCTGGCGGTGGAATTGGCGCCGCGCCTGCGGGTCAACGCGGTGGCGCCCACCTGGATGGATACGCCCCTGTGGCGCGATGTCCCGCGTGAGCAGGTGGAGCAGACCAAGGCGCATTTCAACGGCCTGATCCCCCTGGGCCGCACCGCCCGGGTGGAGGAGGTGGCGCAGGCCTACCTGTTCGCCATCAACAACAGCTTCCTCACCGGCCAGACCTTGGTGATTGATGGCGGTTTGGGACTGGTTTCCTGAACCTTTTCCCAACGGGATCGGCCCCTTCATGCGTGAAAAGGCCGCACGACGCGATCAACGGCCAAGCTGAGGGGAGCTTTGAGTCCATCCATGTCCTTATTCCAACTTAAGCGGGCCGCGCGGCGCTTGGCGGCCCTGACCGTTCTCGCCGTCCTGGCCGTAAGTGGCGCCGCCCATGCCCAAGGCGTGGCGGCGGCCCTGCCGGTGATCAAGCCGGTGGCCGGCTGCGACGCGCTGGTCGGTGCCGCCGGCCTGGACCAGGCGGCCGGCGCCCCGGTGACGGCCAAGGCGGCGGTGATCGACACGCCCAAGGGCCAGTTCTGCCAGGTGACCGGCACCATCGCCCCCGCCATCGGGTTCGAGGTCGACCTGCCGGTCGCCAAATGGACCCAGCGTTTCCTTCAGGCCGGTTGCGGCGGCCTGTGCGGCAGCATCAACGCCAGCATCGGCAACGCCGGCAAGTGTCTGCCGGCCACCGACGGCCAGTTCGTCGTGGCCGCCAGTGACCTGGGCCACCAGGGCCGCATGGGCAGCCCGGATGAGGGCGCCTTCGCCGCCGACCCGCAAAAGCGCATCGATTTCGCCTATCGCGCCAACCATTTGACGGCGCTGGTGGCCAAGGCCCTGGTGCGCGCCTTTTACGGCCAGCAGCCGCGTTATTCCTATTTCTCCGGCTGTTCCGACGGTGGGCGCGAGGCGCTGATGGAGGCGCAGCGCTATCCGGAGGACTTCGACGGCGTGTCGGCCGGCGCTCCGGCCATGCTGTTCCAGGTGCAGAATTCCTTCAATCACGCCTGGACGACCGCTGTGAACACCCGGCCCGACGGCAGCCGCATCCTGGCGGCCGACAAGCTGCCGGTGCTGCACGCTGCCGTCATCGACCATTGCGACATGCTGGACGGCAACAAGGACGGGCTGCTGAGCGACCCGCGCGCCTGTGTGGTCGATCCCGCCTGGGTGCTGTGCCCGCCGGGCGCCGCCGACACGAAGTCCTGCCTGACGGCGGAGGAATGGGCGGTGGCGGCCAAGCTGTACCAGGGCCCCACCGATGCCGCCGGCCATCACTTCATGCCGGGCGGCTGGCAGCCGGGGTCGGAGTTGCAGTGGGGCGGCGGGCCGGGCGGTGGTCCCGGTGGCGGCATGGTGAAATCCATGGCGCCGGTGGTGCTGGCCGATGCCACGGCGGCCGACGCCGATGCGGTACATTATCCTTTCACCACGGCGCAGTTCACGCGGGTCGCGGCGCTGCACGGCCTGAATGATGCCACCAGCACCGATCTGCGCGCCTTCGCCGGCCATGGCGGCAAATTGATTATGTGGCACGGCTGGTCCGACACCTCCATCGCGCCCATGATCTCCGTCGCCTATTACAAGGCGGTGCGCAAGGAGATGGGGGCGGATGCCGCCGACAGCTTCCTGCGCCTGTTCATGATCCCGGGCGTGGGCCATTGCGGCGGCGGTGACGGCTTCGGCCAGGTGGACACGCTGGATGCCCTGATGGCCTGGGTGGAGGGCGGTACCGCGCCGACCCAACTGGTGGCCGACCAGGTGCCGCAACGGCGCATGGGCCCGCCTGGCGGTCCCCAGGGCGGTCCCCAGGGTGGTCCGCAAGGTGGCCCGCCGAACGGTCCGGACGGTCGTGGTGGCGGCCCGATGGGCGGCCCGCCGCCCGGCATGGGTGGTCCGGGCGGTGCCAACGGTGCCGATGGGCGCAGCGGTCCTCCCCCCATGGGCGGTCCCGGCGGTCCGCGCCAGCCGGCGCCCTATGCCCGGGCGGACCAGACGGCGCTGGCCAGCCGGCCCATCTATCCCTTCCCGCAGATCGCCCGCTACAGCGGCAACGGCGACCCGGCCCAGGCCGGCAGCTATGCCCCCGGCGGCAGCGGGGTACGGGAGGTCGAAACCATCGACTGGTATGGCGCGGGCCTGATCGGCCCCGGCTTCCAGAAGGACTATCAGGTCCGGGACGGCCAGTTGTCGGTCACGTCACCCTGATGATGGACCCCGGGAGTGGTCACCGCCATTCCCGGGGATTTACTCCGCCGAGGCGATGACCGTTACCCGGTTGCGGCCGGATTGCTTGGCCATGTACAGGGCGGTGTCGGCTCGGGCGTACAGGCTTTCCAGATCCTCGCCGGGGTAAAGGTCGGCGACGCCTACGCTGGCGGTGACACGGATGATCTTGCCGTCCGTCTCCGCCTGGGCGTCGCCGATGGTCCCGCGCAGGCGTTCGGCCAGCAGCCGGGCGTCGGACGCCACCGTGTGCGGCATCAGCAGGGCGAACTCCTCACCACCGATGCGGCCCGCCAGGTCGGTGGTGCGGCCGTGGCCGCCGATGATGCGGCCCACCATGGCCAGCACGGCATCGCCGCCGGGATGGCCGCAAGTGTCGTTGATGGCCTTGAACTCATCCAGATCCAGGATGGCCAGGCTGAGCGGCAGGCCGTGGCGGTTGGACAGGGCCACCATCTCCCGCGCCCGTTCCATGAAATGCCGGCGGTTGGCACAATCGGTCAGCGTGTCGGTCATGGCCAGTTGCGCCAGCCGTTCGTTGGCGGCGCTGAGGTCGGCCGTCCGCTCATCGATCTGCTGTTCCAGCACCCGCTGGCGATGGCGCAGATAATTGGTGCGCCACCGCACCAGGCCCATCACCGCGGCGCCGGCGACGGCTGCGCCCAGCAACTTGAACCACAGTTCCTGGTACCAGGCCGGCAACACGCGGATGGGCAGGGCCAGTTGGCGTTCCGTCCACACGCCGTCACGGTTGCTGCCGCGCAGGCGCAGGGTGTAGTCGCCGGGCGGCAGGTTGGTGTAGACGGCCAGGCGGCGGTTCACGTCCGCCGTCACCCAATCATGATCATAGCCGTCCAGGCGATAGGCGTAGCGGTTGCGTTCGGGGGCGGTGTAGTCCAGGGCTGCGAATTCCACCGCCAGGCTGTCGGCGTCGGGCGTCACCGTGATCGGCGTTCCGCCGGCGCTGTTCGCCAGGCTGATGGGCCGCGACACGCCGCCCACCCGCAGGTCGGTCACCACGATGGGCGGGGTGAAACGCCAGGGCGGCAGGGTGCCGGGGTGGATGACCGTCAGGCCGCCCTTGGCGCCCAGCAGCACTTCGCCCGTGTTGGTGGTGGCGCCGGCGGCCACGAAATAGTCCACCAGGGCGCCGCCGTCGGCCCGGCGCACGGGGCGGATGGCCATGGTTTCCGGGTCGATCCGCGCCAAGCCATCGTCGGTTCCGGCCCAGATGATGCCGTCACCGTCCATCTGCAGGCTGTCGACGTTCAGGTGGGGCAGGCCGTCGGCCAGGCCCAGACGATGAAAGCGCCGGGGCAACGCCGCGGGCGTGGGATCGTCCAGCACCGCGATGCCGCCGCCGAAGGTGCTGACCCACAGCCGGCCCTGCCGGTCGAACAGCAGGCCGGTGACATAGCCAGCGGGCAGGGCGCCCGCATCCATGACATCGGCCGTGATGCGTTCCACGGCGCGGGTGGAAAGGTCGATGCGGTTCAGGCCGTTGCGGGTGCCCACCCACAGATCATGCCCGGCGCCACGCCGGATGACCTCGATGCCTGGGTCGGTCAGGGGCGGGGTGTCGGCGGGGCTGTAGACCAGCCGCGCCGTGCCGCCACCATCGGGGGCCAGTCCCCACAGGCCGTCCGTCTCACCGCCCATCCACAGCACGCCGGCATCATAGGCCAGGGCGGAGACGGGGGCCCGCGGGTCACGGCCGGGCGGGACCAGGCGCTTGACCGCCCGTCCCGCCGCGTCGGCGCGATAAAGGCCATGATGGGTCCCGATGTAGACGCCGCCGTCGCCATCCTGCGCCAGGCCGAACACCGGGGCGGGCGGCAGGGCCGTTTCCGGCCGGGCGGCATCCGGCCTGAGGGGCGCCACCCGGCCGGTGACGGGATCGATCAGGTCGGCGCCGCCATCGACATACCCCAGCCAGACCCGACCGCCGCCGGTGGGCAGGATGGACAGCGCGTCGGCCGCACTCAGTCCCTGGGCGCGGTCGGACGCGCCGTAGATGGTGGACACCAGGCCGGCATCACGGGGGTGATAGCCAAGCCCGCCCGTGCCGCCCACCCAGACCGAGCCGGCGGTGTCCAGCAGCAGGGCCCAGACATCGTTGTGCGCCAGGCTGTTGGGCAGGGTGCGGTCGTGGCGGATGGGGGTGACGCGGCCGGTGTCGGTGTCGACCGCCATGATGCCGCCGAAGCGCAGCGCCACCCAGATCTCGTGCGGCCCGACGGCACGGATGGCGCCCACCGTGCCGCTGGCCAGGGGCGTGTCGGCGCCGACCGGGCGCGGCGGGGCGTCGGGCCCGTCGATGACGAAAACGCCCTGTCCCCGGGTGCCGATCCAGATGCGGCCGTCGCCATCCTGGAACAGGGCGGAGACGCCGACGGACGGGCCGCCGACCGGAAAGGGGGTGAAGGTGGCGCGCTCATCGGCGGCACGGGCCAGTCCGGTGGTGGTGCCGGCCCAGAGGGTGCCGGCGCGGTCGTGCAGCAGGGCCAGGACGCGCCCATCGGGCAGGCCGTCATGCACCACCGACACCGCACCCGTCTGGATGTTCAGATGGCGCAGGCCGTCGTCCGTGCCGATCCACAGGCCGTCGTCGCCATCGTCGGCCAGGGCGGCGGTATGGGTCAGTCCCGTGGCGGGGCCCAGCGGCACGGACACGAACCGGTCCCGCGCCGCGTCGTAGCGGGCGAGGCCAGAGGCGGCGATCCACAGCCGGCCGGCGGGATCAATGTGCAGGGCCTGGACATAGTCGCTGGGCAGGCTGCCCGGAACGGCGGGATCGGCGGTGTAGCCGTGGAACCGGTAACCATCCCAGCGGGCAAGCCCACCCTGGGTGCCGATCCACAGGAAGCCGTCACGGTCCTGGGCCAGGGCGGTCGGGACCGGATGGGGCAGCCCCTGGTCGCGGCTGTAGTTCTGGAACACCGTTTCGGCCAGGCCGGCCCAACGGTCGCCGGCACCGCCGGTGGCCGCCTGCAAAGGCCAGGGCGCCAGGACGGCGCACGCCAGAAGCGCCCTTGCCAAACGACCCGTTCCGCATCCCCCCATTGAGACCAAGACCCATTGTTCCTGAACAGTTGTTCCGGGAACATAACAGGTATCGCGGGCGGCCACACATGCGCATCCTGTCGGGCTACCCCCCTGGATATGCCCTTGGAATGTCTGGGACCGCCCGCAACAATCGCGAAATCCGCTTACTCCACCGGGTCGCCGTTCTGCGGGCCGGGGTAGCGGGCCAGCCAATAGGCGTACTGGGTGGGCAGCAGTTTGGACGCCTTGCCGGCCTTCAGTTCACGCGCGGCGCGGAACGGATAGTGCGGGTCGGCCAGGTGGGCGCGGCCCGCCATCACCAGGTCCAGCTGCTGCAGGGCCACGGCGCGCTCGGCATCCGCCGGCACGTCCATGCCCCAGGCGGTGGAGACGGGGATGCCGGCCTCCTCCCGCACGCGGGCGGCGATGGGCGCCATGAAGGCGGGCGACCACGGCACCTGGGCGGTGATGGTGGAGAAACCCATGCTGACGCTCATCATGTCCAGCCCGCCGGCTCGCAGGGTGCGGGTCAGGGCGATGGCCTCGGCCAGCGTTTCCTCATCCCGGCCGTCGAACTCGATGACGCCGAAACGCGCGGTCAGGGGCAGGTGCTCCGGCCACACGGTGCGCACGGCGGCCAGGGTTTCCGCCAGGAAGCGGCCGCGACCCTCGGCATCGCCGCCATAGCGGTCGTCGCGGGTGTTGGCGTGGACGGAGAAGAAGCTCTGCGCCAGATAGCCGTGGGCGAAGTGCAGTTCCAGCCATTCGAAGCCGGCGTCGCGGGCGCGGCGGGCGGCCGACACGAAATCGGCTTGGACGCGGGCGATGTCGTCCAGGGTCATGGCCTTCGGCACCTTGGGCAGGCCGCCGCCAAAGGCGATGGCCGACGGTGAGATCGTGGGCCAGCCGCCGGGCGCGTCGTCGGCGATGTGGTCGTCGCCCTCCCAGGGGCGGTTGGCGCTGGCCTTGCGACCGGCGTGGCCGATCTGGATGCCCGGCACGGCGCCGGCCTTCTTGATGGCGGCGGTGATGCGCGCCATGCCTTCGGTTTGCTGGTCGTTCCACAGGCCGGTGCAGCCGGGGGTGATGCGCCCCTCGGGGGAGACGGCGGTGGCCTCCACGATCACCAGGCCGGCACCGCCGCGCGCCAGGCCGGCGTAATGGACCTCATGCCAGTCGTTGGTGACGCCGTCGACGGCGCTGTACTGGCACATGGGCGGCACGGCGATGCGGTTGCGCAGCGTGACACCCTTCAGGGTGTAGGGGGTGAACAGGGCGGACATGGTCGGTTGGTTCCTCAGTCGGGAAGGATGCGGGCCACGGGCTTGCCGGTGAAGGCGCGGTGACGCAACTCATCCAGCAGGCGGGGCAGTTCGTTGAAGGGGCGTTCCACCGTCGGCTCCGGCCGCAGGCGCCCCTCGGCGATGGCGGCCAGCAACTGCTCGCCCGCCAGGGTCAGATGGGCCCAGTCCTCGGCGTCGCCGTGGCGGTGCAGGGCGCCCAGCGCCACCTCATGCAGCGACAGGGCGCGGCCGAACGGCTCATTCGGCCAGTCCGGCACGCGGCCCTGGATGCACACCAAATGGCCGTTGGCCCGCAGCAGCGGCGCCAGCCGGCCGGCGAAGTCCGGACCCACGGTGTCGATCACGGCGGTGAACGGGCCGATGGCGTCCCCTTCGGCGGCCGACCAGGGCAGGGTGGTGGTGGCGCCGAAGTCGCGCAGCCGCTCCCAATGCCGGGGATCGCTGAGCGTGGTGACGGTCCAGCCGCGCTTCACCGCCTTCTGCACCAGATAGCCGCCGACCGCACCGCCGGCACCACTGACCAGCAACTGGGCGCCGAAGCGGATCGGCAATTTTTCCAGCGCCAGCCAGGCGGTCATGGCGGGGCAGGGGAAGGTGGCGGCCACGGTGAAGTCCAGGCCGGGCGGCACGCGCATCAGGACGCTGGCCCGGATGGGCGTGTATTCAGCGAAGCTGCCGTGGCTCCGCAGGTTCTGGTGATAGGCGACGCGTTGACCCAGGCGGGCGGTATCCACGCCGGCGCCCAGGGCGACCACCGTGCCGGCCCCGTCCACGCCCGGCACCTGGCCGGCCGTCAGCGGGATCAGGCTGCCGTCCAGGATCTTCCAGTCCACCGGGTTCAGGCCGACGACGTGGTTGCGCACCAGCACCTCGCCCGGGCCGGGCGTGGGCAGGGGCCGTTCCTCAAGCCTGAGGTCCAGCGGCTCCGCGCCGGACCGCCAGGCCCAGACCTTGTAGGTCTCGGGCAGGGTGTCAGGCATAGGCGCCCGCGGAATAGGTCAGCTCATAGCTGTGGCTGTAGATTTCCAGGATGTTGCCGAACGGGTCTTCCATGTAGACCATGCGGTAGGGCTTCTCGCCCGGAAAGTATTCGCGCACGGGCATGCGCTGCTTGCCGCCGGCGGCCACGATCTTGGCGGCCAGGCCCTCCACGTCCGGATCCTGGACGCAGAAGTGGAACACGCCGGTCTTCCAGTATTCGAAATTGTTTTCCGGCTTCACGGCGTTGCGGAACTCAAAAATCTCCACGCCCACGCGATCACCGGTGGACAGGTGGGCGATGCGGAACGACGTCCAGCCGGCACCAAACACGTCGGTGCACATCACGCCGATGGCGCTGTCATCCTCACTGATCGTGGTGGGCGGCATGATCAGGTACCAGCCCATCACCTCGGTATAGAACTTCACGGCCGCGTCCAGGTCGGTGACCGACAGGCCGATGTGGGAAAAGCTGCGGGGATAGGGCGCCATCAGGGACTCCAGACGATAAGGGGCGTCAATCTCAATGGCGAAGATAGGGGGGAGGTTCTATAAGAAGAAGTAGTGCTTCGTTATGGCATGGATAAAACTTTGTTATGTTGAACGCGCAATGGGCCATCACCTTCGCGGCCCTGGTGGATACCGGTGGTTTCACCCGGGCGGCCGACCGGCTGGGCCTGACCCAGGCGGCCGTCAGCCAGCACATCCGTCAGCTTGAGGACCGGTTGGGGGCGCTGATTGTTCGCCGGTCCCGCCGCATCGAACTGACCCCGGCGGGCACGGCCTTACTGGAATACTGTCGCGCCCTGGAACAGGCCGATTGCCAGCTGAAGGTGCGCCTGGCCGATGCCGACGCGGCGAGCGGTGAGGTCAGCCTGATCACCCCCGGCAGTGTCGGCCTGTCCCTCTACCCGGCGCTGCTGGACCTGCAACAGGCCAACCCCTGCCTGTCTTTCCGCCATCGTTTCGCCCCCGATCCGGATGTGCTGGCTGCCGTGCTGCATAATGATTTCCAGCTGGGGGTGATCTCCCAACGGCCCGACGACCCGCGCCTGTCGGTCAGCGCCTTCGCCGAGGAGCCCTTGGAACTGGTGGTGCCGGCGGGCGTGGAGGTGCGCGGCTGGGCCGACCTGGAACGACTGGGCTTCATCGACCATCCCGACGGCATGGCCATGGCCGCCCGCCTGCTGGGCCGGCATTTCCCGGGCAATCAGGGGGTGCGCGGGCTGCCTTGTCACGGCTTCACCAATCAGGTCGGCCTGATCCTGGAACCGGTGGCGCGGGGGCTGGGCTTCACCGTCATTCCCCGCTACGCCCGCCAGGCCTATGCCAACGCCGCCGCCATTCGCGTGGTCGATAGCGGGGTGCCGGTGGTGGACACGCTGTGGCTGATCCACCGGTCGGAATGGCCGCTGCCGGCCCGTGCCCAGCGGGTGGTCGCCCAACTGCGCGACCATGTGGCGGCGCACGGCATGACGCGGCGCTAAGGCCTTGTGTGGGCGATGTGAATTGCCCCATCGTGGCGGCACCAAAAAATAATGGGGGCTTCCTCGTGCGGCATCGCTATCTCGCGGCCTTGGCCGTCGTCCTGCTGTCCACCACGGCCATGGCCGCTTCGCCCGCAGCGCCGCCGCCGTCGTTCCAGGGGGCCACGGCGCTGGACGGCCTACTGCCGGTGCATGTCGACAAGGCCAAGGGCCAGATCTTCCTGACCCTGCCGGCGCCCGGTGCCGACGGGGTGATGGCGCGCTATCTCTACACCCCGGCGCTGCGCACCGGCTTGGGCTCCGCCCCCACCTTCCTGGACCGTGGCCGCATCGGCGAGACCCAGGTGCTGGCCTTCCGCCGCCTGGGCGCCAAGGTCGCCATCCAGTTCGAAAATCCGCGTTTCCATGCGCCCGAGGGCGGGGTCAATCCTGATTTCGCCACTTCGATCGTGTGGATGGGCGACGCCGTGCCCCTGACCGACGGGCGCGTGGCGGTGGATATCGCGAAGTTCCTGGCGGCGGACACGCTGGGCATCGCCAAGTCGCTGGGCCAGGAAAGCGACGCCATGGGCACCGGCGGCGGACAGCAGGGTGCCGGCAAGGGCTTCAAGCTGGACGCCGGCCTCAGCGCCGCCGACCCCGCCAGCCTGAAGCTGTTCCCCGACAATCTGGAGGTCGACGCCATCCAGACCTACACCTCCGATCATCCGGGGGCGGAGGTGGAGAACATCGCCCCCGACGCGCGGCAGGTCAGCTTCACCGTCCATCACAGCTTCATCCGCCTGCCGGCGCCGGGTTTCGTGCCGCGCGCCTTCGACCCGCGCATCGGCGGTTTCGCCACGCAATCGGTGGATTACAGCCGGCCGCTGGGCCAGGACGTGGTGCGCGACGTGGCCAACCGCTTCCGCCTGGAAAAGGTGGACCCCACGGCGGCGCGGTCGCGCATGAAGAAGCCCATCGTCTTCTACCTGGATCGCGCGGCACCCGACCCCATGCGCCAGGCCCTGCTGGACGGCATCAACTGGTGGGCCAAGGCGTTCGAGGCGGCGGGTTACATCGACGCCTTCCATGCCGAGTTGCTGCCCGAGGGCGCCGACCCCATGGATGTGCGCTACAACATCGTCAACTGGGTGGACCGCGCCACGCGCGGCTGGTCTTACGGGCAGGAGATCGTGGACCCGCGCACGGGTGAGATCGTGAAGGGCATGGTGGTTCTGGGCTCCGAACGGGTGCGGCAGGACATCCTGATCTTCCAGGGACTGGTGGGGGCGGACAAGGTGGGGACGGGCGGTCCCAACGACCCGGTGCGGGTGGCCTTGGCCCGCCTGCGCCAGCTGGGCGCGCATGAGGTGGGGCATTCCCTGGGCTTCGCGCACAATTTCGCCGCCAGCACGCAGAACCGCGCCTCCGTCATGGATTATCCCGCCCCGCGCATCGGGCTGGTGGACGGCCGTCCCGACCTGTCGGACGCCTATGGCACCGGCGTGGGGCGGTGGGACATGGCGACGGTGGACTGGCTGTACGGCCAGGACGACCAGGCGGAGGCCAAGGCCGCCGCCGTGGTGGCCGCCGGCCTGCGCTACGTCGAGGATGACAATGCCCGCCGGCCGGATACCGCCCAGCCCTGGGCCGGCCTGTGGGATGATGGCGCCGAGCCTGCCGCGGAACTGAACCGCCTGATGGGTGTGCGCCGCGCCGCAATCGACCAGTTCGGCCTGAAGGCCCTGGCGCCGGGGGAGGCGGTGGCCGAGTTGCGCCGGCGCTTCGTGCCCATCTGGTTGCTGCACCGCTATCAGGTGAACGCGGCGGCCAAGGCGGTGGGCGGGGTGGACTTCGCCTATGCCGTAGCCGGTGGCGGGAATGAGGGTTCGGCGCCCGTGCCCGCCGCGGCGCAGCGCGCGGCGTTGGCGGCCCTGCTGGGCACGCTGTCGGCCGACCAGTTGCGCTTGCCGGCCGGCCTGCTACCGCTGCTGTCCGCCGCCCGTAACGGCAGCGACAACCGCCAGTACGATATCGAACTGTTCGCCACCGCCGGCGGACCGGTGTTCGACCCGCTGGTGGCGGCGGACGTCGCGGCCAGCGTCACCCTGTCCACCCTGTTGGCGCCCACCCGCCTGGCCCGGCTGGAGGCACAGCACGCCGCCGATCCGCAGGCGCTGGGCGTGGCAGAGGTGCTGGACCGGCTGATGGCCGCCGTCCTGCCGGACAAGAGCGACGCCGTCAGCCGCCGCGTCGCCTATCGGACCCTCATCACCCTGGCCCAGGTGGCCCACCGCCCCGGCACCACGCCGGAGGTGGCGGCCTTGGCGGACCAGCGGGTGCACGAGGTGGCGGAGACGTTGGCCCACGCCCGGGGCGATGCCGAGGAACGCGCCTGGGGCGCCAGCCTGGCCCGGCAGTTGTCGGACCCGCAGCAACTGGACAAGCTGCTGGCCGACCGGCCGCGCACCGTCGAGGTGCCGCCGGGCGACCCCATCGGCGGCGGCAACTGGGCCGAGGGTGACTGGATGGATCTTCCTATCCAGTAAATCGCGTCCTGCGTGCGTTCGTGCTTTGGCCTCCCGCTGTCGTGATGTATACAACTATACATCGTTCCATGCGTGGCCCCGCCCGGCTCTTGGGTTGGCGCCGGGCCCGATGCGGGGGAGCCGATGCTGCGTCGAGTGTTGCTGCTGACGGTCGCGCTGGGCGCGATGCTTGCCGGTACGTCGTTGCCCGCCCGGGCCGCGGCGAATGAGGCGACCTTTCCCACCGCCGCCGCGGGCGTGCCCGGGCTGGTGCTGCGCAAGAACATCGACGACCTGACGCCGGACGAACTGCGCGCTTACGAGCACGCCATCCAGATCCTGAAGGATCGCAGCGGCTTCAGGCCGGATCAAAGCACGGTGGTGGCGCCCGGCGGCTTTCCGACCAATGACGAAGGTTATCTTTGGCAGGCCTGGATCCATAACTGCAACGTCATCAACCTCAACCCCACCCAACCCCAGGCGCACAATCTGCAGTGTGACAGCCTTTTCGGGGCGCCGGCGGCGGGGGAGATCACCCGCCATCCGGGCATGTGCGAGCATCACAAGGACATCTTCCTGCCCTGGCATCGGGCGGAGTTCTATTCGTATGAAAAGCTGATCCAGGGAACCGATCCGGACGGCACGGTGAAGGACAGCCGGGGGCAGGTGGGGCCCAGCACCCGCACCGTGGGCGTGCCTTATTGGAACTGGACGCGGGACCCGTCCGGCGTGCGTTATCCCAAGGCGTTCGAGAACAGGGATTCCCCGCTTTACGTGCCGCCGGCCGGCCGCGACCCGAAGAAACTGACGGCGGATGAGGCGAAGCTGTTCGAAAATGCCCGCAACCCGCTGCTGCTGGCGCGGGAGATGCTGTTCAACTGGCGCAGTTTCGGCGGGTCGCCGGCCACGGACCCCCGAAGCGCCGGCGGCACCTTCGAGCGCGGCCACCATGACACCATGCATGCGTATTATTTCAGCAACCTGTCCGCCCAGGAAGACGACACCTATATGCAGACGCCGTCCACGGCGGCGCTGGACCCCCTGTTCTTCTCTTTCCACGCCTATATCGACCTGCTGTACGAGAACTGGCTGTACATGCACGGCAGTTCCGGCGTGACCTCGCCCCGTCAATTCCTGCGCGGCGACCAGCCCAAGTCCGTGCCCCCCGCGCCGGGCGTCGTGCGGGGCACCGGTTTGCCCAGCATGGGCCGGGTGGAGAATTATTTCGACGTTCGCACCTTGGGCTACGCTTTCGAGGTCCAGCAGAAGGACCGCCTGCCCACCCGTGCCGACGTGCTGGCCCGCCTGCGGAACGCCGGCACCAATGATTTGGTGGCGTTCGGCGCCGGCAAACTCAGCCCTTACGCCTTGCTGGGCGGCCACGCGGGCCATGGGGAGGGCCAACCGGTCGCCGCCATGCTCAGCGTGCCGCTGACGGTGCCGCGCACGGTGGCCGGGGCGCAGGCGCTGACCGCCCGTTTCATCCGGCCCGACCAGGCCGCCGACGTGTCTTTCGGCATTGATCTCTACCTGCATCCGGCCGCCGCGCCCTTCAAGGACGAGGCGGAACAGCGTGACCGTTACATCGTCGACACCGGGGCCCACTGGGGCGCGGGGTCCGGCGGGCATGCCGGCCATGGCGGTGGCGGCGGATCGCTGACCGCCTTTTCCCTGGAAGAGGCGGTGGCCGACCTGATCCATACCGGCCATGCCGGGGAACGCTGGACGGTCACCGCCGTCATCTACAACCAGAAGCCCGACAAGGATTTCGGCCGCCTGGAAGTTTCTTCACGCTAACCGCCAAGAAGGGAGGGCCCCATGGCGATCCAGCGCCCGGTTTATTGGCCGACCGTGCAGGCCATCCTTGCCCGGAACCCGGCATGGGCCCAGGCAATGGCGAAGGTGCCGCTGTCGGATGACGAGGGCGTGGATACCTTGCGCCTTGGGGAGTATGCGTCGGTCAAGCGTTTCGGCAAGCTGGTCGCGGCCGCGCTTGATGGATGGCAGCGGACGCCGGACGGGAAGAACTGGCAGATGCAGCAGATCAGCGGGCAGGCGACCTTCATTCGCACGGCAGGGCATCCCATGCCGCCCAGCGCGCCGCTGCCCATAGTCGATGTCGATACCATCAAGGCCTGGGTGGCGGACGGCATGCTGGAAAGTCCACCCGTCACCGTTTGACCCCACCGCTTTCATCCGCACCCCACTTTCCCCGTGCCGCGGTCCCGTGGAACCGTTAGCTTCCTTTGCAAAATTGTTCCATGCGGAGGAAGCCATGCGTTTCTGGGGATGTGCTCTGGTGGCCGTCGCCGCCCTGGCCGCACCGGCGTTCGCGTCGGCACCACCCGATACCCGAACCATCCTGGGCACGGTGGGCAAGGTCGTCTCCCCCAACGGCATCGATGAGGCCAAGGTGGTGGAGATCGGTGGCATCCGGCAATGGATCACGGTGCGCGGCAAGGACAGGCGCAACCCCATCCTGCTGGTGCTGCACGGTGGCCCGGCCGCCCCGGAGCTGCCCACGCGTTACCTGTTCGAAGCGCCCTGGGCCGATTATTTCACCGTGGTGGAATGGGACCAGCGCGGTGCCGGCAAGACCTATCTGCTGAACGACCCGGCCAAAGTGGGGCCGACCCTGAGCGCCGACCGCATCGTCCAAGACGCGGAGGAACTGGTGGCCTATCTGCGCGCCACCTACGGCAAGCAGAAGGTGTTCGTCATCGGCCATTCCTGGGGCTCGCTGGTCGGCCTGAAGCTGGCCGCACGGCGGCCGGAATGGCTGTACGCCTATATCGGCGCCGGCCAGATCATCAACACGGTGGCAGCGGAGAAGGTCAATTACGCCTGGGCGCTGGCGGAGGCCCACCGCCGTGGCGACGCCCAGGCGATCACGGAGCTGGAGGGCATCGCCCCTTATCCGGAGAAGGACGGCGGCCTGCCGTTGGACAAGCTGGGGACGGAGCGCAAATGGTCGGTGAGGTTCGGTGGGTTGACCTATGGCCGCGACAATTACGCCTTCTGGGAAAACGCCGAGACCATCTCGCCTGACTATTCCGACGCCGACTTCAAGGCCATCGACCTGGGCAGCGCCTTTTCCCTGCCCAGGCTGCTGCCCGACATGGCGAAGGCCGATTTCACCGGCCTGACCCGGCTGGACTGTCCCCTGATCATCTTCGCCGGCCGGCATGACTACACCACGCCGTCGGAAATCGTGCAGGCCTGGTTCGGGAAACTGACGGCCCCATCCAAGCGGTTCGTCTGGTTCGAGAACTCCGCCCATATGATGTACGGCGAGGAACCGGGCCGGGTGCTGGTGCACCTGGTGCAGGATGCCCGGCCGCTGGCGGCGGCCGTGGGCGACGTGGCGCCGGAGGCGAACGGCCCATGACGGGCATTTCGCCGCCCGCGTCAGCAGGCAAGGGGCTCGTGTCCGGCGCTTCGGTCTCCTTGTAACAGGGTTCAGGCCTGGGCGGCGCGCCAGGTCTCATAGGTGACGGCGCCCAGGCGGGCCTGGCCGGCGGGGACCAGCGAGCCCTCGCGCAGGTGGGCGCCAAAATAGGGGGCGTCGGTATCGGCCACCACGGGCCGCGTGTCACCCAGCGTTGCCAGGTGGCGGGCCACCAGTTCGTTCAGGCGCTGCCGTTCCGGTCCCGCGACCGCCACCGTACCGTTGACGGGTTCGGCCAGCGCCGCCTCGGCCATGAAGGCGGCGACATCGTCGGACGCGATGGGCTGGACATAGGCGGTGGACAGATGGATGCCGTCGTCCTGGGCGGAGGATTGGGCGATGCCGCCCAGGAACTCGAAGAACTGGGTGCTGTGCACGATGGTGTAGGGAACGCCGCCGGCCTTGATCAGGGTTTCCTGCGCCAGCTTGCCCCGGAAATAGCCGCTGTCCTGCAAGCCCTCGGTCCCCACCACCGACAGGGCCACATGGTGGCGCACACCGGCCGCCTTCTCCGCCGCCGCCAGGTTGCTGCCCGACGCCTGGAAGAAGTCCAGCACCGCCTGGTCGGCGAAGCTGGGCGAATTGGCGAGGTCCACCACCACCTGCGCGCCCGCCAGCGCCTGGGCCAGGCCCTCACCGGTGATGGTGTTAACGCCGGTGTTGGGGGATGCCGCCACCACCTCGTGCCCGGCGGCGCGCAGGATTTTGACGGTCTTGGTGCCGATCAGGCCGGTGCCGCCGATGATCACGATCTTCATGTCTCGTCCCTCTGGCTGTCGCCGCGGTCGCGGCGCTTCGACCTCAAGACGAGATGGCGGTCCCCCCGTGTGACATGACGGATGCTTTTTTCTTCAGCCGGCGGCGTAGGCCACCGCGATGCGTGCCGCCAGGGCCGCGTTGTTCTTCACCAGCGCGATGTTGGCCGTCAGGCTGCGGCCGCCCGACAGCTCGTTGATGCGGGCCAGCAGGAAGGGCGTCAGGTCCTTGCGGCTGATGCCGCGCGCCTCAGCCTCCGCCACCGCGTCCTGGATGGTGCCGTCGATGAAGGCGGGGTCCAGGGCGTCGGCTTCCGGGATGGGGTTGGCGATCATGATGCCGGTGCCGCAGCCCAACGCCTGGTGCAGGCGCATGGCCTGGGCGATCTCATCCGCGCTGTCCAGGCGGTGGTCGGCCTTGTGGCCGCTGGAGCGGGTGAAGAAGGCGGGGAAGTCGTCGGCACCAAAGGCGATGACCGGCACCCGTTGGGTTTCCAGGAACTCCAGGGTCTTGGGGATGTCCAGGATGGACTTCACCCCGGCGCAGACCACGGTGGTGGGCGTGCGGCCCAGTTCCGTCAGGTCGGCGGAGATGTCGAACGTGGTCTCCGCCCCCCGGTGCACGCCCCCCACGCCGCCGGTGGCGAACAGGGGAATGCCGGCCAGGTCGGCGATGCGCATGGTGGCCGACACGGTGGTGCCGGCGGCGCCCCGGCGCACCATCACGGCCGCCAGGTCGCGGCTGGATGCTTTCACAACGCCCTTCGCCTCAGCCAGGGCCTGAAGGTCGGCCCGGTCCAGGCCCGCCCGCACTTCGCCGTCCATCAAGGCGATGGTGGCCGGCACCGCGCCGTTGGCCCGCACCACATCCTCCACCGCCAGCGCCGTCTCCAGGTTGGCGGGGAAGGGCATGCCGTGGGTGATGATGGTGGATTCCAGGGCCACCACCGGTCGGCCGGCGGCCAGGGCGTCGGCGATCTCAGGGCTGAGGCGGGGCTTAAGCGGGGACATGGGGCGCTTCCTTCAGGCGATGCAGGTTGGCGGCGATCAGGTCGGGTGACAGGCCGGGATGGACGCTGGCGCCGGTCTCGGTGGTCAGTGCGCCGACCAGCGTGCCGATGCGCGCGGCCGCGGTGATGCCGTCGCCGGCGGTCAGGCGGTGCAGCGTGCCGGCGATCATGGCGTCGCCGGCGCCGGTGGTGTCCACCGGCCGCACCACGACCGCCGGCAGATGCAGGGCGGTGTCCGCCGTCGCCACCGCGACACCCCGTGCACCCAGGGTGACGATGGCGCCGGCCGTCCCCCGGCCGCGCAGGGCCTGGGCCGCCGCCAGGGCGTCGTCGCCATCCCCGTCGCCGGGCGCGCGGCCCAGCAGGGCGTTGGCCTCATCCAGGTTCATGAACAGCAGGCTGATGCCGGTCAGGTCCGGCGGCAGGCGGGCCAGCTTGGGGATGGAGACGGCGTCGATGGCCAGGTTCAAACCCGTTGCGCGTGCCCGCTCCACCAGCAGCGCCAGCGTCGCGGCCGGCAGGTTGCAGTCGGCGAAGACCCACTGCGCGCCCGCCAGATGGGGCCAGGCGCGGTCCAGCAGGTCGGGCGTGAACAGGTCGAAGATGCGCATGTCGGCGGCGGCCAGGGCCAGGTCGCCATCCGGTCCCAGGATGGCCGCGTACTCCGCCGTCGGGGCCGACGTTGTCACCGCCACCTGGCTGACATCCACCCCGCGGCCGCGCAGTTGGGCCAGGATTTCGCGGCCGGCCTCATCCTCCCCCACGAGGGAGATGAAGGCGGTGGGCACGCCCAGCAGGGCCAGGTTCTCCGCCACGTTGCGCGCCACGCCGCCGGGGCTGCGCACGCCGTTGACAGGGTTGGAGGTGCCGGCCACCAGCGGGGCGGGGGCATGGTACTTGCGGTCCAGCACGGCGCCGCCCAGGCACACCACCCGTCCGGCCGCCGGCAGGATGTAGCCACGGCCCAGCAGGCGCCCCTTCTGCGTCAGGCTGGCGACGTGCGCCGCGATGGTGGAGCGGGCCAGCCCCAGGGCATCCGCCATTTCCTGCTGGCTGACGAAGGGGTTGGCCCGGATGGCGGCCAGCACCGCGCGTTCCTGATCGCCAAGGTTGGTCATGCGGGAGAATACCTGGAGAGAGGGTAATCCTCTCCAGGTATAGAACAAGCGTTGACGATATCAACACTTGTTCATGGAAAATCATCCCGGCTGCGGCGGTGTCTGGCTGACGGTCAGGCTGACCTCCGGCACCTCGGCCAGCGTCGGGGCCCGGGGCGGACCATTGCCCTGGGTGATCGCCAGGCGCAGGGTCAGGTGCTGCCCCTCCACGGCGTCGCCGGGCAGGGGCAGGGGATAGGTCCCGGCGTCCTGGCCCGCGCGGACGCCGAAGGGTGAAACGACACCCAATCGTCGCCCTGCGGGGGTGGAGACCTGGATCACCTGCCCGTGCTGGACGGGGCCCAGGCGGACCAGCAGCCATACCCGCTCCCCCGCCGTCGGCGGATGCGGCAGCGTCAGGGTGATTTCCCGCGCGCCGCCGCTTGCCGCGTTGTCCCGGCCCGTGTCGTCATCCGTCATCGGATCAGCCGCCGCCCCCTCCCGGATCAGGACCAGGCCGCACGCCAGTTGGGCGAGGGTGAGCAGGGTGAGGCAAACGGCGATCCGGCGCATGGGGTCACAGCGACTTGACGGTCAGGGCCTTGAGGGTGGGGACGGGGCCGGCCTTGCCGTGGGCCGGAACCAGCCGGATGTTCAGGTCGGCGTTGCCGGCCCCCAACTGGGTGAAGGCCTGTAGCGTCTTGGGCAGGGGCACGGTGAAGGTCATGTCCATGGCCATGCCCGGCATCGCCGGCCCGAAGAAGGCGATGATGCCGCCGTAATAAGGGCTGTCGGGTGCGGCCTCCGTCACGCCTGGCGGGGCGTTGACCAGCACGGTGAATTCCCGCCCGCCCTTGTCAGGCCGCGCCACGGTGATCTCCGCCACCAGGCGGGCCAGGGGGGCGGCCTGGTGGTTCTCCACCGCCGCGTGCGGCAGGGCCAGGGTGACGGCCTTGTTCTTCAGGCTACCCTTGAAGGTCCGAGGCACCGCGTTGGACGCCACCGCCGTGCCCGCTTTGATGTCCGAACCGAAGCCCGGCTCATAATCATAACCGAAGCGGTCGGTGCTGAGGTAATCGCCCGCCTTGCTACTGTCGCCGACGTAGTTGCCGCCGCCATCGACATAAAACAGGAAGGGCTGCTTCGACAGGGTGGCCAGAAGGTCCGCCGGGGGCAGGATGGGCAAGCCGGCGGCCTGCTGTTTGTTGGTCCACACATCCCACAGCCGATCCATGTTGGCGTGGTGCAGGAAGAAGATGGGGTCCACCGGCGACAGGAAGTTGGTCATGTTGCCATAGGGGCCGTTATCCCACGGGCCGACACCGCCGATGCAGTTGTGCACCAGATTGTGGGGGTAATGCTCCAGGATGGAGAATTTGGCCGGCGGCGAGTTGTGTGAGGTGGTCTTGGAACTGGTGAAGCTTTTGGTCACGTCCTCATTGTAGAAGTCGGTGACGGCCAGGCCGTCGCGGACCGTGTCCGGCGACACCGCCTTGGTCGTGTCGGCGTCCAGCTTGGGGTTGTCGCGCGACAGGTAACGGGCCCTGGCGGTGACGGCGAAGGCCTCGTCGCCCGCGACGCCGTTGCCGGTCACCATGTTCCAGAAATCCTGGAAGGTCTTGTTGCCGCGGGCGCGCTGTTGCGCCTGCTGCGCGGTCGACAGCGACGCCCAGTACTTTTCCATGGTCGGCTTGATGAAGCCGCTGAAGGCGTCGAACGTGCCGGTATAGGGCTCATACGCCTTGAAGGTCGGGTCCAGCACGCCGTCGAACATGCCGGCCGGAATCTGCGGCGACTGTGTCCAGTCCCAATAGGGCAGGGCGAAGGTGTCGTCCTTGCTCAGCGTGCGGATGGTCTGTTCGAAATAGCCCAGGTAGCCCCGGTGCCAGACGAAGAACCACCAGTTGCCGTGCGGGCAGTCCAGCAGGTGGATGAAGGCATTGCGGAACCAGTTCTGCGGGCTGTCCGCCGGCAGGTTCAGCATGGCCTCCACCCCCTTGGCGTAGCTGGCCAGCGCCTTCTGCCCCTCAGCGCTGGCGACGTTGTAGCGCCGATACTTGGCGGCGGCGCGCGCCGGCCGGAACGGCAGAGCCGACAGGCCGGCGGTGACGGCCGTGGAGGCCAGGAAGGCGCGACGGCTGAGGTGGAACGGAGTGCTGACACGCATGGCGGGTGCCCCTTGGAACGGATCTTCGGGGCGCACTATGGCGGCACTGAAATACAACCACAAGGATACTTAATGGATAATTCTCAAATATAATAGATTGTATACAGCATGTTAACCGCTTGAAGGATATCGGGTTTGCCCAGCCTGAATCGGGCGCCCCGGTAGTGGAACGATGGGGCGGCCGTGCGGCACAGTTGTCTGCGGATCGACCGGCGTCCCTATGCCTGAGCGTGCAGGCGGTGACGGCCATTGGCGGGCGCCTGGGCGGCGAGTCTTGAGGTTCCTGCGCATATTGTATCCAAGATGGACGGCCCGAAGGTTGCGGATTGGTGGTGGAAAAGGGCCAATTCAACCGGCGATGCCCGCCGAAGTGGCCCCAAGCGTCACAATCGCCGTCCCGGGCTTGCGGGGGCCTAAGGCGCCATGATCTAAAATGGGTCATCCAGGCACATTTTTAGATGCCGACCGACCAGGGGGACCTTTCCTAAATGCGCATCACCACCTTCGCCTCGTGCTTCGCGCTGCTGATGGCGCTGGGCTCACCCACCTTCGCGGCCGACCAGCCGGCCAAGCCGGACGCCAAGGCGGCGGCGCCGAAGGACGACAGCGACCTGGCCCCGTTCCCGGCGCCCAAGTCCGTGAAGCAGTCGGCCGTCATCGGCGGCAAGCACGTGGAATACACGGCCACCGTCGGCTCCCTGCCGGTGAAGGATGAGAAGGGCAAGACGATTGGCGAGGTGGTGTACACCGCCTACACCGTGGCCGGCCGCGACCCCGCCACCCGCCCTGTGACCTTCGCCTTCAACGGCGGCCCTGGCGCTTCGTCGGTCTACCTGAACCTGGGCGCCATCGGCCCGAAGCAGGTGGCGTTCGGCAAGGCCGGCGACAGCCCGTCCGACAGTGCCGTGCTGAAGGACAACCCCAACAGCTGGCTGGACTTCACCGACCTGGTGTTCATCGATCCCATCGGCACCGGCTTCAGCCGCACCCGGGTGGACGAGGAACAGACCAAGAAGGCGTTCTTCACCGCCGACACCGACATCCATTACCTCAGCCGCATCGTTTATGACTGGCTGCTGACCAACAACCGCCTGACCAGCAAGAAGTACCTGGTGGGCGAAAGCTATGGCGGCTACCGCCTGCCGCGCCTGGCCTACTACCTGCAAAGCCGCATCGGTGTCGGTGTCTCGGGCATGACCCTGGTGTCGCCCTACCTGGACCCGCCCGCCATCGGGGAAGAGGACGCGCTGTCCCCCCTGCCGTGGATGATCAACCTGACCGCCATGGCGGCCGGCAACTTCGAACGCCAGGGCAAACCCCTGAACGAGAGCACCATGGGTGCCGTCGAGAAGTACGACCGCACGGAATTCCTGCAGGACCTGCTGGCCGGCCCGCGCGACAAGGCCGCGGCCGACCGACTGTCGGCCAAGGTCGCAGACCTGACCGGCCTGGATCCCAAGCTGGTGCGCCGCATGAACGGCCGCGTGGATATCGAGACCTACCTGCGGGAAATCCACCGCGCCGACGGCAAGGTGGGCTCGGTCTATGACAGCAACGTCACCGCCTTCGACCCGTTCCCCGCCAGTGCGGAGGCGCGCTACAACGACCCGCTGCTGGACGGCCTGATCGCCCCCACCACCTCGGCCATGGCGGACTTCGTCACCAACCAGGTCGGCTGGAAGGTGGAGGCGCGCTACAACGCCCTGTCGTATGAGGTGAACGAGGCCTGGACGCGTGATCACAAGGACGCACCGGTCACCGACCTGCGCAAGGCCATCGCCAACGATCCCAAGATGGCGGTGACCATCGTCCACGGCTGGAACGACCTGTCCTGCCCGTACTTCGGCTCGCGCCTGCTGATCGACCAGATGCCGACCTACGGCGTGCCGGAACGGGTGAAGCTGCGCATGTACCCCGGCGGCCACATGTTCTACGCCCGCCCCGACAGCGGTGCCGCCTTCCGCAAGGACATCATGGCGATGTACGACGCCAAGTAATACGCGCCCGCCACGTGGGTTGTGATGGAAACCGGCCGGGGGCCTCTCCCGGCCGGTTTTCTTTTGAGCGCGCCCCATGCGTGCATTATCGCAGCCTTACGCCCGCCATAATCCGCCGGCCAATCTGTCGCATTCTTGTTCGATTGCAGGGGTGCCGGCATTGCGCGATGGGGCGCAGGCACCCTACATTCGTGCGACAATCCGGGGGGATGGGATGCGGGACAGGCTGGTGGGCTGGGGTTTCGGGCGCGCGGTTTGGGTTTTCGTCTCGCTGATCTTTTTCCTCGCTGTGCTGTTCTGGGCACGGTGCGGGGACGCCAACGCCCAGGCGCTGTCGGCGCCGGCGCGGGCCTATAGCCCGGAACTGGTGGCGCGCAACTACACCGGCCCCGGCGGCAACGGCCAGCCCACCCACGGCCTGACCATCGGCAAACTGGACATCACGGTCAAAATCGTCGGCGGGGTGGCGCACACCACGCTGCTGGCGATCTTCGCCAACCCAACCAACGTGGCGGTGGAGGGGGACTTCACCCTGGATCTGCCCGCCGGTGCTGCCGTCACCGGCTATGCCCTGGACGTGAACGGGGCCATGGCCGACGGGGTACTGGCGGCCAAGCGCGCCGCCACCCTGGCCTATCAGAAACAGGTGCGGCGCGGCGTCGATCCCGGCCTGGCGGAGGTGACGCACGACAACGCCTTCCGCACCCATGTCTTCCCCATCTTCCCCAACCGGGGGCGCACCATCCGGCTGGAATTCGCCAGCCCCATCGGCGATGGCCAGCCTTATGTCCTGCCCCTGGCGACCCTGGACCCGGTGACGAAGTTCAGCCTGCTGGTCATCGACACCGACGCGGCGGCCCAGCCGGCGCTGACCGGCCCGGACGGCACCGACCTGCGCTGGACCCCCGGCGCGCAGGGGCAGGAGGCGCGCCTCAATGCCGACAGCCTTATCCTGTCGGGCGCACTGACCATCGGTGCGGCCCCGGCGGCGGCCCCGGTGGTGCTGACCCGCCACAAGGGGGGCGACACCTTCTTTGAGATCAACGCCCGGGTGTCGCCGGCCGCGGCACCGGCCGCGAGTGTCGGCGGCCGTGTCCGGATCTATTGGGACCGGTCCTTGTCGCACAAGCGGGCGGATTTGGCGGCGGAGACGGATCTGCTGGCCCGCTACCTGGCGGCCACGGCGCCCCAGGCGGTGGATCTGGTGCTGTTCGCCGATACCGCACCCCGCGTCCTGACCTTTGATAAAGGCCCAGTGGCCGATGACGTGGTCGCGGCGGTGAAGGCCTTGGACTACGGCGGCGCCACCTCCCTGGCCGGGGTGTTGAAGGCGGCCCCGTCGCCCGCCGCCGCCTGCCTGTTCTTCGGTGACGGCACGGTGACCCTGGACGCCTATCAGTTGGAACGGGCGTCCTGCCCGCTGTTCACCCTGTCCAGCGGGGCGGAGGCCGACCACGGCTTCCTGACGGCGCTGGCGCACAAGTCGGGGGGTGAGCATCTGGACCTGAGGGCGCGGGGGGCGGACGCCGTGCTGGCCCGCCTGACCGCCACCGGCGTCCGCGCCATCGACCTGAAGGCGGCGGATGGAACGGCGCTGGACTTCACCCTCCTGCCGTCGGCGGCCGACCAGGTGCGCGTGATCGGCCGCGCGCCGCCGTCGCTGGGTACCGTGCGCCTGGCCCTGGCTGACGGGCGCGCCTTGAAATTCGACCTGGCCGACGCGGCCGTGGTGGCGGAGGACGCGCCTGGCGCCCTGTGGGCCGCCGACCGGCTGGCGGAGATGACGGCGACCGACCGGCCGGACCGCGACGCCGCCATCGGTTTCGCCAGGCGCTACAGCGTGGCTGCCGGCGGTGCCGTGTTCCTGGTGCTGGAACGCCTGCAGGACTATGTGGACGCCGGCATCACGCCGCCCGACAGCGCCGACAAGGTGATGCAGAACCAGTATGCCGCCTGGGTGGAGAACACGGCCCGGGCCAAGCGGCAGGCCCAGGACCAGCGCCTGGACATGGTCGTCCAGGAATGGCAGGAGGAAAAGGACTGGTGGGCCGGCAAGAAGCCGGAGCCGCGCAAGGTTTCGGCCGCAGCCCAGTCGGCGACTACCCAATCGGCTGCCGTTCCCCCACCACCGCCCATCGCGCCGACCACGCAGGCCCGGCCGCCCGTGGTGGCGCCACCGACGCAGGCACCTCGGCCAATTGCACCGCCACCGGCCCCCATCATGGCCGCGCCGCCCCCGCCACCGCCGATGCAGGCGGTGCAGCCGCCGCCCTTTATGCCGCAGGTGGAGGTGCAAATCGAAACGCCCCCACCGGCTTCCGGCGGGCCTCCCCCCGCTGGTCCTAGCCGGGTTGCCCACGCGCCGGTCGCCCCGATCGGTGGCAAAATGGACACCACCAGCTCAGTCACCGCCATCCAGGTGGAGGCGGAGCCGTGGAACCCCGACCGGCCCTACCTGCGGGAATTGAAGGCGCATCTGGGCGATGCCGAGGGCTTCCATGCCGCGCTGGACCAGCAGGCGGCGCGCTATGGCGCCCTGCCGGCCTTCTACCTGGATGTGGCGGAACTGCTGTTCCGTGACGGCCAGGCGGACGCCGCGGCGTCCATGGCGCTGAACGCCCTGGAACTGCCCACCACCGACACCGGCACGCTGATCATCGTGGCCGACGATCTGATGCGTTTCGGGCAGGAGACACGGGCCGTCTGGCTGTATGAGAAGGTGCTGTACCTGGATGACGACCGGCCGCAGCCGCGCCGCAGCCTGGCGCTGGCCCTGATCGAGCGGGCGGAACGGGCGGCCAAGCACGGCGGCCCGGTGGCGGCACAGCGCGCGGACTATGAACGCGCCCTGCGGCTGCTGAATGAGGTGGTCACCCGCACCTGGGCGCCGGCCTTCACCGGCATCGAACTGGTGGCCCTGATGGAGGCCAACCGCATCCTGCCCCGCCTGCAAAAGCTGGGTGCGCGCGACATCCCGCTGGACCCGCGCCTGTGGGCGCAGCTGGACGTGGACATGCGTGTCGTCCTGGAATGGAACGTGGACGCCACCGACATGGATCTGTGGGTGGATGAGCCCTCGGGCGAGCGTGCCATCTACAGCCACCCGCGCACCAGCATCGGCGGCCGGCTGTCGCACGACATGACCCAGGGTTATGGGCCGGAGGAATACCTGCTGCGCCGGGCGCCGTCGGGCGAATACACCATCCGCGCCAACATCTACGCCAGTGATCGCCTGAACCCCAACGGCCCCATCACCATCCGCGCCCACCTCTACCGCAATTATGAGCGCGGGTCGGAGGAGGGCCAGGTGTTCCAGGTGGAACTGAAACCGGGGGAGGATGGCGTGCGCGTGGTGGGGCGGGTTACGGTCAAGTAGCTAACGTTTGCCCCGCAGCAGCAGGCTGGCCCCGGCGCAGGCCAGCATGGCCAGGCCGGCGATCAGGAAGGCGTCGCTGTAGGACATCAGCAGCGCCTGGCGGTGCACGTCCTGGTCCAGCAGCGCCAGGGCCCGCTGACGCAGCGGCGCCGTGGCACTGCTGTAGAGGGCGGTCGCGCGATCCACCGGGTGCTGGGCCAGCAGGCGGACCAGATCGACCATGCGGTCGCGGGTGGCCAGGGCATAGGGGGTCACCGCTTCGCCGATATGGACGGCGTGCAGCTTTTCGCGGTCCACCACGAACTGGCCGGCGATGGCGATGCCGATGGCGCCGCCCACGTTGCGCACCATGGAAAACACGCCGGAGGCGGAGCCCATCTCCGCCTTTTCCAGGCCCTGCACCGCCATGACGCCCAGCGCCACCACGATCAGCGACTGGCCGATGCCGCGCACCACCAGCGACGGCACGATGACGTTGCGCGCGGCGTCGGCATCCAGGTGGATGTTCATCAGGCAGCCCGCCGCCATGATGACGAAACCCAGGGCGATGGCCAGGCGCACGCCGATGCGCCGCATCAGCGGCGGCGTGGCGAAGGACATGACCAGTTGCACCGCGCCATAGGGGATCATGGTCAGGCCGATCTGCCGGGCGTTATAGCCCTGGGCGTCGGCGAAATAATTGGGCACCAGGAAGACGACGCCGAACACGGCGGCGCCGAAGGTGAACTGCATCAGGCTGGCCAGCCCGAAATTATAGCGGCCCAGCAGGCGCAGGTTGATGAAGGGCTGTGTCCGCCCAAGCTCGATGATCACGAAGGCGGCCAGGCCGACGGCGGCGACGATGGCGGCCTCGACAATGAAGGCGGAGGAAAACCAGTCCTTGCGCCCACCTTCCTCCAGCAGGATTTGCAGGGCCGACAGGCCGACCGCCATGGCGATGATGCCACCCCAATCGCCGTTGCGCAGTTTTTCCAGCGCCACCGGCTGCGGCCGGATGGACCAGCCGATGGCAGCCAGCAGCAGCAGGCCGGGCGGGTATCTGCAGATAAAAGATCCAGCGCCAGGAATAGGCGTCGGTCAGCCAGCCGCCCAGCGAGGGCCCGGCCGCCTGGGCGACGTTGTTGGAAATGGCGAACAGGGCCATGCCCAGCGGGTGGCGGCTGGCTGGCAGCTCGGTCACGATCAGCTGGAAGGACAGCGGGATCAGCACGCCGCCGAACGCCCCTTGCAGGGTACGGGCCGCGATCATGGTGCCGATAGTGGGGGCCAGCGAACAGGCCATGGAAAACAGCACGAAGCCGCCGCAACCCACCATCAGCACCCGGCGCGCCGAGAAGACGCTGACCAGCCAGGCGGTCAGGGGAATGATGATGATTTCCGCCACCAGATAGGCGGTGGTGATCCACGACCCTTCCTCGAAACTGGCGCCCAGCGATCCGCGCACGTCGGGCAAGGAGGCGTTGGTGACGTGCACGTTCATGCCGGCCATGAAGCAGCCGACGGCCCCGCCGATCACCGCCACCCAGGCGCGGAGGGATACCGTCTCGTCCTGCGCGCTCATTGCACGGCCCCGGCGCCGGGCCGCGTGTCGATGCGGGTGACCACCGACAGGCCGGGGCGCAGGTCACCGGCGCGGGGCTGGCCCGGATCCACCCGGATGCGCACCGGCATGCGCTGCACGATCTTGGTGAAGTTGCCGGTGGCGTTGTCCGGCGGCAGCAACGCGAATTGCGCGCCCGACGCCGGGGCGAAACTGTCGACATGGCCGGTCAGCACCGCACCGCCGAAGGCGTCCACAATGATGGTCACGGGCTGGCCCGGCGCCACCTGGTCCAACTGGGTTTCCTTGTAGTTGGCGACGATGTAGGCGTCGGCCGGCACCAGGGCCATCAGGGGCGTGCCCACCTCCACCCCCTGGCCAGGGCGCAGGGTGCGCTGGCCCACCGTGCCGGCGGCGGGTGCGCGGATGATGGTGCGGTCCAGGTCGATGCGGGCCAGGTCGCGTTGCGCCTCGGCCTCCGCCAATTGGGCGTGAGCCTTTGCCAGCGTGGCTGTGGCCCGCTGGGTTTCGGAGTCCAGGACGGCCAGGCGATCCTTGGCCGCTTGCGCGGCGGCCCGTGCCGCGGCGACGGCCGCTTGGGCCCGACGGGCGTCGGCGTCGGCGGTTTCCAGCAATTGGGCGCTGGTGACCTGCTGTTGGGTCAACAGCTGCTGACGACGGTAGTCCAGACCGGCCCGATGGTCGTCGGCCTGACGGGCAGCCACTTCGGCGGTCGCGGCGGCGATCTGGCTGTGTTGCTGTTGCAGCTGTGCCGCCAGGCTGGCGATTGCCGCCTCATCCGCCGCGATGTCCGCTTGCGCCGCGGCCACCGTGCCGTCGGCCAGGGCCAGGTGGGCGCGATAGTCGCGATCCTCGATGCGGGCCAGCACGTCGCCGGCCGCGACCCGCTGGTTGTCGGCCACCGCGACCTCGGTCACCAGGCCGGCGACGCGCGGGCTGATGGCGATGACATCGGCGCGGACATAGGCGTCGTCGGTGGATTCCAGGAAGCGGCCGGTGGTCCACCAATAGGCGCCGGTGGTGGCCAGGGCGATGCCGGCCAATCCGCCGGCCCCGATGACCAGGGCCTTGCGGGACGGTGTGGGGGCCGCGATGGCGGGGTCTTGCGTGGTCATGACGGGGATACTCGCGTGTGGTCAGTGGCGGCGGGCGTGACGGCCGGCGCTTCCGCCCAGCCGCCGCCCAGGGCCTTGAACAGGGTGATTTCGGCGTCCGTCACGGCGGCGTCGGCCGTGGCCAGGTCGGTGTCGGCGGTGACGGCACCGCGTTCGGCGTCCAGCACCTCCAGCGCCGTGGCGGCACCCGACCGGCGGCCCAACCGGGCCAGGCGCAAGGCTTCATCGGCGTGCGCCGTCGCCTGGGCCAGCGCGGTGCGTCGGGCTTCCGCTGCCTCATAGAGGGCCAGGGCCTGCCGCACTTCCTTCAACGCGGTCAGGATGGCGGCGTCGAAACGCGCCAGGTCGCCGGCCTGGTGCGCCTGCGCCCCGGCGATGGCGGCCCGGGCGGCGCCGACGTTGGGGAAGCGCCAGGACAGCAGGGGGCCGACGCTCCACACCACGTTCTGCGATTGACTGAGGCCGTTGATGCCCGGGGCGGAGTCGGCGACGCCGGCGCCCAGGGTGACGCGGGGATACAGGTCGGCCATGGCCACCCCGATGCGCGCGGTGCTGGCGGCCAGGCGCCGTTCCGCCGCGCGCACGTCGGGGCGGCGGCGCAGCAGGCCGGTGACATCGCCCAGCGGCAGGGGACCGGCCAGCCGCGGCGGGGCTTCGCAGCGGGCGGCGGCGTCCGGCACGGCGTCCGGCGGTTGGCCGGTCAGCGCCGCCAGCTCATACAGCGCGTTGCGCCGGCCGGCCTCCAGCGGCGGCAGGGCCGCCCGTGCCTGGTCCAGCAGGGCCGCCGCCCGTGCCACGTCCAGCGGCGTGGCGGCCCCGGCGTCGCGCAGGCGCCAGCGCACATCCAACCCCTGGTCCAGCAGGGCCACCGACCGTCGGGCCATGGCCAGGCGGGCGGCATAGGCGCAGGCGTCGGCATAGGCGCGGGTGGTAGCGGCGGCCACCACCACGCGCAGGCCGTCCGCCACGGCTTGCGCGGCCGCCACATCCGCTGTTGCCGCCGCCACGCCCTGGCGCAGGCGGCCGACCAGGTCGACCTCCCACCCCAGTTGGAAACCCAGGTCGTAACGTGGACCGGTGCGCACCGGCGTTTGGGCCAGGGCGGCGGCCAACTGGTCGGTGGCGGTGCTGCCATAACCGGCGCCGGCGGTCAGGGCGGTTTGCGGTTGCCGCTCATCCTCACGGGCGCCCAACAGGGCCCGCGCCTCCAGCACCGCGGCAGCACCGGCGCGCAGATCGCGGTTGCGCTCCAGCGCCTGGGCGACCAACCCGTCCAGGGCCGGGTCGGCGTACAGGCGCCACCAGGCATCCGGCACCGGCGGGGTGGCGTCCGCGAGCGGGGCGTTGGGGATGTTGATCGTCGGTGGTGGCGGCTGGGCCGGGCCCAGTGTGCAGCCAGCCAGGGCCAGCGGGGCCAGCAGGCATGACAGGGGGAAGCGGGCAAGGGACATGAGGCGGGGCAACCGGTTGAAGGACGAACCAAGGGGCCCCATCCAGCCACAACGGCTCTTGTCTTTCTCTCGCGCATTGGACAACAATCATCGCGATATGGACAATATCCGCACCCATCACGATTGCCACGCGACGGTCCGGCCCATCGCCGCCCTGGCGTGGGACTATGCGCACGGCCAGGACATCCCGGCCCATGACCATGATCGCGCCCAACTGATCCATGCCCTGACCGGGGTGATGACGGTGGTCAGCGCCGGCGGCAGCTGGGTGGTGCCCACCGGCCGGGCGGTGTGGATGCCGGCGGGGGTGGAACATGAAATCCGCATCGCCGGGGCGGTCGCCATGCGCACCGTTTTCGTGCGGCCGGACGCGAGGGGTGGTCTGCCCGACGCCTGCGCCGTCATCGCCGTCAGCCCACTGTTGCGCGAGGCCATCATCGCCGCCACGGCCATCCCGCTGGATTACGACGCGGGCGGGCGCGACCAGCGGGTGATGGACCTGATCCTGGATGAACTGCTGGCCGCACCCCGCCTGGATCTGCACGTGCCGTTGCCGCGCGATCCGCGCCTGTTGCGCCTGTGCCAGCGCATGATCGCCGACCCGTCGGCGCCGGATACGCTGGAAGGCCTGGCGGTATCGGCGCACATGAGCGGCCGCACCCTGGCCCGCCTGTTCCAGCGAGAGGTCGGCATGGGTTTCGGCGACTGGCGCCGCCGCATGCGCCTGCTGCTCAGCCTGCCGCGCCTGGCGGCCGGCGCCAGCGTGCTGGAGGTGGCGCTGGAGCATGGCTACGACAGCCCCAGCGCCTTCACCGCCATGTTCCGCCGCACCCTGGGCCTGTCACCCACGGAATATTTGGGAGCGGCTAACGCCACACCCGCGGCATGAATTTCTCATGCCGCTAGGCTCCGACCGGCGCCTGAGGGACGCACAACAACCTCAAGGGATCAGGCGGTTCGCCCGCAGTTCCCGGAACAGGTCGAAAAAGGCCTCGTCCGTGGCCTGATAGGTGGTGAAGCCCAGGCGCCGGCTTTTGGACATGTCGGTCACCACCTCGATGGGACGGCCCAGGTCGGCGTCGGTGTGCCAGGGGCTGGCCAGGCGGCGCAGGTCGGGTTCCACCAGGCTGTGCTTGGCGGCGATGGCGGCCCAGGCCGCGTCGTCCCCGGCCATCTGTTGTTCCAGCGGCAGGATGCCGGTCGCGTCCGTGGCGGTGAACGGGGCGGCCTGCACCCCGAACCAGTCGGCGATGCGGCCCCACATCCATTTCCAGCGGAAGATGTCGCCGTTCACCACGTTGAACGCCTCATCGGCGGCGGCCGGCGTGGTGGCGGCCCACAGCAGGTGCCGGGCCAGCAGGCGCGCGTCCGTCATGTCGGTCAGGCCGTGCCATTGCGCAGGCGAACCGGGGAAGTGGAAGGGCCGGCCCGTCTCCCGGCACAGGGTGGCATAGGCCGCCAGCGTCGTGCCCATGTTCATGGCGTTGCCCACCGCCTGGCCGATGATGGTGTGGGGGCGGTGGACGCTCCAGCGGAAGCCGTCGCGGGCGGCGGTGGCGAACACCGCGTCCTCCTGCGCGTAATAGAAGTTATCGACGTCCAGCCGGCCCTGGTCTTCCCGGAACGGGGTTTGGGGCAGGCTGCCCTTGCCATAGGCTTCGAACGGCCCGAGATAGTGCTTCAGCCCGGTGACCAGGGCCACGTGGCGCAGCGTTGCAGCCGCGCGCACGGCATCCAGCACGTTGCGCACCATGGCGGCGTTGACGCGGATGTTCTCCGCCTCCGTCGCCTGGCGGCTCCAGGTCGTCAGGAAGATGTGGGTGGGGCGCACGTCGGCCAGGGCCAGGGCCACGGCGGCCGGGTCCTGAAGGTCGGCGGAGACGGGCGCCACGCCGGCCTGCGTTGTCGGTGTGCGCGACAGTCCCGCCACCCGCCATCCCTGTTCCACCAGCAGTGCGGCCGTCGCGCGGCCCACGATACCGGTGGCGCCCACCACCAAGGCTGTCTCGGTCATCACTCATTGCTCCTTGTTGATGGGGGGAGGCTAGAGGTAAGCAGGGCGTCGGGTCCAGACGGCACCAGTTTGGGACATAGGCACCAAAAGGTATCCAGCCAATGATCAGCGGCAGCCCGGATGACGACTGGCGGGAGGATTGCGCCCCCCGCCGCGTGCTTGAGATCTTCACCGCCAAGTGGACCAGCATGATCCTGCATGCGCTGCACGCCCTGCATGGTGGCCGCTGCCGTGCCGGCGTCCTGCACCGCAGCCTGCCCGGCATCTCCAAGAAGATGCTGACCCAGACCCTGCGGGAGATGGAGGAGAGCGGACTGGTGGAACGCCGCGTGCACGACACCCTGCCGCCCAGCGTGGATTACGGCCTGACGCCCCTGGGCCAGCGCTTCATCGAACCGGTCGAGATGCTGTACGACTGGGGGCGCCGCAACGCCGATGCCCTGGACGCGCTGAAGCCCCGCGTCACCTCGCGCCGGCGGTCGCCGCCGTCCGAGTGACCATCATAGCGTCCTTTGGAAAAAGGCCACGACAGCGGCGTTGAAGTCGCGGTGGAAGGCGGCGCGGTCGAAGCCGGGTTCGCTCTGGCAGAGGGCGGGGACCGCCTGTTCCAGGGTGGCGGAGCACGGGACCAGGAAGTCGAAATGGCGGGCATGGTCCACCACATGGCTTTCCGGCGGGGTGGGCAGGGCCAGGCGCACGGCCTCGGCATAATAGGGGTGGGGCAGGATCTCGTCATCCGCCGCCCGCCACAACTGTACCGGCGCGGTCACGTCCTTCAGTCCGCCGCCGGTGAAGGCGAAACCCAGGGCGGGGGCGGCCACGACCAGGGCGCGGATGCGCGGGTCGGGGGTGACGCGCGGCCGGCCCATGGGATGGCCGGACGACATGCCGGCCGGCGGGCGAGCGGCCATCAGCCGGCAATCGAAGAAATCCGGATGGGCGGCGCAATGGGGGCCGATCGCGGCCAGGTCCAATTGTCCGCCCGCCGCCGCCAGCACGGTGAACCCACCGGCGGAAAAACCGAAGGCGCCCACCCGATGGCCGTCCACGACATCCGCCCAGGTGGCGGTGATATGGCTGATCAGCAGGCGCAACTGTCGCGGCCGGTTGGGCAGGTCGGTGGCCCGGCTCTGGTCCTTCACATTGTCGCCGGTATGGGTCAGGGCCGCCACGACGAAACCGGCATCGGCCAGGGCCCAGGCGGTGTCGGCATGGCCGGTGGCGTTGCCGCCGTTGCCGTGGGACACGACCACCAAGGGCAGGCCGGTGCCGCGCACCGGCGCGTCGGGCGCCACCGTTTGTACCAGCGGGCCCACGGCGGTGGGCTGGGCCGGTGCGTCGGTGGGGTACCAGATGGCGACCTCCACCGGTGGGTTGCTGCCGTCCGGCATGGACAGCCAGCGGAAGCCCACGGCGGCCTGGGCCTGGACGGGCAACAGGGGGGCGGACAGGACAAGGCAGAACGATAGGGCCATGATCAGGCGGCGCATGGGGTTCACATCCATGATGGTGAAGGGCGATCCTGGCGTTATCGGCGGATTTCCCCAGGGAATCCGCCGCTCGTGCGCGAACGGGCGAACGGGTTCGCGGATGGGCGAGGGGGCAGTTGGCGACGTGGCCGTTCGCCGGTGGGCGGCCATCCGTGTTATGAAGGCACTCGTGACGGTGGCCCGAACGGGGCGGGGGCATGGACGGCGTCTGGCGGCAGGTTTTCGGGGACGGGCGGTCCTGGGTGCGGGCGTTCGCGCTGGCGAGCGTCGTGGGCGTGGCGCTGGGTCTGATCGGCCCGTTCGGCAGTTTCTATAACGACTCGCTGATCCTGCTGCTGGCCTATTGGGTGGCGGCGCAGTGGCTGGGAACGGCCATCCTGGGGGTTGTCCTGCGCCTGGCCTTCGTTAATGCCCGAGGCTGGGATTGGCGGAAAAGAATGGGCCTGGCGGCACTGGTCGCCGTCCTGGCCGCCCTTCCTTTGGCGATCGCCTGCCGCCTGTTGGCGTTGACCCTGTGGCCGGGGCCCATCGCCCGCATCGGCTGGCCGCTGTGGTATGGCCAGACGCTGCTGATGGCGCTGTGCAGCGCGTACGGCTATGGCGCGGTGGCCGGGCATTTGCGCCGGTCGCCGGCCGGCCAGGAAGGGTCGCCGGAATCGCAAACCGCCGGCACGCCTGCCTCCTCTTTCCTCGCCCGCCTGCCGGCGGCGCTGGGCCGCGATCTGCTGGCGCTCAGCATGGAGGATCACTACGTGCGCGCCCACACGCCGCTGGGCTCCGCCCTGGTGTTGATCCCCCTGCACCAGGCCGTCGCCGAACTGGACGATGTGCCGGGCATGAGGGTGCATCGCTCCTGGTGGGTGGCGCGGGCCGCCGTGGCGGGGCTGGTGCGCGACGGGCGGAACCTGCGCCTGCGCCTGGTCACGGGGCTGGAGGCGCCGGTGGCGCGCACCAGCGTGGCCGCCGTGCGGGCCGCGGGTTGGCTGGATGACCAACGGGCCGGCATCGCGAATGGGCGCCATGCCGAATGATGGCGGCGCGATGGGGAACGGTTGCCGCATAAGGGGCGCGACATCGTTTTTCCTGCATGGGACCCCGCGTGATGCCCCTTACCCCCGACCAGGTCGCCGACGGCCAGTTGCAGGCCTACAACGCCAAGGACATCGACACCTTCATGACCTATTGGGCAACCGATGCCCGCATCTACCAGCATCCCGACACGCTGCTGGCGTCGGGGGCGGCGGAGATCCGGGCGCGGCACGTGACGCGGTTCCAGGAGCCCAACCTGCACGGCCATCTGGTGCAGCGTCTCTGCGTGGGCAACACCGTGGTGGACCGCGAGGTGGTGACCCGCACCTTCCCGGAAGGTACCGGCACCCTGGACGTGCTGGCGATCTATGAGGTGACGGGCGAACGCATCACCCGCGCCTGGTTCGTCACCGGCGCCCCTGTACTGGACAAGCTTGACGATACACACGCTGGATAAGGGAAGCACCCCCGTGACCATCACGATTTACGGAATCAAGAATTGCGACACCATGCGCAAGGCCCGCGACTGGCTGGCCGCGCGCGGCGTCCCCCATGCGTTCCACGACTACAAGGCGGTGGGCATCGACCACGACCGGCTGGCGGCCTGGTGTGACGCGCTGGGTTGGGAGACGGTGCTGAACCGCGCCGGTACCACTTTCCGCGCCCTGCCGGAGGCGGAGCGGCAGGATCTGGACGTGCCCAGGGCGATCACCCTGATGCTGGCCCAGCCCTCCATGATCAAGCGCCCCATCCTCGATCTGGATGGCCAACTGATGGCCGGCTTCAAGCCGGAGCGCTATGAGGCCGCGTTCGCGGCGGCGGGGCTCTGAAGCCCACCTTCCCGAGTCTGCCTTGCCGGCGCGCGGCTGTTCCTAACGAAGAACAGTCGTGCGGGCACGCCTGGGGGCTCAGGTCGCCCTGACCCCCCAGGAATAGATGGAGCCGGAACGGGAACGGAAAAAGGAACAGGATGAGAACATTTGTTCTTGTAGTTCCCGGAACGTTCTGGCAACACTAAGCCCATGAACGGCTGGGCGGAACAGTCCCGATGCCGGAACAGGCAAGGTGGAGGGGTAAATGGCGTACATCGCGGTCGACCATCCGATGCGTGGGATCAGCTTTTCCCCGAAAACCAACCTGTTGCGCCGCCGTGCGCTGATCCAGGCCGGCGCCAATGGCGGCCGCCTGGTACGGGATTTCCTCGCGCTGGCCAGCCTGTTCGCCACGCTCTATGGCGCCGTCGTCATTCTGGGCGCCGCCATGGGGTCGTAGGACCCCGAAGCTTTAGCCTTTAAAAGAAAAGCCCCGTCGGATGCGCGATCCGGCGGGGCTTTTCTTTACCTGCCCATCCTGTCCCAGGAAGGCCGCCGCGGGTCAGCGGCGCTGGGCGCGGTGGTAGGGGATGGGGATGGGGCGGGCCGCGTTTTCTTCCTTGCGGCTGGCCGACATCTCGATCTCCATGCGGGCGATGACCTTGCGCAGTTCATGCAGCGCGTCGGTCAATCCCTGCATGCCGCCTTCCGGGTTGGCCTTCCAGGCGGCGTAGGCTTCGGCGCTGCGCTGGGCGGCCCCGGCCATCCGCTGGTCCGCCGGCTCCGTCGGCGTCTCGGCCGCTTCCAGGCGGGCCGGGTTGCGCTGCTGCTGGCGGTAGGGATATTCGGTGCCCACCGGCCGATCGCCGTACGGGCGATCCAGCATCTGCTCCATCGATTCCGTGGGCTGACCCAGGGATGGCTGACGGTCGCCGAAGGCGCGCTGGCCCTGGCTGACGGCCGGCGGCTGGCTGCGTTCCTGGGCGGCGTTGGCCACGGCGGCACCGGTCAGGGTGCGGCGCTCGCCCCGCGGACGGTCGCCGCCGAAGCGGTTGCCGTCGGCGGCGCGGCCTTCGCCCTGGCGCGGCTGCTCACCCTCGGGGCGCGGCTCCTGGGTGCGCTGTTCGCGCGGCTCACGACCTTCGGCAGAACGCGGCCCGCGTTCGGTGCGGGGGCCACGTTCGCCGGCGGCGCGCGGCGGCCGGCCGGCCGGGGGAGGGGCGACGGAAGGCTGCGGGGCCTCGACCGGAGCGGCGGCCACGGTGACCGCCGGCTGTTCCAGCGGCAGCGCGGGTGCCAGGGGGGCTTCAACCTTGGGGGCCCGCGGCGCCCTGGGCGCCGGCGCGGGGGGCGTGACGGCTTCGCCCGTGGCGGCGTCCGTCGGGGCCACGTCTACCACCGGTGCGGCCGCGACCGGTGTGGCTTCAGGCGGTGTGGCCGAAACGGGGGCGTCGGTACCTTCTGCCTCCGGGGCGCCGCTGGTCTCCGCCTTGCGGACGATGTAGGAAATGGCGCTGGGCGTGCAGTCGAACTCCCGCGCGATCGCCGACAGCGTGGCGCCGGCGCGATAGCGTTCCAGGATGGAGGGCCAGGCGGACTGGGGAATGCGGCCGCGCCGCTTCGGCGCGTCGCCGTCGACTTCCTTCTCGACGCCTTCCTGGATTTGAATATCGCTGGGCTGCCACAGGGGCTCTTGGGTCATGTCTGTCACACATCATTCAAAGGGCCGGCAGCCGAACGATGGGGGGCTGACCCGGCGGTCACGGACTGTATGCGGCGGGGGTGCCGGTCACGCGAGCCTGGGCTCGGCGGGCGGCATCCCCTGCTTGTCCCTTTAGCCGAGAGTCCGGCTTGTGGGGCGCGCACTTTAAAAAGCGATATTCAAAACCCTAAGTATTCGTGCATCTTTATAATTAAAAGACCATTGAATACACGCGCCGGCCGATGCGAGGGACCGCCTTTTGACGGCGGCGCGAGGTTTGTGAAAATCTGTCAGAACTTCATTGCCGACCCGCCGCCGGGCATGTCCGCCGAGGCTAGGCAATGACAATCAAGTCCTGACCTTTATTTAAAAGAAAATCCGGGGACTGCAAGCGCTGATTCCGGGGTGTGCGCTTTTTTTAAAATAAGCCTTCCCCGACTCGTGGCCTATGTCGGGATCATGACCATGCCCTGGGCGGAACGGCAGCGGCCGGCCTTCCATACGGTTTCCCCGGTTAAGTGTTTTTAAAATTGATGAAATGCCGCCGGCCGTAATCAATCACGACTCCGGCCACAGCCAGGCGGCCCCCCGTACGCCGCTGGAATCGCCGTGGCGGGCGGGGCGGATGGGCGTGTCCACGTCGGGTGAAAAACACCAGGCGGCCAGGCGGGCCGGCAGCGCGCCATACAAATGCGCCAGGTTGGACAGGCCCCCGCCCAGCACGATCACGTCCGGGTCCAGAAGGTTGACGACGCCGGCCAGGCCGCGGGCCAGCCGGTCCAGATGCCGCTCCAGGGCGGCGTGCGCGCCGGCATCGCCTGCCGCCGCCAGGGCCGCGACCTCCACCGCGGCCAGCCGGCGTCCGGTGGCGCGCGCATGGTCGTCGGCCAATCCGGGGCCCGACAGCCAGGTTTCCAGGCACCCGTGCCGCCCGCAATAGCAGGCGGGGCCTGGGCGCTCATCTTCAGCGCCCAGCATTTTGCCGGCCGGCTGGGGCCAGGGCAGGGGGCTGTGGCCCCATTCCCCGGCGGCGGCATGGCGGCCGGTGACGATGCGGCCGTCCACGACGATGCCGCCACCGCAACCGGTACCCAGGATGGCGGCGAACACGGTGCGGCAATCGGCGCCGGCGCCATCGGCCGCCTCCGACAGCGCCAGGCAGTTGGCATCGTTCTCAAGCCGCACGGGGCGACCGACGGCGGCGGCCAGGTCGCGGTCCAGCGGGCGGCCGATCAGCCAGGTGGAATTGGCGTTCTTAATCAGGCCGGTACGGGGCGACAGCACGCCGGGAATGCCCACGCCCACCGGGGCGGCCGATCCGGCGCCGATCCGCCCGTCCAGCCAGGCAACCAGGCTGGCAACGGCGGCCAGGGTTGCGCCATAATCGCCGCGTGGTGCCGGAACGCGCCGGCGCGCGATTTCCGCACCGTCGGCATCCAGCGCCAGGCCTTCGATTTTGGTGCCGCCCAGGTCGATGCCGATGCGGGCCATGGCCGTCTCCCCATCCGTTCATGTGCAAATCAGGGCGGCATAACGAAGGTCTGCCTCCAAAGAACCGCGTCAAGCGGACGCGAATGCCACCCGGACTCTTGCTCATGGTGGGCACGTGGGTCTAAAAGTACAAGATGTGGTGGATGCGGGGGCCTGATCGCGGGCGTTCCCCCAGGGTTTCGATCTCCCGGGGGATGTCTTCATGGGGATGTGCCGCGCCGCCGCCACGGACGCTTGCTTTTCACTGAAGATGGAATCCCGCGCCATGACGCGTGCCCGTTTGTTTGCTGCCCCGCTCCTGTCCCTCATGCTGGTCGGGCTCGCCGGTGGCCCGGCCTTCGCCGCCGATGCCTCGACGGCCAAGAAAAGCACCGCCACCAAGGCCGCCGCCACGCCCAAGAAGGCGAAGACGCCGGTCGCCAAGACCCCCAAGGATGAGGGGCCGTGCTACACGAAGTCCGAATTCGATGCCGAACAGGCCATCCGCTTCCACACCCGCCTGATGGTGATCGGCCTGACCTGCCAGCAGCTGGGCGGCAATTACGAAGGCCTGTACGTCCGCTACAAGAAGTTCACCCTGGCGCACAAGACGCAGATCATCGCCTGGGAAGATGAGCTGATCGCGCGCTATCGCCGCACGTCCAAGGCCAACCCCAACCGGGCGCTCGACACCCTGCGCACGCACCTGGCCAACGAGATGTCGCAGCACATCACGGCCGTTTCCACCGATGTGTTCTGCGCCGCCCATGCCGACAGCCTGGCTGCGGCCGAATTGATGAGCGACGCGGACGTGGTGAAGACCGTCACGAACGATGCCGTCATCCGGGTGTCGGAATTGCCGCGGTGTGACCTGCCGCGCCCCACCGTCACCGCGTCGACCGCCGCCGACCGCGTTACCGGCCTGACGCCGGCCGCCGCGTCGGCGCCGGTCGATGCCAAGGACGCGGGTGCCGCCAAGGGCGCGTCGCATTGATGATATGCGCGGCATGGGGCCGCGCGGATGAGGTGCTTGGCCGCCCCTGCCGCATCGGCTGGCATGGGCGGCCCCACGTATGAAGTGAGGCGGGTCACAGGGCCGTCCATTAAGAAGGCCTAAGGTCCTAAGGGGCGGGGCCCAGGCTCTGACAAAGGGATGGGTGGCTAAGTAACGCTAGTCCCATTTGCGTGCTAGCAATCGAAAAGCCTGGGGTTATTTAATCCGCCTACAAGAAAGCGCGCCCTTCGCGGGTTCGCGCTTCAATAAAGGAGACCGGGTTATGCCCAATAGAATAGGCCTTCGCGCGCCGCTGGATATTTTGGCGGGCTCCAGGCGTGGGGACGAGTCCTTTGGACTGGACGGTCCAGGCGGCGCGAGGCCGGTTCTCCCCGATCCCGCGGGATATGTGATCGAGGTCGATGACGAGGCCATCGGGCTGGTGACGGCGCATCCCCAGGGCATGGCTTTCCATGCCGTGCACCTGCGCGCCCAGGCCCTGGACGGACAAGTCTTCGCGGATGCCGCCGCCGCGCGCAACGCGGCGGAATCAGCTTTTTATGGTCGCGATTGACGCGGACCTAACTAAAGCCTTACCACTGGGAAATATGGAATAGGCAGGCTGGCCGTCGGCTACTTTCCAAATATGCCCCCAATCGGGGGTCTTGAAAAAATCCGTCAAAGTTTAACCTTAATTGACGGCCATCAACGTGACGTCCTGACGGACCGAACGGCGTAGCTCACAAGGCTGGGTTGCTCCCCGTTCGATGTTGAAGGATTGAATTAACTCAGCACGTTGTCTAACCCTGCCTTTAGGCGGGACAAGCAAAAGCGTCGTGTGACGGCGCGAAGGGTAGTCTTAATTCAACCGAGGGTTCCGTTGGGGAGACAAACCCCTCGGTCCGAAGGAGGAGAAGCGAAAAATGAAACTCCATCACTCTTTACTGTGCGCGGCTGCGGCCATCGCGCTCGGTACGCCGGCGGTTGCGCTGGCGCAGGCCACCGTTGACCAGGGTTACTACATCGGCGCCCAGGCTGGCGTTGATTGGGCTGACAAGACCGATCTGAAGAGCACGGCCGGCACCGACCATGCCTCGTTCCAGAGCTCGCCGACCGGCATCATCGATGGCGGCTACAAGTTCGGCAACGGCGTGCGCGTCGGCGTCGAAGTCGGCTACGGCGGCAGCACCGTCGGTGACATCACCGGCCCGGGTCCGGGCCGCGCTGGTGGTGCCGGTGAGGTGACGGCCTTCACGTTCATGGCCAACACCTACTACGACTTCAAGGTCGACGGCCCGCTGCGCCCGTACGTGGGCGTGGGCATCGGTTTCGGCCGCTACAAGTTCGATGGCGTGGGTGACCTGTACACCCCCGGCAACGTGGTTGAGACCTCCACGACCGCCTTCACCTACCAGGCTGAAGCCGGCGTGGCGTACGCCATGAGCCCGAACCTGGAATTCACGGTCGGCTACCGCTTCATGGGCACGCCGGAAACCACCTACGATCCGTCGGGTGCGCCCAGCTTCAAGGCCGCTTACCAGAGCCACTCGGTCCTGGTTGGCCTGCGCTACACCTTCGGTGCCGCGTCCGAGCCGCCGGCTCCCCCGGCCCCGCCGCCTCCGCCCCCGCCGCCGGTGGCCAAGCCCGTGCCCCCGCCCCCGCCGCCCCCGGCGCCGTCCATCTCCCGTAACTTCACGGTCTTCTTCGACTGGGATAAGACGGATCTGTCGGCTGATGCCCGCACCGTGCTGGACAACGCCGCCAAGGACGCTGCCACCGGCCACATCACCAAGATTCAGGTCACCGGCTATACCGACCGTTCCGGTACGGATGCCTACAACCTGAAGCTCTCCGTGCGCCGCGCCGAAGCGGTGAAGGCTTACCTGGCGTCCAAGGGCGTCGGCGCCTCCATCGCCACCGACGGCAAGGGCGAGACCGATCCGCTGGTCCCGACCGCGGACGGTGTGCGCGAGCCGTCGAACCGTCGCGCCGTCATCATTTTCCCCTGATCTGATCAGGGCGGGCGATGACCGGGCCACAAGCCAGGTCATCGTCTCCGGATGATGAAGGCGCCGGCCGGCATTCGTTAAGGGTGCCGGACGGCGACAGAAAGGAAGGGGTGCCGCCTAACCCGCGGCGCCCCTTTCTTTTTGCCTTGATCGGCGGGTACGCCCGCTGATCAAGGCGCATATGACAACGGCGGCTCCGGGTGACCGGGCCGCCGTTGTCATATTTCATTTTCAAATACGGTGGTGCTGAAAGGCTGCCCGAAATGGATCAGGTCAGCGGGCCGATGCCGCGCTGGATCGCCCAGACGGCCGCTTGGGTGCGGTTCTGCGCGCCGATTTTGCGCATCACGTTCTTGAAGTGCATCTTCACCGTGGACTCGGTGATTTCCAGCCGGCGGGCGATGGATTTATTGGACTGCCCCGCCAGCAGGCAACCTAGGATCTGAATTTCGCGCCGCGACAGGTCGGCGGTGGCGGCGACCAGGTCGGCAGGGGTGGGGCCTTGCGGTGCTTGCGCCTGTGCCACCAGGGTGGCGGCGCGGGGCGGGAAGACGGCGTCGCCGGCCAGGATCAGTTCCAGCGCGTCGCGCAGGGTGGCAACGCCGGAGGATTTGGACAGATGACCGTCCAGGCCGGCGAACAGACTGGCCTTCAGCACCGAATCACCGTTGTCGGAGGTCAGGACGGTGATGCGGGAATGGGGGGCGGCGGCGCGCAGGCGGCGCAACTCGCTGGCCACCCGGGGCGGATCGATGCCCCAGGGATCGACCATGATCAAATCAGGCGCTGGGCCGTCCCGCAGCACCTTCAGTGCTTCCTCAACGGTGGGTAGCGGGGGAAACAGCTGGAAGCTGTCCTCGCCGATCAATGTACCCAGCGCCGCTCCGAACAACTGATCCTGGTCGATCAGAAGAACGCTGCGGCTTGTCATTATCATTTTCCCCATCGTGATTGCGGTCTCCCCCTTTGGCGACCGTTTATAAAAAATTTTACTAACATTGTCCCGATACTCGAGAACACACCGTACTAACCTGTTAACGGCTTATTCGAGTCCGGGCCAGGTAATAGATCGCCAGTTCTATTGCGACAATCCTATGGGAAAGCGTCCAGGAACGCCATGTTTCTGTTGCGGCATATCTGAAAACGGGTCACAGTCTATCACATCGTGTGGTGGATCGTTTGTTCCGTCCCGGGAAATGACAGCTGCGGGTTAATCCCGCGGCGATGGGGTTCCCGGGAAAAAAGGTTAGGCGTGCCCCATTTTGGCCGTGTTCGGATGGTCACAATGGGGAACAAGTCGCTTAACAGCCAGGGCGGCGCATTCATCCATCAGGCTTAGGACGGGGCCAGCTGGCACCATCCATAGCTTGGCGATCACGGAAGGGGCCGCCGTCAGGGGGCCCGATGCCGGATGAAGGCGTTTTGGATGGCCTGGGCCGGAAGTGGCCGGACTCAAACGTGAGGTTCCAGATGATGAGCATGACCGCGCGTTTTCCCGGGACCGTCAGCAGTCTAGCCGAGGATGGTTTGGAAAACGGAAACGCCGGCGTGGGCGCCTCGCCCCGCCACCGCACATTTCTTGTCGTGGATGGCCAGGCGCTGGTGCGCCGTGGGGCCGCCCTGATGCTGACCTCCCAATTCCCGGGATCGTCGGCGCTTGAGGCCGGCACCGTGGAGGAGGCGTTGGTTCAGGCCATGTCCGCCCCCGGCATCGACCTTGTCATGCTGGACCTGGACAGCCTGTCCGGCAGCCGGGTCGAGGCGATCTCCCAACTGACGTCGGCGCTTGGCAATGTCCCCGTCGTGGTCGTTTCGGCCGTGCAGGAAGGGGACGAGGTCATCGCCTCTATCCGCGCCGGGGCTCGTGCCTACGTGCTGAAGACCGGCCCGACGGAGGTGCTGGAACGCACGCTGACCCTGATCCTGTCGGGTGAGAATTATGTGGCCATGCCGCGCCAGGCGCTGACCGCCGCCCTGGCGGGGGTGCGTGGCGCCTCGGGTCCCGCCATGGGCCAGGTGCCGGCCAATCGGGAGGCCGCGCTGGCGGACCGCCTGACGGAACGTCAGCAGGATATCTTCCGGCTGATCCTGGCCGGTTGCTCCAACAAGGAAATCGCGCGGGAACTGGGCGTGCTGGAAGGCACGGTAAAGGTTCACGTCCGGGCGGTGATGCAGAAGCTGGGCGCCAAGAACCGCACGCAGGTTGCGGTGGCCGCCGCCCGTAGCGGCTTTGGCAGCATGGCTTTCATGGGCACGCTTACCAATTGATCCATCGCCGCCGCGCCTTCGGTGCGCGGCAGGATGAATTCCGACGCAGGGGCCCCTTGGGGGCCCCTGCTGTCGTTTCGGGCGTCGGTGTTGCCTACCAAGAGGGCGTAAGGATTGCCCTCACGCCCTCTTGGGAAGTAGGACGCCCACGCCTGGCGCTAGTCGAACAAAGCGTCGATGTCGGCCTGGGAAATGGTCTGGCCGCCGTCCTTGACGGGGCCGTGCAGTTCCAGCCCTTCGTCACTCTTATGGATGGAGGGGGGCAGGGGCATGGTTTCGAACTCCTTGGAGTTCCACAGCCCCATCATCGCTTCCACCCGCTCTTCAATGAAGGCCAGTGCCTGGACCACCTTGGTGATTCGCTGGCCGGTGAGGTCCTGAAAGTTACAGGCCTCGAAGATACGCAGGGTGACTTCGTTCAGGTCCTTGAGGCGGGAGTTCTGATAGCCTTCCGGCAACTGGGCCCGGACCTCGTTGACGATGTCGTCAACTTCCTCGGCCGCCTGGATGATGCTGTTGGTGGCCACTTCGGTGGACGCGACCACGGCGCTCAGCTGCTGGCTGGCCTCCATGAACGTGTCGTCCTTGGCCAAGGGATGGCGCAGGGCCGCCATTTCCAGCTTGGTGGCCTTGATGCGGCCGGCGATGTCGGCGATCTCCACATGGATCGCCTCGATCTGGGTATGGTCGGTGCTGAGGAACCGGTCCAGCTTGCTGCCGAGATGCTGGATGGCCTCCATCACCTCGGACGTGTCCAGGCGGATCTCCTGGGCGGGTGTCAGCGGGGTCAGTGCTGCGGCCGTTGCCGTTGGTAGTGACAGCAATTCGACGACGCCGGGCCGATCCTGCGCCCGCCGATGCCGTTGAATCTCCGCCATGAAAGGCCGCTGACCGTCCTGCGCCATCCCTGGAACCCCTTAGCTCAACCGTCGCTTCGATGCACCGTCACGGCATCACCTACCCTAAAGTATATGTCTTTAGGGGGTAATTTCGCCGGCGACCCATTCAACATGGGCTATGCCTTGGGTGAAGCCAAGGCCCTGATGCAAGGCTAGCAGCATTTGTCTTAAGGATTGGTCAAGCTGCCAGGGCGGATTGACGATAATCATGCCCGAGCCGTTCAGACGGTCGACCCGGCCGTCATCGTTCCAGGTCAGTTCAGCGGCCAATATCTTGGGAATGCCGCTGTCTTCCAGCCGCTGGTGCAGGCGCCAGGCCACGGCGCGGTCCTTGACGGGGTACCACAGGGCGTAGATGCCGGTGGGCCAGCGGCCATGGGCCAGGGCCAGGCCGGCAACCAGGCGGTCGAAATCGTCCGGCGCCTCGAACGGCGGATCGATCAGCACCAGGCCGCGCTTTTCCTTAGGGGGCAGGTGGGCCTTCAGCGCCGTCCAGCCGTCCATGTGGTGCACCGCCACCTGGCCATCGCCGCGGAAGACACCCTTCAGGGTTTGCGCGTCTTCCGGGTGCAGTTCAGCCAGGATCAGGCGGTCGTTGGGGCGTAGGAAGGCACGGGCCAGGACGGGGGAACCGGGGTAGAGGCTGATGGGGGCCCCAGCGGCGTGCGGGTCCACGCCGGCGATGGTCCGCACCGCGGCAAGGTAGGGCGCCAGGGCATCGGCACCTTCGCCGGTCAAGGTTCCGGCCGCCGTGGCGCTCAGCAGTTGCTGGATGCCCAATGCGGCCTCGCCCGTACGGGTGGCGGCATCGCTGGTCAGGTCATAACGGCCGATGCCGGCGTGGGTGTCCAGCACGGCGAAGGGCGTCGGTTTGGCCGTCAACCGGGTCAGCAGCAGCGCCAGGATGGCGTGCTTCATGACATCGGCCGGGTTGCCGGCGTGGAAAGCGTGGCGGTAGTTCATGGGGGCGGAGCATGCCAGCAAAGGCATCAAACCGGCAACGCCGACACACCATCCGTCCCGCGCTAAAAAGGAAAGGCCGCCCCGACGGGACGGCCTTTCACGAAAGCGGTAACAGGAACCGAAGGGCTCAGCCCACCGGCGTGCCGGTGGTGGTGTCCTGCTCATAGACGCGGCGGGTGCGCGGGGTGACGGCCGTGGGCGCGTCGTCGCTGCAACCGCTGCCGTCGATCAGCGAGGCGTTGACCGAGTTCAGGCTGACCAGGTTGCTGCGCACCTTGCAGGCATAGGCGTGGGCCGTCTTGCCGGTGCCGCCGTTGTAGCGGGCGACGGCGGCCGCCCAGCTGCCGGCGGTGGCGCGCAGGCGGGCCAGCATGCGGGCCGCGTACTCAACATTTTCCTTAGGGTCGACGATCTTTTCCACCGGGCGGAACGCGGCCTTGTGGTCGGACAGCGACAGCTGCATGCAGCCGGCGGTCACGTCCTGGCGCAGATTGCCCTTGGGATCGCGCAGATACTTGGCGGCGGCGCTGGGCGTCGGGGCGAAGTGGACATTGCCCTTCACGTTGACGGCGTACGCCTCGGAAGAGATGGACTGGCCGCTTTCCACCAGCGCCACGGCCAGCAGCAGGCCGGACGGCACGCCGGCCTCTTTCTCCGCCTGAAGGATATGGTCGAGGCAGGCGGCGTGGGCAGGCGCCGCACCGGCAAGGCCGGCGGCAACCAGCAGGCCCGTGAACAGCGTCTTGATCGAGAAGGACTTGAAGGACCAGCCAGGGGCGGAGGCATTGACCGATTCGGATTCGGACTCCTTGCCTAGAAGGGCGTCGCTGTGGCGGCGCGCGATCTGCATAAGAGTCCTCCATCGTCGTCACTGGCATCGGCGACCCCGTGTCGCGATGTCCATCTGCCGTGTTGTGCGGGGTTCCCCATCGCACGTCCCCGCTCGCGGGCGGGGTATTCCGATCAGGCCACCGATACTTCAGTGCGGTGGCCGCTCCCTTACCAAATGGGTCAGTCTGTCGTCGCGGGACCAGCCGGAAGGCCTATATCCATGCAACGACCGCATAGCAATCGCAGACAAAACGCAGCGGGTCAACAAAAAATAAGGCCGGAGTGTGGCGGCGCTGCCACGCCACACCCTGTCAGGCAGGGGCACCATGCCCCATGCGGTCAGCGAATCCAAGGGCTTATGGTGCGGCATGATGCCCGGGCGTTAACCGAATCCGACGCTACGCCTAGTGCGTTCCCGCCGGTTGCCCCCCAGGAATGGACGGGCCATAACAGGGCGCACCGACCGCCCCCATGGAACTGAGTCCCAAGATGCCGTTTCCCGACCATGAGACCCTGATGGGGCAGGCCTATGACGCGCTGGGCGCGGGCGACGAGGCGGCGGCCGAGCGCGCGTTGTCCGCCGTCGTGGCCGGCTGGCCGGATGACGCGGAGTCGCGGGGTCAGTTGGGTGCCTTGCTGCGGCGCCAGGGCCGCGCGGCGGAGGCCACGCCCCACTTCGCGCAGGCGGCTCGGCTGGAGCCTGGCCGGGCGCTGTGGGTGGTGGAACAGGCCGCTTGCCTGGAAGAGGCCGGGCACGGCGATGCCGCCTGGGTGCTGGTGGCGGCGGCATTGGGGCAACGCGCCGACGACGCCGGGCTGCACCGCCTGGCCGCCCGCCTGCTGCTGGCGCGCGGCGATACTGAAAAGGCCCTGGCCCATGCCCGCGAGGCGCGCTTCCTGGCGCCGGGCGATCTGGAGGGCGCGGTGGCAGGTGGGCCAGGTGCTGGTGGATGCCGGCGATCCGCTGGGGGCCGCCGAGATGCTGGAGCCGCTGCTGGCCCACGCCCATCCGGCCGATCCGGCCTTGGCCCACGCCCTGGTGCTGCAGGGCCGGGCCTGGGCCGCGCTGGCGGAGGTGGAAAAGGCCGCCCGTTGCTGGCGCCAGGCGCTGGAGGTTGACCCAGAGGATGCCGGTGGCGCCGCCCGCCTGCTGGCCATGCTGGAGGCCGCACAGGCCGCCGGCGGGGCGGCGGACCTCACACCCACCTATGTGAAGGCGCTGTTCGACCGCTACGCCGACCGTTTCGACGCCGATCTGACGCGCAAGCTGCGCTACCAGGCGCCAGACCTGTTGCGGCAGGCGCTGGACGGGGTGCTGGGCGGGCGCACCGGCTTGGACATCCTGGATATCGGCTGCGGCACGGGCCTGGGCGGCGTGGTGGTGAAGCCGTTGGCGCGGCATCTGGCGGGTGTCGATCTGTCGCCCCGCATGGTGGAGCACGCCCGCGCCCGAGGGCTGTACGACCGGCTGTGGGACGCCGACCTGATGGGCGCGCTGGCCGAGGCCGACGCCGCCTGGGATCTGGTGCTGGCGGCCGACGTGCTGGTCTACCTGGGCGATTTGGCGCCGGTATTCCAGGCGGTGGCCCGGGCGTTGCGGCCCGGTGGCCGCTTTGCCGCCACGGTGGAGCGCTGGACGGGCGAGGGCGATCACATCCTGCGCGAAAGCCGCCGCTATGCCCATGCCCAGGCGCATGTCGAGGCGGCGGCGCGGGGGGCGGGCCTTGCCGTCGAGCATCTGGCCGGCGTGGCGCCCCGATGGGAAAAGGGCCGCCCGGTGGACGGCCTGCTGTTCATCCTGAAAAAGGACTGATGGGGGTCACATCAGCAGGGCCAGCAGCAGCGGTACCAGCAGGGCGGTGACCAGGCCGTTCAGCGCCATGGCGATGCCGGCGAAGCTGCCGGACAGGGGGCTCATGGTATAGGACATGGCGGTGCCCACGCCGTGCGCGGCCAGCCCCATGGACAGGCCCCGGGCCCGC
>JAPWJW010000002.1:685000-749196 GCA_028283825.1 Azospirillaceae bacterium | reverse complement strand
GGCGATGTAGGCCGCCGTCAGCACGCCGGCGATGGTGCCGCTGTTGTTCAGGGTCCCCAGCGTGCCGCCGATGTAGTCGTTGCTGGCCGCCAGCACCAGGTCCACGTTGGACCCCACGGTGGCCACTCCGCTGCCCAGGGTCAGGCCGGTGACGGTGGAGGTGACGCTGACCCCGCTGTAGCTGGACCCCGCACCGCCCTGCACCAGCACCACGCCCGTGCTGCTGCCCACGATGTAGTTCAGCGTCGGGTCCACGCTGGTGCTGACCGTGCCGCCGCTGATGCTGGCAACACCGCTGACCACCGCCGCGTACGTGCCCAGCACCAGCGTGCCGCTGGCCTGGCTGTAGTTGCCCGTGATGCTCAGCGTGCCGGCCAGCACCAGGCTGGCCCCGCTGTTCACCACCGTGTGGCTGCCCACGCTGATCGCGTCGCCCACCACCTGGGCCCCGCCCGCGAACACCACGTTGCTGGCCGTGTTGCTGATGGTGCCGCCCGTGAGATTGCCGCCGCTGCCGGCCACCACCAGGTCGCCCGACGACAGGTTGGTGATGTTGCCAGCGATGGTGCCGCTGTTGGCGATCGTGCCCAGCGTGGCCGTGGCCGCGTTGTAGATGGCCGTGACGCCGCTGATCAGGCCCTGGTTCGCCAGCGTGCCGATCACGCCGCTGCCGCTGTTGCTGATGCCGATGGCGGAACCGGTGATGGTCCCCAGCAGCGTGCCGAAGCCGATGTTGCCCAGCGCACTGATCGAGCCGGTGTTGTTGACACCGATGGAACCGGAGACCAGGCCCGCGTTCTGCACGATGGTCATGCTGCCGGCGTTGTTCAGGCCCGCCGTCACACCCGTCATGGTCCCGGCATTGCCCAGGCCGAAGAGCGTGCCCTGGTTGTCGACCGCCGCCCCGGTCGTGCCCAGGATGGTGCCGTAGCTGGTCAGCGTGCCGAGGTAGCCCGCATTGGCGATGCCCACCGCACCCGCCATCAGGCCGGGGCTCACCACCGTGCCCAGCGTCCCGTTCAGGATGCTGGTGATGCTACCCAGGTTGCTCACCGCCGCGCTGGAACCCAGCACCGTGCCGCTGTTGGACAGCGTGCCCAGCGTGCCGGTGGCCGCCACATAGACGCGCGTTGTTGGCGCTCAGCGTGCCGCTGTTGGCGATGCTGCCCAGCGTGCCGCCGACGTAGTCGTTGACACCGTAGAGATAGAGGCTGTTGCCCACGGTGGTGCCCGTGGCCTCCAGCCCCGTCACGCCGCTGTTGACGGTGTAGCCGGCTGTAGCTGGACCCCGGTCCCCGCCCGCCCGATCAGGGTGGCACTGGACCGGCCCCGTCTGCCCCGCCAGGAAGGTGGTGGTGCTGGAGGCTGCCCGTCAGCGCGATGGTGCCGCCCGTGACGCTGGCGGCATTGCTGGCCACCAGCCCGCCGCTGATCGCGTTGACCGTCAGCGTGCCCGCCGACTGGCTGTAGCCGCCCGTCACGTTGACGATGCTGGCCAGCAGGACGCTGGCGCCGCTGTTGGCCAGCGTGCCGGTGCCGACGTTGACCGCGTCGTTGAGCAACAGGGCGCCGCTGGCCAGCACCACGCTGGCGAGCGTGCTGGTGATGGTGCCCTGGCCCGACGGACCGGTCAGCGTGCCCACCGTGGTGCCCGTGCCGCCGGTGATGGTCAGCGCGTTGGCGCTGTTGTTGGTGATGTTGCCCTGGATCAGGCCGCTGTTGGCCAGCACACCCAGGGTGCCGGTCGAGGCGATGTACACCGCCGTGGCCGCACTCAGGGTGCCGGTGTTGGACAGCGTGCCGATGCTGCCGCCGACATAGTCGTTGTTGACCGACAGCAGGAAGGTGTTGCCGCTGATGCTGCCCGCCGCACCCAGGCCGGCCACGCCCGCAACCGCCGCCGTGGCGCCGGTGTAGCTGGACCCCGCCCCACCCTGCACCAGGGTGTAGGCGCTGCCCACCAGGTACACGCCCGTGGCCGACAGGCTGGCCAGCACCGTGCCGCCAGTGATGCTGGCCGCCCCCGTCACCACCAGCCGGCTGACGCCGGGGTTGACCGACAGCGTGCCCGAGACCTGGCTGTAGTTGCCCGTCACCGTCACGGTGCCGCCCAGCACCAGGCTGGCCCCGCTGTTGACCACCGTGTGGCTGCCCACGTTGACCTGGTCGGCCAGGAGCTGGCTGCCGCCCGCGAACACCACGTTGGAAGAGGTGTTGCTGATGGTGCCACCGGTCAGTGTGCCGCCGCTGCCGGCCACCACCAGGTCGGCCGACGACAGGTTGGTGATGTTGCCGGCGATGGTGCCGCTGTTGGCGATGGTGCCCAGCGTGGCCGTGGCCGCGTTGTAGATGGCCGTGACGCCGCTGATCAGGCCCGCGTTCGCCAGCGTGCCGATCACGCCGCTGCCGCTGTTGCGGATGCCCGTCGCCGACCCGACGATGCTGCCCAGCAGCGTGCCGAAGCCGATGTTGCCCAGCGCACTGATCGTGCCGGTGTTGTTGACACCGATGGAGCCGGAGACCAGGCCCGCGTTCTGGACGATGGTCATGCTGCCGGCATTGTTCAGGCCCGCCGTCACGCCCGTCATGGTGCCGGCGTTGCCCAGGCCGAAGAGCGTGCCCTGGTTGTCGACCGCCGCCCCCGTCGTGCCCAGGATGGTGGCGTAGTTGGTCAGCGTGCCGAGGTAGCCCGCATTGGCGATGCCCACCGCACCCGCCATCAGGCCGGGGCTCACCGCCGTGCCCAGCGTCCCGTTCAGGATGCTGGTGATGCTGCCCAGGTTGCTCAGCGCGGCACTGGCGCCCAGCAGCGTGCCGCTGTTGAACAGCGTGCCCAGCGTGCCCGTGGCCGCCACATAGACCGCGTAGTCGGCGCTGATGCTGCCGGTGTTGGCGATGCTGGCCAGGCTGCCGCCGACATAGTCGTTCAGGCCCAGGACCACCAGGTTGGTGCCGCTGGTGGTGCCGCCCACCGCCAGGCCGGCCACGTTGCCGACCGCGACCGCAGCACCGCTGTAGCTGGAACCGGCGCCGCCCGCCACCAGGGTGGTGGAACTGGCCACACCCGCCAGGTAGTTGGCGGTGCTGGACAGGCTGGCCGTCACCGTGCCGCCGGTGATGCTGGCGGCACCGCTGACCACCAGCTGGCTGGCGCCAAGGCCCAAGGTGCCGGCCGACTGGCTGTAGCCGCCGGTGACCGAGACGATGCTGGTCAGCAGGACGTTGGCGCCGCCGTTGACCAGGGTGCCGGTGCCGACATTGATGGCGTCGTTCAGCACCAGGTTGCCGGACGCCAGCACCACGTTGGCGAGCGTGCTGGTGATGGTGCCCTGGCCCGACGGGCCCGTCAGCGTGCCCACCGTGGCGCCCGTGCCGCCCGCGATGGTCAAGCCGGTGGCGCTGAAGTTGACGATGTTGCCCTGGATCAGGCCGGTGTTCACCAGCGTTCCCAGGGTGCCGGTCGAGGCGATGTAGACCGCCGTGGCAGCACTCAGGGTGCCGGTGTTGGACAGCGTGCCGATGCTGCCGCCGACATAGTCGTTGCTGACCGACAGCAGGAAGGTGTTGCCGCTGATGCTGGCCGCGGCACTCAAGCCCGCCACGCCCGAGACCGTCGCCGTGGCGCCGGTGTAGCTGGACCCCGCCCCGCCCTGCACCAGGGTGTAGGCGCTGCCCACCAGGTAGTTGGCCGTGGCCGACAGGCTGGCCAGCACCGTGCCGCCAGTGATGCTGGCCGCCCCCGTCACCACCAGCTGGCTGGTGCCGGGGGTGACCGACAGCGTGCCCGAGACCTGGCTGTAGCTGCCCGTCACCGTCACGGTGCCGCCCAGCCCCAGGCTGGCGCCGCTGTTGACCACCGTGTGGCTGCCGACATTGAGCTGGTCCGCCAGGAGCTGGCTGCCACCCGCGAACACCACGTTGGAAGAGGTGTTGCTGATGGTGCCACCGGTCAGTGTGCCGCCGCTGCCGACCAGCACCAGGTCGGCCGACGACAGGTTGGTGATGTTGCCGGCAATGGTGCCGCTGTTGGCGATGGTGCCCAGCGTGGCCGTGGCCGCGTTGTAGATGGCCGTGACGCCGCTGATCAGGCCCGCGTTCGCCAGCGTGCCGATCACGCCGCTGCCGCTGTTGCGGATGCCCGTCGCCGACCCGACGATGCTGCCCAGCAGCGTGCCGAAGCCGATGTTGCCCAGCGCACTGATCGTGCCGGTGTTGTTGACACCGATGGAACCGGAGACCAGGCCCGCGTTCTGGACGATGGTCATGCTGCCGGCATTGGACAGGCCCGCTGGTGACACCGGTCATGGTGCCGGCGTTGCCCAGGCCGAAGAGCGTGCCCTGGTTGTCGACCGCCGCCCCGGTCGTGCCCAGGATGGTGGCGTAGTTGGTCAGCGTGCCGAGGTAGCCGGCGTTGGCGATACCCACCGCACCCGCCATCAGGCCGGGGCTCACCGCCGTGCCCAGGGTGCCGTTCAGGATGGTGGTGAGGCTGCCCAGGTTGCTCAGCGCGGCACTGGCGCCCAGCAGCGTGCCGCTGTTGAACAGCGTGCCCAGCGTGCCCGTGGCCGCCACGTAGACGGCGTTGTTGGCACTGATGGTGCCGGTGTTGCTCAGCGTGCCCACGGTGCCGCCGACATAGTCGTTCAGGGCCTGCAGGTACAGGGTGTTGGCGATGTTCGTGCCCGTCACCTCCAACCCGGTGACATCCACCCCATAGGTCAGGTTGGTGTAGCTCGACGCCGCACCCGCCGCCACCAGCGCCGTGCTGACCTGGCCCGCCGTCGCGTTCATGGTGCCGGGCACGTTGGTGGCCAGCACCGTGCCGCCGCTCATGGTGGCGGCACCGCTGACGAACAGTTCACCCCCGCCATTGCGGATGACCAGCGTGCCGGTCGACTGGCTGAAGTTGCCCGTCACCGAGACGTTGCCCGTCACCGTCGCCGAGGCGGCGTTCACCAGGGTACCGGTGCCGACATTGACCTGGTCGTTCAGCAGCAGGTTGCCCGACGCCAGCAGGACGTTGGCCAGCGTGCTGGTGATGGTGCCCAGGCCCGACAGGCCGGTCAGGGTGCCCACCGTGGTGCCGCTGCCGCCGCTGATGGTCAGGACGCGCGACGCCAGGTTGACGATACCGCCCTGGATCAGACCGGTGTCGGACAGGACGCCCAGGGTGCCGCCCGAGGCCACCTGCACCGCGATGGAACCCGCGATGGTGCCGCTGTTGGCCAGCGTGCCCAGCGTGCCGGTGCTGGCGACATAGACCGCACCGGTGCTGGCGCTGTTGTAGGTCAGCGAACCGGTGTTGCTGAGGGTCGCCTGGCTGCCGCCGACATAGTCGTTGCCGACCACCGCCAGCAGGTTGTTGCCGGCGACACTGCCCGTCAGGCCCAGGCCGGTGATGCCGCCGCCCGCCACCACACTGGCGTCGTAGCTGGAGCCCGTGCCACCCACCACCAGGGTGACGTTGCTGCCGCCCGCCACATAGTTGCCGGTGGCGTTGAACCCGGCGGAGGTGACGGTGCCCACCGTGATGTTGGCCGCACTGGTGACCGACAGCACGGCACCGCTGGCCAGGACCAGCGTGCCGATGGAGCCTTGCGCATAGGCGCCCGTCACCGTGACGCTGTTGGCCAGGCGCAGCGAGGCGCCGGCGTTGGTCACCGTCTGGCCGGTGGCGGTGATGTTGTCGTTCAGCAAAAGGTTGCCGCTGCTGAACACCAGGCCGGCGGAGGTGATGCTGATCAGGCCCTGGTCGGCGCTGCCCAGGCCGGTGCTCACGCCGGTCAGCGTGCCCACCGTGGCGCCGGTGCCGCCGCTGATGGTCAAGGCGCTGGCCGCCGCGTTGGTGATGTTGCCGGCGATGGTGCCGCTGTTGGCGATACCGCCCAGCAGCGCGCCGCTATTGGACAGGGCCCGAGCGGCGTTGATCAAGCCGCTGTTGACCAGGGTGCCGATGGTGCCGGCGTTGAAGATGCCCGTCGATCCGCCGCCGATGACACCGCCCACCGCGTTCAGGACGGTGCCAATGGTGCCGCTGGCGAGGTTCACCAAGCCGGTGGAGCCGTTACCGACGATGGTGCCGCTGTTGCTGATCAGGCCGATGGAACCGGCGTTGTTGATGGCGGTGGACGCGCCCGACAGCGTCGCGCCAGCGGCGTTGACCAGCGTGCCGAGGACACCGAGCGGGCGGTTGACGTAACCCAGGTTATCACCGTGGATGACGCCGTTGTTGACCAGCGTGCCGATGGTGGCGACGGAACCGGACCAGATGCCGGTGCTGCCGCTACTGATCAGGCCGTTGTTGGTCAGGGTGGCGATGAACCCTTCGTTATGGATGCCGCTGCGGGCGTCGCCGGTGATGGTGCCATCGTTGGTCAGGCCGGCGATGGTGCCGCCGGCATAGTTCGCGATGCCGGTGTAATCGTCACGGATCACAGCGCCGGTGTTGTTGGTCAGCGTGCCGATGGTGCCGCTGTTGAAGAGGGCGACATGGTAGGCGCGGGAATTCAGCACCATGACGCCGCCAGCCAGCGTGCCGCTGATGCTGCCGCTGTTGGTCAGCGCATCAATCGTGCCGCCGACGTTGGCGATGGCGGCCACCGCGTTGTAGCCGGTGCCGATGGAGTTGGTGATGATGCCGTTGACGGCGATCACGCCGCTGTTGGACAGGGTGGTGATGCTGCCCTGGTTCTGCACGCCGGCGATGACGTTGTAGGTATGGGCGCTGATGGTGCCCGAGGCGGCGATGGTGCCGCCGGCGGCGTTGACCAAGGTGCCCAGCGTGCCGGAGTTCGCGATACCGGCCACCAAATGATGGCCGTTGCTCATGGTGCCAGTGGGATCGCTGATAGTGCCGGTGGCGGTGATCACGCCGCTGTTGGACAGGGTGGTGATGGTGCCGCCGTTCTGCACACCGGCGATGACGTTGTAGGTATAGGCGCTGATGGTGCCCGAGGCGGCGATGGTGCCGCTGTTGGTCAGCGTGCCGATGGTGGCGTAGTTGACGACGCCGGCAGCACCGCTGCTGCCATTGGAGGCGGTGCCGGTGATCAGCCCGGCGTTGGCGATGGTGGACAGCAGGCCGCTGTTGTAGATGCCGTAGCCGCCGGCGATGGTGCCGGACGCCTGGTTGTTCACCAGGGTGATGGTGTTGCCGTTGTAGATGCCCGAGTTGGGCAGGCTGTCCTGGATCAGGCCGCTGTTGTCGATGGTGCCGATGACGCCGGAGAAGTTGCCGATACCCACCCGGCCGGCGATGGTGCCGGAGTTGACCAGCGTGCCGATGCTGGCCACCAGCGTGCCGGACGACGCCAGGAAGATGCCGTAGCCGTCACTGGCCTCGGCATCCAGCACGCCGATGTTGGTCAGGGTGCCGATGCTGGCGGTGCCGGCCACGAACAGGGCGGCGTTGGGCACGTATTGGGTCGCGTTGTAGGTGCCCAGCACGATGGTGCCGGCCTGGGTGAAGGACGCCGTGCTGGTCCCGAAATAGTCGTTCTGGATCGAGGCCAGCAGGTTGTTGCCCACCTGGGTGCCGGCGACGCCCAAGCCATCCACGGTGGAATAAACCACCGGCACGCCCTGGACGGCGCTGGTCAGGGTGTAGAATGACGCCGCACCCGCCTGCACCAGGGTGGTGGTCTCGCCCGCCACATGGTTGGTCAGGCCATCAAAGCTGCCGACCTGGATGTAGCCGTCGCTGATGGTGGCGGAACCGGTGACGATCAGCTTCTCACCCACGCCCAGCGACAGGGTGCCGTTGGGGTTGTCTTGCCGGTAGTTGCCGCTGACCGTGACCCCCGGCGCCACGCTGAGCGTGCCGTTGGTGACGTACAGCAGGCCGCTGCCCACGTTGACCTGGTCGGCGATACGGACATTGCCGTTGGCCACCACCACGTTGCTCAACGTGTTGGTGATGGTGCCCAGCGTCCCGCCGGCACCGGTGAAGGTCCCCACCGTGCCGCTGGCGCCACCCACCAGGTTCAGGGCGGCGCTGCCGTTATTGACGATGTTGCCCTGGATGACGCCGCTGTTGGACAGGGTGCCCAGGGTGCCGGCACTGGAGATGTAGATCAGCGTCTGCACGCTGGGGGAGCTGAGCGTGGTGCCATTGGCGACGGCGATGGAGGCCAGGCTGTCGCCGACATAGTCGTTGAGGACGGTGCCCCACAGGCTGTTGCCCTGGGTGTAGCCGCCCAGGGTCAGGCCGGCGATGCCGCTGCTGTAGGTGATGCTGGTGTAGCTGGACCCCGCACCGCCGGCGACGATGGGCGTCAGGCCGGCCGGGCCGATCAGGTAATGATAGGCGGAGGTGGCGCCAACCACGGAATAGCTGACGCCGCTGAGCACGGCGGCGCCGCTGACGATCAGTTCGCCGCCGCCGCCGGCCTCCAGCAGGGTGCCGCCGGTCTGGCTGTAGTTGCCGGTGACGTTGATGGCGGCGTTGAGCAGGACCGAGGCCCCATCGGCCACCACCGCGTGCGTGGTGCCGCCCACGTTGACGCCATCGTTCAACAGCACGTTGCCCGCCAGGGTCACGTTGGACAGCGAATTCTGGATGCTGCCCGTGGCCGTGCCGCTGAGGCCGGTATAGGTGCCGTAGGTGCCGGCGCTGCCGCCCAGCAGGGTCAGGTCGTTGGCGCTGAGGTTGACGATGTTGCCCTGGATGGTGCCGCTGTTGGACACCGCCCCCAGGCTGGCGCCTGAGGCCACGTACACCGCCGAGGTCGAAGTCAGGTTGCCGGTGTTGGTGACCGTGCCGTAGGTGGTGGCGATGTAATAGTTCTGCACCTGGGCCAGCAGGCTGTTGCCGCTGATGCTGGCGCCGGCGTTGATGCCGGTGCCGGATGCCCGGACCACGCCGGTCAGGGTACCGTTGCTGAGGGACAGGCCGCCATCGGCGGTGACCAGGGTGATGCCCTCACCCGGGGTGTGGTTGACGCTGGTGTCGAAGGCGCCCAGCACCGTGCCGGCGATGCTGGCCGCCCCGCTGATCGACAGTTGGGTGGTGCCCAGCGACAGCGTGCCCAGGCTGCCCTGGACGAAGGTGCCGGCGATGGTGGCGACACTCTGGCTGCCGAAGCTGAGGTTGGCGCTGTTGTTGAGGACCGTCCGGCCGGTGGCGACGATGGCGTCGTTCAGCAGGATGTTGCTGCGGACCGTGCCATCGCCGAACACCAGGTTGCTGAGGGTGTTGTTGATGGTGCCCACGGTGCCGGTGAGGCCGGTGAAGGTGCCGACTGTCGTGCCGGAACCGCCGGTGATGCTGAGGTCGCGGGCCGCCAGGTTGGTGATGCTGCCCATGATGGTGCCGCTGTTGACCAGCGTGCCGATGGTGCCGAGGCTGCTGATGCGGATGGCGGTGCGGGCGCTGATGATACCGGTGGCGTTGTTCAGCAGCGTGCCGAGGGTGCTGTACAGCGTGGTGCCGCCCGACGTGTAGCCATCGACGAGAATGGCGGCGACGGTGCCGGTGCCGGACGCGCTGGCGTTCTGGATCAGGCCGCTGTTGCTGAGCGTGGTCAGGGTGCCGGAGGTCAGCGTGGTGGTGCCGCCGACATAGACGGCGCCATAGGTGGTGGACTGGTTGCGGATCGTGCCGCTGTTGTTGACCTGGCTGATGGTGCCGGCGACAAAAATGTCGATGCCGGTGCTGGTGTGGGTCACCAGGCCGGCATTGGTGATGGTGCCGATGACACCGCCGGGATCGTTAAGGGCGGCCAGCGCGGCCGACATGATGGTGCCGGTGGCGTTGTTGGTGATGGTGCCGATGCTGGCGCCGAGGGTGGCGAAGATGCCGCCGGCGCCGCCGCTGTTGCCGCTGATCAGGCCGCTGTTGGTGATGCCGCCGATGGAGCCGCCGATGCTGACCCGCACGGCGTAGAAGCCGGAAATGGTGCCGGTCGCGGCGTTGACCAGGGTGCCCAGGCGGCCGGTGCCGGCCACGTAGACGGCGGAGATGGAGCCGGTGGGCGCCAAGACGCCGGTGTTGCCGATGGAGGCCAGGGTGCCGCCGATATAATCGTTGGCGACGGACAGGATCAGGTTGATGCCGCTGATGGCGCCACTGGCCGAGACCACCGTGGGCGACAGGCCGATGGTGTTCACCACCACGGAACTGTAGTTCGAGCCGGTGCCGCCGGCGACCAGGGTAGTGACGGACCCGCCGGTGGCCAGGTAGTTGCTCGTGGCGTTCAAGGTGGCGACGACGGTGCCGCCCACGGTGGCCGAGCCCGACACGGCCAGCTTGCCGCCGTTCTGCACCACCAAGGTGCCGGCCGACTGGTTGTAGTTACCGGTGACGCTCACCAGCGTGGTGAGGGTGACGGCGGCGCCCGTGTTGCTGAGCGTGTGGCCCGTGACGGTGACGTTGTCGTTCAGCAGGATGTTGCCGGTCGACAGCACGACATTGCCGCCGGTATTGCTGATGACGCCCAGGTTGCCGATGGTATAGCCGGTCAGCGTGCCGATGGTGGTTCCGCTGCCGCCCGCGATGGTCAGGTCGGTGGTGTTGTCGTTCTGGATGTTGCCAGCGATCGTGCCACTGTTGGAGATCAGGCCGATGGAACCCGAAATGGCGCCGGTGCCGGTGCCATTAAGATTTTGGATGGCGTATTGCCAGCCCTGTATCAGGCCGGTGTTCGCGTTGGTCAGGGTACCGATGACGCCATCATTGTAGACGCCGACGCCGCTGGGGATGGTGCTTCCAATGGTAGCGCCAAGGATGGTGCCGGAATTAACCAGATTGGTGATCGTGGCATTGTTGTTGGATATGCCAAGTTCCGTGCCCCGGATGATACCGGTATTGGCCAGCGTGCCAATGCTGGTCTGCTGGTTGTTGATGCCGGAGTAGCTGCCACCCACGTAACCGTTGTTGGTCAACGTGCCGATGGCGGCCGTGATGGACATCGCCGTATAGACGCCCGAGAGCGTCACACCGCTGTTGACGACCACGGTGCCCTGGGCGGTGTTGATGTTCACCGGGCTACTGGTGCTGGCAGAGAAGATCGTATTGCCATGGGCAGCTTGCGGCAGTGCCAAGCTTGTGCCAATGGCGAGGGCGGAGGACCCCAGCAGGAACGCGGCTTTCGTCTTCTTGTTGATGCCGTAACCGCGAACATCCGCCTGCTTGAGCATAACGCCTCTCTCCAACCATCCGTTGTGGCGCGGCGGCGTCGATATGCCGAAAGGCGGCCTTGGGGTACCGCGCCGGGGTAGACCACCCCCGCGCCCCAATCCGCTTCACGTCAGTCCGACCTGTTCCACCGCGTCAGATTCCAAGGCTCCCCGCCCCAGGCTCCAGTTTCCTACCCGCATAGGTAAGCACTGGTCGTTCTGAAGTAGAGGGGCGGTGGTGATCGTGTCCCAGGTCGTGGTGTAAGAAGCGCCCGGTCATTTTGGTCTCCGGCGCGTTTGGCCGGGACGATCATGCGGCGACAGTGGGCAGCATGATGGTTGGATCATCGCCGACGGCGGCGATGGTTTCCAGGGTCATGTAGCGACCGCGCTGAACTGCCCATTCATCGTTGATCTCCATGAGGACGGCACCCACCAGGCGGGTGATGGCGTCCTCGTTCGGGAAGATACCGACGACCTCGGTACGGCGCTTGATCTCGCCGTTGAGGCGTTCGATGGGGTTGGTGCTGTGCAGCTTTGCCCTGTGGGCGGCGGGGAAGGACATGAAGGCCAGGACGTCCTCCTCGGCCTCGTCCATCAGGGCGGCGAGCTTGCCGACCTTGGGTCGGAGTTGATCGGCGACCTGGCGCCACTGGGTCCGGGCGGCGGTGGCGTCATCCTGGGCAAAGGCGGTGCCGATGAAGGCAGCCACCACACGGCGGCCTTGCTTGCCGGCGTGGGCCAAGGCGTTGCGCATAAAGTGGACACGGCAACGCTGCCAGGTGGCACGGAATACGCGGGCGACAGCGGCCTTGATGCCCTCGTGGGCATCGGAGACGACCAGCTTGACGCCACCCAGGCCGCGGCGTTTGAGCTTGCGCAGGAACTCTACCCAGAAGGTCTCGGCTTCCGAGGTGCCGATGTCCATGCCCAGGATCTCTCGCCGACCGTTGGTATTGACCGCCACGGCGATGGTGACGGCCACGGAGACGATGCGGCCGTTCTGGCGGACCTTCACATAGGTGGCGTCGATCCACAGGTAGGGCCAGTCGCCTTCCAGCGGCCGTTCCAGGAAGGTCTTAACCCGGCCGTCGATCTCCTCGCACAGCCGGCTGACCTGGCTCTTGGAGATGCCGGTCATGCCCATGGCCTGGACCAGGTCGTCCACCGCGCGGGTGGAGACGCCCTGGATGTAGGCCTCCTGGATCACGGCGGTCAGCGCTTTCTCCGCCATGCGGCGGGGCTCCAGGAAGCCTGGGAAGTAGCTGCCCTTGCGCAGCTTGGGGATGTGCAGTTCCACCGTGCCGGCGCGGGTATGCCAATCGCGGTCACGGTAGCCATTGCGCTGAACCAGGCGGTCGGCCGACCGTTCGCCGTGGCCGGCACCGGTCAACTCCTGAACCTCCAGTTCCATCAGTCGCTCGGCGGCAAAGCCGATCATCTGTCTCAGGACATCGGCGTCTGCGCCCTTTTCAAGCATCACGCGCAGCGCCATCATCGGGTCGGTCATCGTGGTCACCCTCGGTTGGGGATGTGTTGTGGTGACCAAACTCTACCGAAGAACCGCGATGACCGCCCGCCGTGTCAGGCCTTCCAGCCGGCTATGCCGGCCTCCACGCCTGACACGGCGGAGGCGCTCCTACACCACGCAGTGGGACGTGACCGCGGTGGTTGTCAATTGTCTCTTGTGGGGCCGCAACTAACTGGGCGCGCACGATGGCGAAATCGGCAGTTTTGCCTTGCCGTTGGCGTTAATCCAACGGCGTCACATTTAATCACAATTGGCAATTTGTTAAAGAAACCTTAATGGATTGAACAGACCCTACCCTTTCTGGGTAGCGCAAATGGCGAAAACCCAGCCTTTTTGGCCAGTCCGTTAACCGTCACGCTGCAACATTTTCGGAAGGCGGGAAGAACGGACGGGGCGCCGCCTGGGTGCGGCGCATCGGCAACAGTGGCGGCAAAAGTCCCTCACGGGACACGGCAATACAAAACCGGCGCCCCTGGAAGGGACGCCGGCCAAACATCACGGGACATGTGTCCAGGGACTCGGGGGAGCCCCCTCAGGACGCCGGCGGGCTTTCCGGTTCGCCGGTCGGCAACCGGGTGGCACGGATGGCGCGGATCAGGTCGCTTTTCACCGCGGGCACGATATCGTCAGCGGTGGAGAAACCCACCACCACGTCCAGCGCCCGCGTATCGCCGCTGCGGTCGAACAGCACGGTGGGCGACAGGACGCGGTCGTCCGCCGCCAGGACGCCGCGCACCGCCTCGGCCACGCCATCCAGGTCGCTGGTTTCCGGAATGCGGAAGCGCAGTTCGCCAGCGTGGGGCGGCGTCGGGTGGGTGCTGAGGTTGCGCAGCACCTGGCCCCAGACGCCGCTGTTGGGGATGATGATCTGGATCTTGTCGTCGGAGATCAATTCGGTCCAGAACAGCGACAGGTCCTGCACCGTGCCGGTGACCCCGCCCACCTGAATCTTGTCGCCGATCGTGAACGGCCGGAAGATCAGCAGCATGACGCCGGCCGCCAGGCTGGACAGGGTGCCCTGCAAGGCCAGGCCGATGGCCAGGCCGGCGGCACCGATGACCGCCACCAGGCTGGTGGTCTGGATGCCGAACTGCGCCAGCACAGCCAGCACAGTCAAGGTCAGCACGGCATAGCGCGCCATGCTGGCGAAGAAGCCGCGCAGCATCTCATCGAAATGCGGCGTGCGGCTGAGCACGGTGTGGACCACGCGGGCGACCTTGCCCGACAGCCACATGCCGACCAGCAGGATCAGGATGGCCGCCAGCAGGTTGACGCCGTTGGTCACCACCCAGGGGATGAGCGCATTCAGGCTCACCAGGAAGGCCTGGGTCTTCTGGTCCACCGTGTTGAGCACGGGAACATCCGAGGCAAGCGACGTCAGATGCATGTTCAAGGCCTCCGTTCGGCAATGTTGGCGCGGCACAACTTAGGGGAGGATGCACGGTTCCGCCAGCCTTCGACGTTTAATTTCAGTGATACGCGCGGCCTTTAATCGTAACCGATCAAAGGCCCCCTCAGGCGCCGGGCGCCGGCATCCGCCGGCTTGGCTGTCCTCATTCCGCCCTGCGGTGCTCACTGCGGGGCCGGCCGTCGCCGGCCTCCAGCAGCACAAGTCAAAGTTTTGTTCCGCTGGTATGACACCCCATTCCACGGGCCGCCGCCCCCGGGGATGAGCCGGCCGGCGCCGGGCCACGGCATCGCCCCGTTGGCAGGAAATACCGCATGATTGGCAGGATCCCCGCCCGGGGCCGCGTTGCGGCGATGGGCATCGCGGGCGGATAAAATGGGGGTCGGCGCTTCCACAGGGCCGGCGCATTGGACCCCCAGGAGGCTTCCGCCATGAGCACCACCCTGATTTCCATACCGTCCATCGGCGGCGTCACCATCCCCGACAGCACGCTGGCCCGTGAGATCGCCACCTACATCCGCGACACCGAAAGCGACCTGCTGTTCAACCATTCCAGCCGGGTCTACCTGTTCGGCGCCCTGGCCGGCGCCCGGCGTGGGCTGAGCTTTGATGCCGAGCTGCTGTACGCCGCCGCCATGTTCCACGACGCCGGCCTGACGCCGCAGCACAGCAGCGCGCACCTGCGGTTCGAGGTGGATGGCGCCAACGCCGCCCGCGACTTCCTGAAAAGCCACGGCATCACGCCGGTGGACCTGGACACCGTGTGGACCGCCATCGCCCTGCACACCACACCCGGCATACCGGAGTTCATGCATCCGGTGGTGGCGCTGACCACCGCTGGGGTGGAGATGGACGTGCTGGGCCTGGCCTATGACCAGTACCCGGACGACATCCGCGAGGCGGTGGTCAAGGCCTTCCCGCGCCCGGCGGCCTTCAAGGAAGAGATCATCCAGGCCTTCTATGACGGTATCAAGCACAAGCCGGACACCACCTTCGGCAACGTCAAGGCCGACGTCATCGCCGACAAGGAACCGCACTTCCACCGCGGCAACTTCTGCAGCGTCATCCGCGGGTCGCACTGGCACGGATGAGCGGCGGAGGCGTCGCCATCGGCGGCGCCCGCCACGCCCTGCCGGGTGGCTGCATCGGAACCCCCGTCATAGGGGTTCGGCATATCGGATGATGCTTTGATTCCGAACGTTGGCGACCAATTCATCGGACCGGGATAACAGCCGGCGCAGCACGGTGGAGGAATTCGCCGCGTTGTATCCCAGGCAAAGATCGATTGCCGGGGGTACGCCGTCGAGCGCCCGGGCGACAACGTTCGGCGTCAGCATGTTTTGCGCATAAAGCGGAATAAGCGTCACCCCGCCCGTGGAAACGACCAACGACATGGCCGACGGCAGGTTGTCGCCTTCGTACTGCGCCTTGAGCGTGATCCCTACCGTTGCCGCGTACTCCTGGATCACGGATTTCAAGATCGGGGAAATCCGCGCCGAACTGACATAGGTTTCGCTGGCGAGATCCTGCGGCCTGATCTTCTTGCGCGAGGTCAGGCGATGGTCCGCCGGCAGCACGGCGATCAGGGGTTCCTTCGCCAGGAACTTGAAGGACAGGCCGACGGTCTGCGTCTCGGGACGAAGGAAGGCCACGTCCAGTTTCCCCCGCATCAACGCCAGGGCCAGGTCCGGGGAGGATTGGCTGCTGAGCGTAATTTCAACGCCTGGCGCCTCCTCACGCAGGATACGCAGGGCGTGGGGTAGCCACACGACCTCCTGCCCGGCCAGGAATCCCATGGCGAACACGGGCTTTTCCGGCTGCTCCACCTTCCGGGCGGCGTCGGTCGCCGCCTGGACCTGCAAAAGCGCCAACCGTGCGTGATCGAGAAAAACCCGCCCGGCGGCGGTAAGCGCCACGCCGCGCGGCTGCCGTTCCAGCAGCTTCACGCCGACTTCGGCCTCCAGGTCGCGGATCTGCCGGCTCAGCGACGGCTGGGAGGTGTTCAGCCGCCGCTGGGCGGCGGTCAGCAAGCTGCCCTCCTCCGCCACGGCAATGAAATAGCGCAGATGCCGGAGTTCCATCGGGGCCCTCGCTATACCTTCAAGGCATAGCTTGAACGTACAAGGTCTTTGTCGCCGACAGAAGGGAGATTTACCGTCGCCTCTCAACCAAAGAAGGAGAGGGAAATGTCCAAATCGTCCAAGCCCGCCATCGTGTTCTGCCACGGCATCTGGGCCGATGGCTCATGCTTCGGCAAGGTGATCCCGGCATTGCAGGCCGACGGGCATGAGGTCATCGCCGTCCAATACGGCCTGGACTCGTTCGAAGAAGATGTGGCGGCGGTGAAGCGCACGCTGAACCGCGTCGGCAGCCCGGTCATCCTCGTGGGGCATTCCTATGGCGGGGCCACCATCACGGCGGCGGGCGTCGATGAACGCGTGGTCGGCCTGGTCTACATCGCCGCAGTCGCCCCCGACGCCGGCGAGACCGTACAGGACCAGCTTGACCGGTATCCATCGGACATCTTCTCCCGCGTCGAGGTCGCGGATGGACGCGCCTGGATGCTGCCGAACGGCACCGAGTTCTTCGCCGGCGACCTTTCGGCGGAAGAACAGAAGCTTGTCTGGGCCACCCATTACGCGCCGGTCTTCGACCTGTTCCAGCAACAGAAGCTCGACGCCGACGGCGTCGCGTGGAAATCGAAGCCAAGCTGGTACGTCCTGGCCACGCAGGACCACACCGTGCACCCCGACCTCCAGCGCTGGGTCTCAAAACGCATGGGGGCGACGATCACCGAGGTGGCAAGCAGCCACGTGCCGATGCTTTCCCAGCCCGCGATCATCATCGACGTGATCCGCGAGGCCGTGGCCGCGGTTCAGAACGGCTGACCGGGGCCGTCATCCGCGGAGGGACCGCCCCTGGGCGGTCCCGCCTGACTAAACCAGGCCGAGTTCCAGCCGGGCGCTTTCCGTCATGCGGGCCTGGGTCCAGGGCGGATCCCAGACCATGTCGACCAGCACCACGGTCACCCCCGGCACCAGCGAGACCAGGTTCTGTACCTGCCCCGGCAGGGTGGTGGCGACGGGACAGGCCGGCGTGGTCAGGGTCATGTCGATGTGGACCAGGCCGTCCGGGCGGACCAGCACCCGGTAGATCAGGCCCAGATCGACCAGGTTGACCGGGATTTCCGGGTCGCGGATGGTGCGAAGCGCGTCGAACACCGCCGCCTCCAGGGCGGGATCGCCGACCTCAATCGCCGGCCGGTCCGGCGTCATGTCCGCCAGCAGCGGGTGTTCCCGAATGATGCGCATGTCTGGGGGCCCCTATTCGGTCTTGATCGGCGTGGCCAGGCCGCCGCCCTTCACCGCCGCCTCCAGCGTGTGCCAGGCCAGGGTGGCGCACTTCACCCGCGCTGGGTAGGCCTTGACGCCGGCCAGGGGCCGCAGGCGGTCGCCATCCTCCACCAGGGCATCGGGCAGGCCGGTGTCGGCGCCGGTGGTCACGGCACTATGGAAATGGCCGAACAGGGCCTCGGCCTCCGGCAGCGTCTTGTTCAGCACGATCTCCGTCATCAGCGAGGCCGAGGCGGTGGAGATGGCGCAGCCCTTGCCCTCGAAACTCACCTCCACGATGCGGTCGCCGTCCAGCCGCAGGAAGATGGTGACCTTGTCGCCGCACAGCGGGTTGTGCCCGTGGGCGAAATGGCTGGGGTCGTCCAGCACCCGGAAGTTCCGGGGGGATCTCCCGTGGTCCAGGATGATGTCCTGGTAGAGGTCGCGCAAATCCATGGGGTGCCCCTAATGGCTGGTGACGCCGAACAGGCGCTGGGCCGCGCGGATGGCATCAGCCAGGCGGTCCACGTCGGCCTCGGTGCTGTAGACGCCGAAGGACGCGCGGGCGGTGGCGGCCAGGCCCAGCCGGTCCATCAGCGGCTGGGCGCAGTGGTGGCCGGCGCGCACGGCGACGTCGTGCTGGTCGAAGATGGTGGCGAGGTCGTGCGGGTGGATGCCATCCACCAGGAAGGAGAGAGCCCCCAGCCGCTCCGGCCCCGCCCCCACCAGATGGACGCCGGCGATGCCGGTCAGAATCGCCTCGGCATAGCGGGTCAGGGCGGCCTCATGATCGCGGATGGCATCGCGGCCCAGCATTTCCATGAACTCCAGCGCCAGGGCCAGGCCGATGGCGCCGGAGATGTCGGGCGTTCCCGCCTCGAACCGCTGGGGGCCATCCTGGTAGGTGGTCTCCGCGAAGGTGACGGTGCGGATCATGTCGCCGCCACCCTGCCACGGCGGCATGGCGTCCAGCAGGGCGGCCTTGGCGTACAGCACGCCGATGCCGGTGGGGCCATAACATTTGTGGCCGGAGAAGACGTAGAAGTCGCAATCCAGCGCCCGCACATCCACCGGCAGGCGCGGCACCGCCTGGCAGCCGTCCAGCAGCACCTTGGCGCCGCACGCGTGGGCCAGGCGCACCACCTCGGCCACCGGCACGACGCCGCCGGTGACATTGGCCACGTGCGTCATGGCCACCAGCCGGGTACGCGGGGTCAGCAGATCCTTGAACGCCGCCAGGTCCAGCCCGCCATCGGGGCCGATGGGCGCCACCACCAGCTCGATGCCCAGGCGCTGGCGCAGCATCTGCCACGGCACGATGTTGGAATGGTGCTCCAACTCCGACACCACCACCCGGTCGCCGGGGTGCAGGAAATCCCACCCCCAGGTCTGGGCCACCAGGTTGATGCCCTCCGTCGCGCCGCGCACGAACACCACCTCGCCCGCCTGGGCGTTGATGAAGCGGGCGACGGTGCGCCGCGCCGCCTCGAACCGGTCGGTGGAGCGGGCGCTGAGGCCATAGACGCCCCGATGCACGTTGGCGTAGTCGGTGCGGTAGAACTCCGCCACGCCATCGATCACGGCGCGCGGCTTCTGCGCGCTGGCGGCGGTATCCAGGAACACCAGGCCGGGGTTGCGCCCGAAGATGGGGAACTGCCGCCGCACCGCCGCCGGGTCCAGGACGGGTGCGGTGATGGGCCAGGCCAGGGCCGGGTTTTCTTCCAGGATGGTCATGCCTCACCCCCTTCGCCGTGCAGCCAGTGTTGCAGATGCCGGTGGACCAAATCCGCCACCGGACCGGGCAGGCCGGCGGCGTCCACCACGTCGCCCGCGAACGCCGCCACCAGCATCCGGCGGGCCGTCTCCGGGTCGATGCCCCGGGCCTGGAGATAGAACAGCGACGCCTCATCCAGGCTGCCGACAGTGGCGCCGTGGCTGCACTTCACATCGTCGGCCAGGATCTCAAGTTCGGGCTTGGTGTCGATGCGGGCGGTGGGGCTGAGCAGCAGGTTGCGGTTGAGCTGGCGGGCGTCCGTGCCGTCGGCGCCGGGGCGCACCGCCACCGTGCCCAGGAAGACGCCGTGCGACGCCCCCGCCAGCACGCCCTTCACCCCCTGTTCCGTGCGGCAATCCCGCCCATGATGGTCGGCACGCACCGCCAGGGTCGCCTCCTGCGCGTCCCGCAGCAGGTAGGCACCGTGCAGGGCGAAGGCGGCGGCGTCGCCGGCCAGCGTGACCTCCACATCGCGGCGCGACAGGCGGCCGCCGGTGATCAGGGCGAAGGCGTCGTACCGCGCGCCGTCCCCCAGGACCGCGCGCACCAGGGCGGTGTGGCGGGCGGCCGGACCCTCCGCCTGGATGTGGACATGGCGCAGGACGGCACCGGCGGCCAGCGCCACGGTGGTGACCTGGTTGCCCCAGCCCGCACCGCCGCCGGCCGCCGTTTCCACCACCGTCGCCCGGGCGCCCGCCCCCAATGCCAGGTGGAGACGGACGTGGGACGCGGCATCAACCGAGGCGTGATGGATGATCTCCACCGGCCGCTCCAGGACCACGCCCGGGTCCAGCGCCAGGACCACGCCGTCGCTGAACAGGGCGGCGTTCAGGGCGGCGAAGGCCCCGCCGCCATCGTCGAAGATGCCGTCCGCCAGGTCGGGCCGCGTCCGCAAGGCGTCGGCCAGCGATCCCAGCCAGGCGCCGGCTGGCAAGCCGTCCGTGGTAGCGGACGCCACGCGGCCGTCCACCAGCACCACGCGATGGGTGGGGCCATCCAGCAGCCAAGACGCCAGGTCACCGGCAATCGGCGCAACGGTGGACGGCGCCGATGACGGCAGGGCATCGGTCAGGGGCGTCAGGTCGGTGAAGCGCCACGCCTCCTGCCGCCGGGTGGGGAAGCCCAGGGTGGCGAAGCGATCCATCCCCGCCTGGCGCCGGGGGGCCAGCCAGGCCGGCCCTTCCTCCCCCAGGCGTTGATGGAAGGCGTCCAGGAAGGGCGCGCTGTCATCGGTCATCAACATAGTGTGTGCCCCTTATACGCGCGGCATTTGCACGTGACCGTTCAAATGCCGCCCCTCAGTCGCCGGGCGCCGGCATCCGCCGGCTTGGGCTTCCTCAGTTTCCAGTCCACTGCGTTCCCCGGAAACTTCCGGCGGACGCGGTCGCGTCCTACAGCGGCACGAGACAGAGTCTCGTGCCGCTGGCATTAGGCCGCGTTGCCCAGGTGGCCGTAGCCGGTGCGTTCCAGTTCGGCGGCGAAGGTCTTGTCGCCCGAGGCGACGATGCGGCCGTCGGCCAGCACGTGCACCCGATCAGGCACGATGTAGTCCAGCAGGCGCTGGTAATGGGTGATCATTACGATGGCGCGGGCGGGGTCGCGCAAGCGGTTGACGCCGTCCGACACGGCCCGCAGGGCGTCGATGTCCAGGCCGCTGTCGGTTTCATCCAGGATGGCCAGCGCCGGTTCCAGCATGGCCATCTGGAAGATCTCATTGCGCTTCTTCTCCCCGCCCGAAAAACCGACATTGACGGCGCGGCGCAGCAGATCGTCACCGATGTCCAGCAGCTTCAGCCGTTCCCGCACCGTCTTCAGGAACTGCTGGGCATCCAGCTCGGCTACCCCGCGCTGGCGGCGGCCGGCGTTCAGGGCGGCGCGCAGGAAATACATGTTGTTCACCCCCGGTATCTCCACCGGGTACTGGAAGGCCAGGAACACCCCTTCCCGCGCCCGCTCATCCGCCGGCAGGGACAGCAGGTCACGGCCCCGGTACAGCACCGTGCCGGCCGTCACCTCATAGCCCGGCTTGCCGGCGAGCACGCTGGACAGGGTGCTTTTGCCCGCCCCATTGGGACCCATGATGGCGTGCACCTCACCGGCGCCGACATCCAGGTCGATGCCCTTCAGCACCTCCCGTCCCCCCGGGATACGGGCATGCAGTCCACGGATTTCCAGCAGCTTGCTCATGATGGATCCCTTTCCCGGTTTCAACCGACGCTGCCCTCAAGGCTGACGGCCAGCAGCTTCTGCGCCTCCACGGCGAATTCCATGGGCAGTTCGTTCAGCACTTCCTTGCAGAAGCCGTTGACGATCAGCGACAGCGCGTCCTCCGCCGTCAGGCCGCGCTGCTGGCAATAGAACATCTGGTCGTCGCTGATCTTCGAGGTGGTCGCCTCATGCTCCACCTGGGCGCCGGGGTGGCGCACGTCGATGTAGGGCACGGTGTGGGCGCCGCAGCGCTTGCCGATCAGCAGGCTGTCGCATTGGGTGTAGTTGCGGGCGCCATCGGCCGCCGACAGCACCTTGACCTGGCCGCGATAGGTGTTCTGCCCCCGCCCGGCGGAGATGCCCTTGGAGATGACGGTGGAACTGGTGTTCCGCCCGATGTGGATCATCTTGGTGCCGGTGTCGGCCTGCTGGCGGTTGTTGGTGATGGCCACGGAATAGAAGGCGCCGGTCGACCCATCCCCTTCCAGCAGGCAGCTGGGGTATTTCCAGGTGATGGCCGATCCCGTCTCCACCTGCGCCCAGCTGATCTTGGACCGGGCGCCGCGGCAGGCGCCGCGCTTGGTGACGAAGTTGTAGATGCCGCCCTTGCCCTCCGCGTCGCCGGGGTACCAGTTCTGGACGGTGGCGTACTTGATCTCCGCCTCTTCCAGCGCCACCAGTTCGACCACGGCAGCGTGAAGCTGGTTCTCATCCCGCTGCGGGGCGGTGCAGCCCTCCAGGTAACTCACATAGGCGCCCCGGTCGGCGATCAGCAGGGTGCGTTCGAACTGGCCCGTCTTGGCGGCGTTGATGCGGAAGTATGTCGACAGTTCCATGGGGCAGCGCACGCCCGGCGGCACATAGACGAAGGACCCGTCGCTGAACACCGCCGAATTGAGCGCCGCGAAGAAGTTGTCACCCTGGGGCACGACGGACCCCAGGTAGCGCCGCACCAGGTCGGGATGTTCCCGCACCGCCTCGCCAAAGGAACAGAAGATGATGCCCAGATCGCCCAGCTTGTCCTTGAAGGTGGTGGCGACCGACACGCTGTCGAACACGGCGTCCACCGCCACCCCGGCCAGGGCCGCGCGTTCCCCCAGGGGGATGCCCAGCTTCTCGTACGTCTTCAGCAGTTCGGGATCGACCTCATCCAGGCTCTTCGGCCCCGTCGCCGCCTTGGGTGCGGAATAATAGCTGGCGGCCTGGTAGTCGATGGGGGCGATGTCCAGCTTGGCCCAGTCGGGGGATTCCATCCCCTGCCAACGGCGGAACGCCTTCAGGCGCCATTCCAGCAGCCAGGCGGGTTCCCCCTTCTTGGCGGAGATGAAGCGCACCGTGTCCTCATTCAGGCCGGGCGGCGCCTCTTCCGCCTCGATATCGGTGACGAAGCCGTATTTGTAGCCCTCGCCCTGGACGACGCTGTCCAGGATGTCGGTAGGGCGTTCCGTCGTTTCGATGTCCGACATGGCGTCGATGTCCCCGGTCGTGTCTGGGTCTCTGCCGGATATGTTCAGCAACGGCCGTGCCAGCGGCAAAACCCAGCTTTTCCGCGAAATTTCAAAGGGCTGTCCCGTTGGCAACCGGACGTTTGTCGCAATCCCGACAGGGCGGTTTGGCACGAAGGGCCGGGCGGCGCGCCGGCACATGCGGGGTTGCCACGGGCCCGCCGACGGCATACTTCGTGCACACTTGCGGTAAGGGGCCGGGATGCGGCCTCAAGGAAAAGGGTGTGAACGATGACGACCGAAGCGGCCGCGCAGGCGACGATCTTTGACAGCGTCGGCGGCCAGGCGACCATCGACCGACTGGTTGAGGCCTTTTATCATGAGATGGACACCCTGCCGGAGGTGGCGGGCCTGCGCGCCATGCACGCCCCCGACCTGACCGAGACCAAGCGGGTGCTGAAGCTGTATTTGGGCCAATGGACCGGCGGGCCGGCCGGCTATTCCGCCGAACGCGGGCACCCGCGCCTGCGGGCGCGCCACCTGCCGTTCAAGGTCGGCACGGCGGAACGCGACGCCTGGCTGTTGTGCATGAAGCGGGCGTTGGACGTGACCATCGCCGACCCGCGCCTGCGCCTGGCCATCCTGCAGGCGCTGGCCCCCCTGGCCGACTGGATGCGCAACCAGCCGGAACCGCAGGAAGGGTAAGGGGACGCCGCGGCCGGCAGGGAAGTCCGCCGCGACGCCCCCGGAAGGCGGGACCTAGGCGGTGGCCCCGGCCTTCAAATCCTCAATTTGTGTTCGCGGCAGACGGAAAAGACCTCGGCCGCCGGCAAAGATCTGGTACTGGCCGGTGGCCTTCAGGCTCAGCAGGTTGAACCAGGCCTGGGCCGTGACGCCGTCCGGCCGTTCCGCGATTTCCGTCACCGTGCCGTCCGGCGCGAAGCGGACGTGGATCATCACCGTCTCGACTTGCATTTAATCCTCCTTTATATGCGCGGCCTTTGACCGTGGCCGATCAAAGGCCGCCCCTCAATCGCCGGGCGGCCACATCCGTGGCCTTGGCTTCCTCGTTTTGCGATCCACTTCGTTTCCCGCAAAACTCCGGCGGACGCGGCCGCGTCCTACAGCGGCACGAGTCAAAGCCTCGGGCCGCTGGTTTTAAAAGCCGGAGCCGAAGCCCAGCAGTTCCACCTTGATGGCCTCGGTCCCCAGCACCTTGGCCTGGCAGGCCAGGCGCGACTTCGACCCGATGCCCACCATGCTGTCCAGGCGCTCATTCTCCTGCGGCGCGATGCGGGACAGGCCCTTGCGCCCCTCCTGCACGAAGACGTGGCAGGTGCCGCACGTGGCGTTGCCGTTGCACTTGTGGGTCAAGGTCTCGTCCGCCGCCAGGATGGCGGCCAGCAGGGTCATGCCTTCGGCGGCGTCTATGGTTTTGCCCGACGGCAGGATGGTGACCAGCGACATGGGAAAAGCTCCTGAAAGTCTTGTCGTGTGGGTGGTTGGGAAAAGGGCTCAGTAGATCGCGGCCCCGGCGCCGACGTTGATGGACGCGTCCTTCATCGTCTCCACGATGTGGGCGACCTGGTCCTCGCTGAGGTGGCTGTGGAACGGCAGGGCGACCGCGCGGTCCGCCACCTTCTCGGTGACGAAGAAATCGCCGCGGCGATAGCCTAAGTCGAAGTAATGGCGTTGCAGGTGCAGGGGCTGGCAGAAGGCGGCGGCCTCCACCTCCGCCAGGCGCAGATCCTCCACGATGGCGTCGCGGCTGGACCGGCTGAAGCGCGTGCCCAGTTGCACCAGGTAGAGCAACCAGTTCACCTCGGTGACGTCCGGCCCGATGTAGGGATCCTTGATGCCCTCGAACGACTGGATGTACTTGAAATAGAGGTGCTGCACGCCCCGGCGCTTCTCCAGGATCTCATCCAGGCGTTGCAGTTGCGCCAGGCCCAGGGCCGCCGCCAGGTCGCTGAGGCCCGCCTGGTAGGGCGGCGTGCCTCCAACCACGACGGAGGATCGTTCCGCCAGCCGATGGCGGCATTGCCGGCGCAGGGCCATGGCGATATCGACGTCGTCGGTCACCACCATGCCGCCCTCGCCACAGCACAAGGCGCCGGGCTGGGAGAAATCGAACACCGCCGTGTCGCCGAAGCTGCCCACCAGGGCGTCGCGATAGCGGGACCCGATGGCCTCCGTACTGTCCTCGATCAGGATGAGGCCGTGTTCGTTCGCCAGGTCGCGCAGGGGGCCCCAGGCGGCCGGGTGGCCGTTGGTGTTGCCGGCCACGATGGCGCGCGTGGCCGGGGTGACGCGGGCCGCCGCCTTTTCCGGCGACAGCGTGCCGGCCCAATAATCGATGTCGGAGAACACGGGCCGCGCGCCCGACAGGCTGACGGCGTGCTGCGTCTCGCGGAAGCCATAGGGCGACAGGATGACGTCGCTGCCCGGCCCGATGCCGTGGGCGCGCAGGGCCATCAGCAGGCCCAGGGTGCCGCTGGCCACCGCCACGGCATGGCGGCGGCCGAGATAGCGGGCGAACGCCTCCTCGAACGCCGCCACCACGGCCCCGCCGGACAGGTGGGGGGAGCGCAGGACGCGCCCCACCGCCTCGACCTCCGCCGCCGTGATGTCGGGATCGCTGAGGGGGATCAGGCCATCGGCCTCGGCCACCGTCGCTGGCATCTGCGCGTTCATGACGGCACCGACCGCCGGGCCAGCAGCACGCCGGTCGCATTGGCGGGCTCCGCCGTCAGGCGCACGCAGTGGCCGCCGCCGTCCAGCAGGTGCACATCGAAGGCGGGGTAGCGGCGGAACGGCTCCTCCGCCACGTCGGTCGCGTCGCACCGCGTCCAGGCCAGGTGGGGCAGCTGTTGGCGCAGGATGGCGAACGCCCCCTCCGCCGCCGGGGCCGCCATGACGCCGTCGATCACGCCCAGATCCTCCGCACTCACCACCATATTCCGCGCCCCTTTCGTCATTGCCAGAACTGGCGGTCGGCATCGACGTTCAGCCGGTCCAGCACCTCGCTCAGGCGGGCGTAGGCGCCGTGCAGTTGCCAGCAGCCCTGCCCGTGGTCCTTGCGAAACAGGCGCCAGGCCCCCTGTCCGAACTGGATCAGCGCCACATCGATGACGCCGCCATTGGCGTCCACGTTGCGCGAGCAGCAGGGGCTTTCGATGCGATAGCCCTCCGGCGCCGCCACCACGACCGGCTGGACGTAGAGGTAGCGTTGGCGCCCAGCCAGCGCCCGTTCGATGCGCTTGCGGTCCACGTCGTTGGGATGCAGGGGTGTCGGAAGGTCCCGCGCCGCCGCCATGCACATGATCCGTCCTCTCTGATCCAGATCCCCTCAATCGCCGGGCGCCAGCATCCGCTGGCTTGGCTGATCCTCGCTTTCCAGTACGCTACGCTCCCCGGAAAGCTCCGGCGCCCGCAGTCGCGGGCTACAGCGGCACAAGGCAAAACCTCGTGCCGCTGGTGTAGTCCCCGCCCATCAAACCGGCACGATCTCTTCCTCCAGGCAGCCCACCACCCGCCGGTCGGGAAACTCGACCAGGTAGACGGGCGTGCCGCTGTCGACATGGGTCCCGACCTGCACGATCTCCCCCACCGTGCCGGCCGCCTCCAGCAGGGCGTCCGGCGGCGCGTCGGGGTAGGATCCGTCATTGACCAGGTCGGCCAGGGTGCGCATGCGCTGGCCCCATTGGTAGAGGGGCTGCCGGGGCTCGATCATGATGGGCCCCCGACGCCGGGCTGGCCCCGGACCGGCAGGGCGGTGGGCAGGGGCAGATCCTCATCCTCCGCCGGGGCCAGCACCGCCTCCAGCTCCTTGCGTTTCATGCCGACGCGGTGGCCGCTGCCCGGGAATTCGACACCATAGATGTAGAACTGCTGCAGGAAGGTGCCGATGCTGACGACGTAGCCCTCCTCCCCCTTGCGGGCCAGGATGTCGCCGATCTCCTTCCCGGCGTAGGTGCCGTCGTTGCGGATGGTGCGGCGGGACCGCACCTTTTCCCCGTAGGTGAAGGTGGGCGGATCGACGATCTCCACCACGTCGCTGTCGCGGACGATATTGCTCATGGCACGAACTCCAGCAGGGGGTGCGGGGTCGCTGGGCGGACCGGCGACAGGCGGGCGGCCACCATTTCCCGCACCAGGATGTCCTCGTCATGCGCCAGGTCGGCGACCTGGCCTTCAGGCGCCCGGCTGGCGACCTCGAAGCGCACGCGCCAGTCCGGGTCGTGCTTCAGGCGGGGCAGCAGATCCCCCGGCAGGCGTTTCGACACGGTGTGGCGCACGTCGGCGTCGGCATCGGCGGCCATGCGGATCAGCCAGTCGGCCGGCGCGCGGGCGGCCACCACGCGGCGCACCTCCGCCTCCTTGTCGTCGATCATGCGGGCCAGCAGGCCGGGACCGACCCGCCGCGCCACCACCAGGCGCACGTAATAGTCGGGGTCGCGCACCATGGGGATCAGGTCCGCCTCATCCAGCAGGGTGGCGACGCGGATGCGCACCTCCCGATGCGGATCGTCGCGCAGGCGCAGGGCGTAGCGCCGGGGCAGGCGGCGCACGGCGTTCCAGCGCACCGTTTCCTCCGGATCGCCCAGCAGGGGCGGCAACAGGAAAATTTCGGCATGCTTGGCCGCAATGGCCCGCACCTCAAAATGCGGATGGCCGAGATAGCGGTCGGCCAGGGCCGGGTTCCAGGTAAAGAAGCGGTCGATGCGGCGGGCGTAACGATCATTGACGCAGGCGTGCTTCAGCCGGCAGCGCCCGGCCGCCAGCAGGTCGCCATGGCCGCAGGCGCCACAGGAGACCGCGTCCCCCAGCCAGTCCAGGGCCTCGTCGATGTCAGTCATGGTCGTCCTGCCCCATGCGCTGGATGACGTTCAGCAGCACCTGGGCGCCGATCTTGTCGGTCGGGTCCAGTTCCAGCAGCTTCAGTACCGCCGCCAGCCCCTCATCCAGGTTACCCAGCCGCATGTGCAGGTAGGCGTAGCCCTTGAGGGTGAACAGGAAGAAGCGCGGCAGCGGCGCCTCGAACCGGCCGAAGTCGGCATCGGTGGCGACCACCTGGCGCCAGTCGGCCGGCAGATGGTTGTCCCGCGCCGCCTTGGCCAGGCACAGGCGGGCGATATCCAGCGCGTCCTTCAGCCGCCCCTTGTAGAAGTAGAAACGGTAGAGGGCGATCAGGACGGCGGCGTGCCAGGGGGCGGCCATGCGGGCCAGGCGCAAATGGCGTTCCGCCACCTCATCCAAATGATAGGCCTGGGCGGCGGCGGACAGATGGGCCAGCACTTCCGCCGGCAAGCCGTCGCCCAGCACGGCGGCGGCCAGCAGCGCGTCGTCGGCGATGGACGACAGCCCGTTGCCGTCGAACGGCGCCGGTATCACGCTTTCACCTGCCCGCATGCCCCGTCCCTCCGCCTTGGCCCCGGTGCTATTGGATCCGCACCATCGGTGCCGCCGCCGCCGTGCCGCAGGACACGGCCTTAGGGTCGCGGAACACCAGGCCGGTCTGCGCGGCACCGTCCGCGAAATCGATGGTGACGCCGTCCAGCAGCAGGCGGCTTTCCACCGGCAGGAACAGCCGGACGTCGTCCCGCTCCACCACCGCGTCGCCCGGTTCGGGGGCCGCCCGCACGCTCATGTCGGCGGACAGGCCGGAACAGCCGCCGGGGCTGAGCACCAGGCGGAAGCCGGCGTCCGGCCCACCATCGGCCAGCAGCATGAAACGGATGAAGCGCCGGGCGGCCGGGGTGATCGTGAAGTTCATGACCATGCCCTCAGCTGGCCGCCTGATAGCGGGGATAGGCCTTGTCGATGACGCAGGTGTCGTCCACCGGGCAAACGGCCACGCACTGCGGAATGTCGAAATAGCCGATGCATTCCGTGCATTTCTTAGGGTTGATGACGAAGGTGCCACCCTTTTCCGTGATGGCCACGTTGGGGCATTCCGCCTCGCAGGCGGAACAGCTGGTGCATTGCGACGCGATGATCTTGAAAGCCATGACGGCTACTCCCTTTAGGGGCTAAAGGGCCGGGACCGGATGCGGCCGGTCCCGGCCGGAACGAAGACGCGTTCACGCGGCGGTCAGGGCGCCCTGGCGGATGGCGGCGTCGCCGCGGGGGCCATGCGCCACCTCCCCCGCCGCCACCTTTTCCAGGTAGCCCTTGAACCAGGCGATGGCCGATTTCTCGATGAATTCGTGGGCGTACCGGTCCACCGGCTCGATGCCGGCGCTCACCAGGTCGGCCTTGGGACAGCCGCCGATCTTGGCCACGAAGACGGCGTGGCAGTCGTTGATGGCGCGGATGACGGTTTGCAGGCTGTCCTCGTCGCCATAACCGCCCTGGCAGTAGAGGTCGACGCGCCGGTGGCCCACGAACTTGGCGCCGGCGGTGGACAGCTCATAAACCTGGAATTCCTTGGCGTGGCCGAAATGCTCGTTGATCAGGCCGGAGCCCTTGGTCGCCACCGCCACCAGCAGGGTGATGTCGCTGGCGGCACCCGCCAGGGTCGCCAGCTCCTCCTGCTTGGCGGCCACCTTGGCCACCCGCTCCTCCTCCACCTTCGCCTGATAGGCCTGGCGGCCCTCCAGATCGTAGGCGACCTCCATCTCCATGACCTTTTCGGTGGTGAACTCGGCGCTGCGGTCCTCGCCCAGCAGGCCGACGGCATCGGCCCGGCACTGGCGGCAATGCCGCATCATGTTCATCTCGCCCTCGCAGGAGTCCTGCAGGGCCTTCAGCTCCTGGGCGGTGGGGCCGCGCTGTCCGGTCAGGCCGAAGACGGTGCCGTGCTCGGGGGCGGAGATCAGGGGCATGATGTTGTGCAGGAAGGCGCCGCGCGACTTCACCGCCCGGTTCACCTCCACCAAATGCCGGTCGTTGACGCCGGGGATCATGACGGAGTTGACCTTGCACAGGATCCCCCGCTCCGTCAGCATCTCCAGGCCGCGCAGCTGGCGTTCGGTCAGCAGGCGCGCGCCCTCCACCCCGGTGTAGCGCTGGTGGTTCCAGAACACCCAGGGATAGATCTTCGCCCCGATCTCCGGATCCACCATGTTGATGGTGATGGTGACGTGATCGACGTTGTAGCGGGCGATGGTGTCGACATGGTCGGGCAGCGCCAGGCCGTTGGTCGACAGGCACAGCTTGATGTCGGGTGCGGTCTGGGAAATCAGCTCGAACGTCTTGAAGGTCTTGGCCGGGTTGGCCAGCGGGTCGCCCGGGCCGGCGATGCCCAGCACCGTCATCTGTGGGATGGTGGAGGCGACGGCCAGCACCTTCCTGGCCGCCTGTTCGGGTGTCAGCCGCTCACTCACCACGCCGGGACGGGATTCGTTGGCGCAGTCGTACTTGCGATTGCAGTAGTTGCACTGGATGTTGCAGGCGGGCGCCACGGCCACATGCATGCGGGCGTAGTGGTGGTGCGCCTCCTCGCTGTAACAGGGATGGTTCTTCACCTTCTCCCAAATCTCCGTGGGCAGGTCGCCTTGCCCGGCGGCGGACCCGCAGCTGGCCTTGCCGCTGCCACCCTGGGTGCCGCAGCCCTTGTGCTCGGCCACCTGCTGCATCACGGCGTCGATGGTGACCAGCGGGCCGGCCCCGGCCTGGGACGCCCCTTCCTGCGGTGTCGATGCGTGCATGTCCGTTCCTCGATCTTGCGGGCGGCCGACGGTCGTGCATCGGCCCGGATTGGAAAGTTTGCTTTACGCGTTCTGATCGTCGGATCAGCAAAGGCCATGCCAATCGGCTCAAAATGCCGGAAACGGGCGGCAGTGCTTGCTTCGCACGTCCTGCCCGCCCTGTCCGGTTACCGACAGCCGCCGCGCAATCCGGACAACGCGTTCCAAAGGCGACAGGGTCAGGCGGCGGCACACAGGATTTCGACCGCCCGGGCCAGGGGCACGGCGATGGGCGCCAGGCCTTGCACCGCGAAGAACTTGATCTCGTTGCGGGTCAGATCCGCCGGTTCCACCAGGACGTAATGGCGGTCGGATGAGCGCTTTGAGACCTGGCGGGCGTAGGTGCGCAGCAGCTGGTCGTGGAAGCGGCAGCCGATGAACAGGAAACCACGGCCGCGCCGACGCTCCTTCACGATGTCGGGAATGGGCGTCTGGATGTCGATCTCGGTCAGGACCTCGACATAGTCCGCGTCGGAGATCAGGAAATTGCGGACGGGATCGACGCTGCCGTGCGGCTTGTACAGCAGCGTCCGCCAGGATTCCGCCGCCTCTCGCGTCGTCTCCTGGCCCTGGGCGTCGTAGAAGCGATACCAGCGATCCTCGCCGATGCCGGCGCGGGTGATGCCCTGCACCTCCCCCCAGCTGGCGTCCGTCGCCGCCAGGGCCGTGCGCATGGCGCCGTCGTACCAGGTGTCGACGATCAGGGGCGGGGCCAGGGCCGCCAGATGATGGTGCAACGCCGTAGGCGCCACCGGCGTCCGGAACGCCTCCGCCATCAGGGCCGACACGGTGGAGCGGTGGCGGGTGCTTTCGATGTGCTGGGCCGCCGCCCAGGCGTTGCCCTTGGCGCGGCGGGGCAGCGCCACCTTGGCGGCGAAGAAATCCGCCAGCGCCTCATGCGTCACCGGCGCGCTGTCGCCACCGGATGGCCGGGCCGGCGCCGGCCCCAGATAAGGCAGCAGCGTGCCGTCGCGCAAGTCGCCGGCCAGGTCGGCCAGCAGGCGTTCCGCCTCGGCGGTGTCGGCAATCACGTCTTCGGGAGGGATGGCCAGGGCCGTCATGTCACTCCTCCTCCCCCCGCTTGCGGGCGTTGACGGTGATCGGCAGCTTGGTGTCGGCCGCCATGTCCGGCAGGTCCAGGATCCAGCCGTTGGCGATGCGGATCCAGCCGCCCCACAGGGCCTCGTGCTCCGTCTCCACCACCGGCTCTTCCAGGTCCTTCTTGGGCACATAGACGGAAAGGCCGCTTTCCGGCGAGCGGCGGATCATCACTTTCATCGGGACCGGTCCTTCCATCGACAGGGCGTGGCGCCCACGTCCATTTCAGCAAGGGCCGTGCCATGCCCGCCCATCCCGGAAACCGGCGCTTTTCCCGGCATTCGCCGGCATGGGCGGCGTCGGGAACCCGACAAGGCGTGTCGCATCCCCGACCGCGATGGACGGCTTTCGCCCGCGAAACGGCGCCGTCACGCCGCCAGGCAAATGGCATGCTGGATGCAGTTACCCTCTTGACCCGGCGCCCGCGTCGGGAAGACTACGTCGATAGGAGGTTCCCATGCCCGATAGCGTCGCCTTCACCGAAAACCTGCTGAACCTGGCCGCCGTGATCTATCAGCCCGAGGACGACGTGGACACCCTGCTGGCGTCCTTCGCCCAGGGCCTACGCGACCAGGGCCGGCACGTCGGCGGCATCGTGCAGCGCAACCGCCGGGGCGACTGCGGGCCGGTCAAGCTGATGGAGGTGGTGGATCTGCGCAGCGGCCACGTCATCCCCATCTGCCAGAATTTGGGCCCGGGGTCGGAAGCCTGCCGCCTGGACACCGGCGGCCTGGCGGAGGCGGCGCTGGCCGTCGCCCGGGCCGTCACCGACGGTGTGGAACTGGTGGTGGTCAACAAGTTCGGCAAGACGGAGGCCGAGGGCCGCGGCTTGCGCGGCGAGATGGCGGCCGCCATCGACGCCGGCCTGCCCCTGCTGACCGCCGTGCCCTGGCGTTTCTACAACGACTGGATGGCCTTCACCGGCGGCTACGGCACCACCCTGCTGTGCGACGCCGGGGTGGTGGCCGCCTGGTGGGAGGACTGGGCCCGCCGCGCGGACTTTCGCCGGCAGGCGGCCCAGGCGGCCTGAAAAGGATGGGGCCACTTCCAGGCGGTTTCACCTTCACATGTTCACATGAACCGCCACCCGGCCGGTCCCATCCCGGCCGGTCATTGGAGTGGAACACGACCCCGGGGGTCGTGTTCCTCCCAACATCAAGACTTCGTCTCATCGACCCAATTTCCATCCGGCCCCCGGCAGCTCTTGAGCGTACCCGAGACGGATTTCCCGCTTGAGTCGACGGTGACCTCCTTATGGATGACGCAAATCCTGTCCGAATTACTGTCGGCCACGACGTGCTCCGGCGCGATCGCGCCCTTGGTTCCCGAATTCGCAGTCCAGGTTATCTGATCATATTGGGGTTCAGGCGGCGGGGGCGGGGCGACTGGAGCCGGCTTCGGAGCGGCCGCGACGACGGCGGGCTTCTTCGTATCGCGCTTCGGCGTGCTGGGTGCCGCTGCGGCGGCTGCGGCCTTCTGGGCCGCCGCGGCATCGGCGGCGGCTTTCGCGGCTGCGGCATCGGCCGCTGCCTTCTGGGCCGCGGCCTCGGCCGCCGCGCGCTGAGATTCCTGGTACCTCAGCACCGCCGCGTCAAGCGCCTGTTTTTCCGCCTGCTGACGGCAGGCGTGATCGGCCTGGTTCCCGATGAGGCCACCGACGAGGCCACCGACCACGCCACCGACCAGGGCCCCCGTACCCGAATTTTTCGCCAGGAGCGCCCCCACCCCAGCGCCAACAGCCGCCCCACCGACCGCGCCGACAGCCGTCTGGTTGACGCTGCAGTTTCCCCCCCCTGCCCCGCCCTGGGACGCGCACCCCGCCAGCATCGTCGCGACAAGGAATAACGGCATGACTCCAGCGATTAGTCGGGGCGGACTTAAGGCCATATTCTTCATAACTATTCCTTCTCAATGAGGTTGGTTCAGGTTTCTATATTCATTCCCGCTACTATCCGGCCGAGGCTTGGCGACACCTTTTTCCAATGCGATCACCGCGATATCCCGATGAGGTGTATTCGCTTCAAAGCACTGATATGATTTTGCTGACTTCTTGTAACAAAGCGCCTCCTTCGGAAGGACGGCCTTGAGCTTTTCCTGCGCGTTTATGACGTCCTCATAACTTTGAACAACATCAAGAACACCGTATAGATTGGCCGTAACACCGTTCACAGCGATGGCGTTACCAGACAAAATGCTCGTTATATTACCCTTCAAATCCGCCATCTCTGGTGGAAATGGAAGATTCTTCAGGGTTTTATCCGAAGGAACCAGCATGAACCCCGCGATCGCCACACCCGCCGCCAGGACACACCCGGCAACAGCGCCAACCAGCCAGCCACGGGGTACGGCCTTGTCGCCCTGACGACGCGGTTGCGCCGGCGCGGGAGATTCGCCGCCATGCCGGTGAGGGGGCGCCGCCCCGGCCACGCGCCGGTCGTTGCCACCCGCCAGCAGGTCCCTCAGGATGAAGGCGCCATCGCGTGCGATGGCGGCGGCCCCCGCCGCATCCGCGAATTCACGGATCGTCGCGAACCGGTTGCTGGGATCCTTGGCCAGCGCCCTCAGCACTGCCCGTTCCATCGCCTTGGGCACACCGGGAACCAGCTTCCCCAGGGGCGGGGGGGCCGCCTCCAGATGCGCCTTCATCAGATCAAAGTCACTATCCCCCTCAAAAGGGGGACGCCCGGCCAGCAACTCGTGGCAAACGACCGCCAGGCTGTATTGGTCGCTTCTCTCATCCCCTTCATGCCCACGGCACTGCTCAGGCGACAGGTACAACGGTGTTCCCACCGCCTGCCCGCCCCTGGTCTGCCTTTGGCTGCCCTGGACGCGGGCGATCCCGAAATCCATGACTTTGAGCACGCCCTCTTCGGAAACCATCAGGTTCGAAGGCTTGATGTCGCGGTGGGTCAGCCCGCGCTGGTGCGCGTACCCCAAGCCAGCCGCGGCTTCGAGCAGGACGGCCAAGGTCTCAGGCAAAGAAAAAGGGGTGTGCCGAGCCAAAATCGATTCAAGCGTGGCTCCGGAAACAAACTCCATGATCATCATTTCAGATGATCCGTATTCATAGACGTCCAACAGGGTCGTTATATTGGTATGATTAAGGCCGGCAAGATTGCGGGCCTCGGACCGGAATCGTGACACCGAGTCCTGATCGCCACGAATCTCGGCCTTCAGCGCCTTGATCGCGACCTTCCGACCAAGCCTGCTGTCAACCGCGGCCCACACCTCGCCAAATGCCCCCTCGCCCAGCAAGTCCGTCAACTCATAGGGCCCAACCCGGTCGCCGATCATGTACCCGCCTCCTCCTCGATTACGGGGTGCGGAGCGGTCTTGGGCACCGGGCCGTTGCGAATCTCGGCCACGCCGATGACGATCACCGAGACATTGTCCGTCGTCCCGGCCTCGACCGCGCGCTCGACCAGGCGCCGACACGCCTCATTCGGCGGCAACGCTTCGATCGTGGAGAGTATCTCGTCCTCCTCGATCACGTCGTACAGCCCGTCGCTGCACAGGCACAGGCGGTCACCGGCGAACATGCCGCCGGGCATCTCCGTCACATCGGCGTCGACGCGATCCGACAGGCCGAGCGCCCGGGTGATGATGCTTCGGTCTGGGTGCTCGCGCGCCTCGGCGGCCGTCAGCAGGCCGTCGCGCTGCATCTGGCCGACCAGGGTATGATCGTCGGTCAACCGCTGAAGCACGCCGTCCCGCACCAGATAAGCCCGGCTGTCCCCGACATGCGCGATCGCGGCCCACCCGCCCAGCGCCAGTAGGGCGGTCAACGTCGTCCCCATGCCGTCCTTGGCGGCATCCGCCCCGGCCTCGGTAAAAATCAGGTGGTTCGCACGCTCGATCCCCTGAAGCAGCAATGCCTTCGGATCCGCCGACACGGCCCCGCCAACGGTCTCCGCGAACATCTCGCACGCCAGGCGGCTGGCGATTTCGCCGTGGGCATGGCCCCCCATGCCGTCGGCGACAATGGCCAGCAAACCCGAACCGGACGATGTGCCAACCCCGGGAATTTCCTTAAGCAGGACCGAGTCTTCATTTATCTCCCGCACCGGCCCCACGTCGGAAAAATAACCCGCGACGAATTGTAGTGGAACGTCAGATTTCCTCCATTCACTTGAGTGTCTTATTCGACCAATTGCTTTCGATGCGAACATAACAATGCCATTCCATAAATCCATATCGAATCTCATTATCATTTATTGAATAATTGGCGCGCATATTTAATTGGAACTGCGTACGTGACGCGCTCTCCATTATTAGAATCTGAATAAGTAAATATTCCAACAACCTCACCTTGGGAATTTAATACAGGACCGCCGCTATTCCCATGACCCGTCGCTAAAACCGTCAACTGATACACATCTCCAACTGTTCCAACCATCTCACCCTGGGTGACGGATTGGCCGGACAATCCCAGATTTGCGATCACACCATCCGTTATTGTCGGTTCATGTATATATGAATACTCTGTATGGGCAGCACCAGCTTCAGTATTTGTTGTTCTTATTTGTATTATCTTCTGCGATATTCCAGGATATCCAAGAACCACGATTTTCTGGCCAAGCTGGACATCATCCGCCCGCGCCAGAACCAGAGGCGAATAAGCCCCCGCTGTCTGGGAAATACGAATCATGGCCACGTCAGCGTCAGAGGCAAAATGTTCCAGCAACGCCACATGCTGTTGCTTCGATCCTGGGAACTGGATGAACAGTTCCTCATTTCGCCCCGAAAACTCCCGAATATCATTACCGACGACAATGGTCCTATTCGCCTCGAATAGTACTCCACCGTTTCCTGGGATCCAGCTTCTCAGCTGCTTGGTCGCAGGCGATTGATCTGGATGAAAGAATCTTTCCTCTTTAAGGTCTTTTATTATTTTCAGCAGCGTAACATTGGGCAGTACTATGTACCCCAATGGCGGAACATTATCGTAACGAATCATCCACCCCGCGGCGACGTGCTTATTTGTGATTATCTGCCCTTCAGGACTGATAACAAAACCGCTTCCGCTTCCTTCGAATCCAATAGGTTCATTAATTCCTTCATTGTCATCAGTCGTCAACCAAGGAACCACCCCCAAATCTTTTAAAGTGACATATAGTGGAACCTTGTTACCGTTACCAACCGGCAGGTACTTATGGAATACCGGCTTTCCGGTGACCTTATCAAACAGGCGCCATTTAACACCAACATATACCGTCGACTTACTATATTTTTCGGCAACCTGTTGCGTACTTAATTCAACCGGCACGTCATCCACGTGCTGAGTTACCTTCTCAACGTTTGATGCTGAGTTTATTTTGTAAAATATGAAACCAGATACTCCAACCAGCACAACCACGATGCCAGCAAAAATAATCTTAAAATTAATCCTCTTTGATCCGTAATTATAGTTCGCTCTGCTTCCTATATTTACTTTTGCATAAACAGAATCGGCAACCTGTGCTGGTTTTTGCTCGGGTGTCGTATCAATTATAGTGGTCTTTTTTGCCGATACATTCACCGTTTTCAGGGCCTTCGTCCTGGCCACGTATCCTTCAGGGCGTGGGTTCACATCAAATATTATATTTGTCTGCGGCCCGAGGGCTATTTCGTCCCCTATTTCGAGAAGCGTAGGCCCCGTGATCTTTTGTCCGTTGACGAAGGTGCCATGCGTGCTTCCCTCGTCAGACAGCCGGAACTCCCCCGCCGCATCATCAATCGAAATTTTTGCATGCTGACGGCTGACGGAAGCATCCGCGTCGGCGTCGAACGCAACCGTGTTCCCGGGCCCACGCCCGAGAGATATCTGAGCCTTGGCAACCAAAGGGATGGTTTCCACCTGCCCCTTCCGCGCACCGGAGAGGATACGGATCACAACCTGAGCAGACATCACACACCCTCGCCCACTTGATCAACCAAAGGGAGTATAATTAAAGATGGAATTTATCATCCCGTCAAGGTTGAGTTATATATTACAGGTATATTTCATTTGTCTGATCATATACCAAAGATTACATTATTGGTTGCAATATTGTTAAATATCGGTCGAAATGGCCTGTCCCCACGGGACCGTGCCCCCCGCCATCCGGCAAGAAGAATGCGCAATATGGGGAGAAATTATCCGGACGGATGAACATTTTTCGCGCCTTGATTGCAAGGTGCACGTGCCGCCGGGCTGCCCCTGGCGGGCGCCCCAGACACTTAGGGATGGGTTGCTGCCCCTGCCCCGATCGGCAGTTTGAAACCGAGGCCGCAGGTTATCGCGCGCGCCGTATCCACATCATGGAAACGGCCGCCCCGTTGGCGACGGCCACATTGCCCCACCCGGATTCCCCCCTCGGCGAAACCCGGTGAAAGGGCCGCGACGCTTTATTTTGCCGCGGCCCATTGGGGCAGATTGCGAAAGGTGGAATCACCTTTGAAGCGTGAAGCTGCGCGCGGGCAGACCCGCACCAGAGCCCTTGCCCGACGACATCGGCGGACACCCGTGCCCCAGCCCCATCACTCCTTGCCGATCACCACGTCGGATGACTTGATGATGGCGGAGACGGCGTCGCCCACCTTGAGGTCCAGGTCGTCGACCGCCTCATTGGTGATCGATGAGGTGATGATGCGACCGCTGGCGATCTCGATCTTCACATGGGCGGTGGTCACCCCCTTGGTGACGGCCACGACCTTGCCGGCGATGACGTTGCGCGCGCTCAGCTTCATTCCTGTCTCGTCCTACAGTCAGCGGTCCTGGCGGACCACAAGGCACCCGCTCCTGGTCTTGGCGGGAATTCAGAATCTCTTCACCGGTATATTGTGCTTGATCAGGGCGTAGCCAACCTGGCGCGGTGTCAGGTTCAGCAGCCGCGCCGCCTTGGCCTGCACCCAGCCCGCCGTCTCCATCGCCTGGATCAGGCGTTCGCGTTCGGACAAGCCGTCCCCTTGCGCCACCGCGCAGGTTCCCGCCTGCGGACAGGGAAGGGCCCGGTCGTCGCCCTCCTCCTCCTCGGTGGCCGGCGCCGGTTGCCGGGGTGGGGACAGCGGCGCCAGCGGCGTGGGCGCCGTGGGCCGCGACATGATCTTGAACGCGCTGCCCGGCCCGATGGCGCCCTTCCACAGGGTGGCGGACAGGCACTCGTCATGCCGGCAGGCGAAGTCGTCGGCGATGATGCCGGATTCGCGCGACAGGGTGGCGGTGCGGCGCACGCAGTTTTCCAGTTCCCGCACGTTGCCGGGGAAGTAACAGCTTTCCAGCACGGCATAGGCCGACGCGGTCAGGCTTTTGCGGGTGCCGTGTTCGGTGTTGAAGCGCTTCAGGAATTCACAGGCCAGCAGGGTGATGTCCTCCCGCCGGTCGCGCACCGCCGGCAGGAAGATGGAAACCACGTTGATGCGGTAATAAAGGTCGGCGCGGAACTCCCCCCGCGCCACGGCATCCTCCAGGTTCCTGTTGGTGGCGGCCACCAGGCGCACGTCCACCTTCAGGGTGCGCGAGCCGCCCACCCGCTCAAACTCCCCCTCCTGCAAGACACGCAGCAGCTTGGCCTGGAAGGCGGGTGAAATCTCCCCGATCTCATCCAGGAACAGGGTGCCGCCGTGCGCCAGTTCGAACCGGCCCTTGCGCTGGGCCAGCGCCCCGGTGAACGCCCCCTTCTCATGCCCGAACAGCTCGGACTCCAGCATGCTTTCGGGCAAGGCGGCACAGTTCAGCTTGACGAAGGGGCCGTTGCTGCGTGGCGACAGATCGTGCGTCGCCCGCGCGAACAGTTCCTTGCCGGTGCCGGATTCCCCGCGCAGCAGCACGGTGGAATGGCTGCGTGCCACGATCTTGATCTTATCGATCACCGAGCGGATGGCCGGGCTGTTGCCGACGATGCCTTGGGGCCGGACCTCGCGTTCCGGGCGCGCCGTTGCCGACAGTTCCTTTTCCAGGCGGCGCTGCGTGCTCATCAGCCGGTCGCGGTCGCGGCCGATCAAATCGTGCAGGCGCACGGTCTGGCCCACCAGGTTGGCGATCATCACCAGGAAACGCACATCCTCATCCAGGCGGAAGGTCGCCTGCCCGTCCCAGGTGCGGTCCAGGGTCAGGGTGCCGATCACCCGGTCCCGTTCCTTGATGGGCACGCCGACGAAAGAGACACGGGCGTCCCCGCCCCATTCTGCCGCCGACCAGTCGACGAACAGGGGGTGGTCGGCCACGTTCTCCACCACCACCGGCATCTGGGTGGTGACGATCTGGCCGATGGCGCGTTCGGGCAACCGGTCGAAATGGCTTTTGGCATTCTTCTCCGTCCAGCCCAGGCCCACCACCACCTGGGGGGAGCCGTCGTCGCCCAGCAGGGCGATGATGCCGTGGTGCATTTCCAGGAAACTGGACAGCAGCGCCAGGACATTGGACAGCGTCGTTTCCAGGCGGGTGGGCACCGCCAGGATCTTGGATATCTCATAAACCCCGTGCAGGGCGATTTCCGCACGGGAGGAGAATTCGCCAGGCCGCGACCGATGGACCGCCTGCGGGGGCGGACCAGGCGTCACGGACGCGTGAGAGGCGGAACCAGTCATAGGCATCGCACGAATCCTTTCGTGTCTCGAGGCCTACCGATGCGGCGGCGCGGCCCCCGCCAACTGCCAGTCCAGTCAAGTACCTGCAGGCAAGCTTCGCAGGCGCAACACGAGACCGCAAGTGAATTCGCAACATAAAATTCAACCAAATACTATGTTCGTTCACCGAACTACTGTTGCGAATCCTTCTGATTCACAAGGGCGTTATATTTACCTGTATATCACGCGGCCTGGCGAAGAATGGCGAAGACGTGACCAAGGTATCGGCGCCCGCCTTCGCATATGCGGCAGCGTTCTGGGCGTTGACGCCGCCGGCCGCGGCGATGACCGGCCGGCCGTCGGGACGGCGGTCCACCCGGGCCACCAGCCGCGCCACCGCGTCAGGCGAAAACTTCTCCAGCTGGATGACATCCGCATGGGCGGCGACGGCGGCCAGGGCGTCGGCCTCGCTGGTCACCTCCACCATCACCGCGCGCTCCGGCACCGATCGTTTCAGCCGGGCGATGGCGGCCCCCAGATCGTCTGGCGGGTCGAGGAAGGCGCGGTGTTCGGGGAACAGCAGGATGGTGTCGGACAGGCCCAGGCGGTGGATACCGCCACCGCCCGCCAGCACCGCCTTCACGGCCAGCTGGCGGGTGTAGGGCACCGACTTGCGGGTGCACAGCACGGCGATGTCAGGATTGACGGCCCGTGCCGCATCGACGATGGCGCGGGTGTCGCTGGCCAGGCCCGAGGCCCATTCCATCAGGGTCTGCGCCACCTTCCAGCCGGCGTGCAGGGCGGCGGCACTGCCGGTGGCCTCCAGCAAGGGCGCCCCGGGCTCATAACGGCCGCCGGCGGGCATGGCCAGGGTGACGGCAGCACCCAGGCGTCCCAGCAGGCGTGCCGCCTCCTCCACCCCGGACAGGACCAGGGCGTCGCGGGCCCGGAAACGCATGGTGCCCGGCCGTCCACCAATCCCCAGGGCCCGGGTGGTCAGGTCGCCGAAGCGCAGATCCTCTTCCAGCAGGCGTTCGATGGCCTCTTCCGCCAGCGGCAGGAAGTCATCCATCCCCATCAGCCGAACTTGAACAGCACGCCGAAGCCGCCCCGGGGGTAGTTCCATTCCACCTCCCCCGTCTTGGCGGTCAGCACGCGGCAGGTGCCGCATTCCACGCAGCCGTCCACCACCGCCTCCACCTGCCCCTTGTCGTTCTGGCTGTAGCAGCCGGCGGGGCACAGGTGGGTCAAGGCCAGCAGCGCCTTGGACGGCGTGGTGTGGGCCTTGATCTTGATGTGCGGCCGCCCGGCATCCACCAGGTAGCGGTTCTGGAACAGGCGTTCCTCCACCTTCACCGGGGGAACGCCGGGGGTGCCGCCCCCCACTTCAGTCGTGTTCATCATCGCCATGACCTCGCCAGCTTGAAGGCGTCGCCGATCAGGCCGGGCAGGCTCCGGCCGTTGCGGAACGCTTGGAAGATTTGTTTTTCCTTGGCCCGCTTATCGACGCCGTCCACCCGGAACCATGTCTGGGCGGCGGCGGTCAGCAGCCGGGGATATGTCCCGAAGATCTGCTTGTTGCGGTGCAGGAAATCGGGGATGCGCCGGTATTTCCTCAAATCCTTCATGACGAAGGTCGCCTCCAGCCGGCGCTGGTATTCGGCCAAATTGGCCTCGCTCGCCACCTCACGCCGCCGCTTCAGCCACACCACCGTCTCACCGGCGATGCGGCCGGTGGTCATGGCGAGGTTGGAGCCTTCACGGTGCACGGCGTTGACGAACTGGCCGGCGTCGCCCACCACAATCCAGCCGTCGCCGAACAGCTGCGGCATGGCGTTGTAGCCGCCTTCGGGGATCAGATGGGCCGCGTACTCCTTGCATTCCGACCCCTCCAGCAGGGGGCGGACGCTGGGGTGGCGCTTGAACGCCTCCAGCAGGCCATAGGGCGTGCGCCCGCTTTCCGCGAAGTCCGACACGATGCAGCCGATGCCGATCGAAATGGATTCCTGGTTGGTGTAGATGAAGCCGGTGCCGGTCATGCCGTCGGTGATGGTGCCCATGGCCTCGATCACCACGCCCTCGTTACCCGTCAGGTTGAAGCGGCTTTCGATCACCTCACGCGGCAGGAAGTGCATCTCCTTCACCGCCAGGGCTACCGTGTCCGGCTTCAGCTCGGGCCGCAGGCCGGAGCGCTGGCCCACCAGGCCGTTGACGCCTTCGCCCAGGATGACGATGTCGGCGAAGGCGGTGCCACCCTCGCGGTCGGTGCGCACGCCGATCACCCGGCCCTGCGGGTCGCGCAGCAGTTCCGTCACCGTCGTCTCGCACAGCAGGACGACGCCGGCCTCGCGCACCTTGCCGCTGAACCATTTGTCGAACTGGGCGCGGATGATGGTGTAGCGGTTGGGGTTTTCCTCATTGAAGTCGTCGGAGCGGTAATGCATGCCGACGTAGGAGGTGTCGTCCATGGTCCACAGCCGCTGTTCGATCACATGGCGTTCCAGCGGCGCATCCTCGCGGAAATCGGGGATGATCTTTTCCAGGGCGTCGGCGTAGAGGATGGCGCCCTGCACGTTCTTGGACCCGGGATATTCCCCGCGCTCCAATTGCAGGACCTTCAGCCCCTGCTTCGCCATGGTATAGGCGGCGGCGTTGCCGGACGGGCCGGCCCCCACCACGATGGCGTCGAACTTGTCCTTGATCATCGGGGGCCTCCTTCAGCCGGCAAGGCGGTTCACCGACAGGTGCGCCTGGAAGGCCCGCGTCAGGGCGGGCAACAGTTCGATGGCGTCCGCCACCACGCCCAGATGGGCGAATTCGAAGATGGGGGCGTTGGGGTCGGTATTGATGGCGACGATGGTGTCCGCCCCCTCCACCCCCACACGGTGCTGGATGGCGCCGGAGATGCCGGCGGCGATGTACAGCTTGGGCCGGATGGTCTTGCCGGTCTGGCCGATCTGGCGGTCCGCCGTGATCCAGCCCTTCTGCACCAGAGGGCGCGACCCGCCGTAGTCGCCGCCCAGCACCTCCGCCAGCGCCCGCACCAGTTGGAAATTCTCCGCCGAGCGCAGGCCCAGGCCACCGGCGACCACGATGTCGGCGTAGGCCAGCTGCGCCTTGTCGCTTTCACGGTCGGCGATGAAGCGCAGCACCTTGGTGACCACGTCCTCCTCCGCCAGGGCCAGCGGCTGTTCCACGATGCGGCCCCAGCGCCCCGGCTCACGCGGGGGCAGCGACATCACACGGGGCCGCACGGTCGCCATCTGGGGCCGGTAGTTCAGGGTCAGGATGGTGCACAGCAAGGACCCGCCGAAGGTCGGCCGGGTGGCGGCCAGCGAGCCTTCGTCATCAATCGCCAATTCCGTGCAATCAGCCGTCAGGCCGGTCTGCAGGGTGGTGGCGACCGACCCCGCCAGGTCGCGGCCCAGATTGGTGGCGCCCAGCAGCAGGATTTCCGGCTTGTGGGTGTTCACCAGGTCGGTCAGGGCCCGGGTGTAGGTCTCATTGCGGTAATGGGCCAGGATAGGGTCGGTCACGGTGTAGACCAGATCGGCGCCATGCTCGAACGCCGCCGCCGCCGTGGTGGCCGCCGTCAGTTCATCCCCGGCCAGCACCACGCCCGCCAGCTCCACCCCGCGCTTGTCGGCCAGCTTGCGCCCCTCCCCCAGCAGTTCCAGGGACACCGGGTGGACGATGCCGTGTTCGCATTCGACCGCGACCCAGACGTGCTTGTAGGCCTTGAAATGTTCGGGCAGCTCCCGCCGGGTGCCGGCCCGGCCGGCGGCGGGCCGAGGGGCGTTGGTGTTGGGTGCGTCGGTCATCGTTTGATCTCCTCTCACTGGCCGGCGGCGAAGCGCAGCAGATCCTCTTCCACCGTCGGCCGCGTGCGGAAGATCGCGGCCATGACGTCCACCGCCAGTTCATCGGTGCCGCGGTCGGCGGTGGGCACCTGCTGGACCTTCTCCGCCCGCGCCTGGGGGGCGAACACCTTCTTCACGATGGTGGGCGATCCCTTCAGGCCGCAGCGGGCCAGTTCAGTGATGCCGGCGTCGGCCGCACTCCACCGCACCACCTGGGCGCGGGCGGCGCGGTAGGCGTCGTCCAGGCTGCCCCGGCGCATCTCGTTCACGCCCTCCAGCATGGTGATCAGCACCGGCAGGCGGGTGGACAGCACCTGCAAGCCACCCTCCGCCCGGCGTTCCACCGTGATGGTGCCGGCGTCCGGATCCAGGTCGGCGATGCGGGCCACATAAGTCAGCTGGTTCAGGCCCAGGCGCTTGGCGATGCCCGGCCCCACCTGGGCGGTGTCGCCGTCGATGGTCTGCTTGCCGGTGAAGACGATGGGCACCGGCCCGAACTCCTGCCCGATCTTGGCCAGGGCCGCCGCCAGGGCGAAGCTGGTGGCCAGGGTGTCGGACCCGGCGAAGGCGCGGTCGGTCAGCAGGACGGCGCGGTCGGCCCCGAAGGTCAGCGCCTTGCGCAGTGACTCCTCCGCCATGGGCGGCCCCATGGTCAGCACCGTCACCTCGCCCCCCAGCCGGTCGCGCAGGCGCAACGCCTCCTCCAGCGCGAACAGGTCATAGGGGTTGATGATGGTGGGCACCCCTTGGCGCATGATGGTGTTGGTCACCGGATGGACGCGGATCTGTGCGCTGTCCGGTACCTGCTTCATGCAGACGACGATGTGCATCACGGGGGTCCTTTGCCTTGAGCGATACAGCCTTAGATTGGCAAGGGGCGTGCCAACCGGGGCGAACCTGATAAGCCATTGAATTTGCGTGAAACAGACTAGGTTTGGATTTCAGCGGACCGCCACTTTGTCGGATAGGCGACAGGCTTTGTGTCGTCTCCGCACCGTCACGTCCCCTTCACGCCGCCCAGCGCCGCCAGGGGCACGAAGGGTTTCGGCGCCGCCTGCTTGGGCGCCACGGCGTCGCGGTGCACCTTGAACAGCCGCTCGGCGATGGGGGTGGAGGCGACGAAGTCCTGGTAGGCCTGTTCCAGGTGGCCGCGACACAGGACACGGATGTCGGCCTCATCCCGGCCGGCGAAGGCGTCCTCGGCCTCGCTGCCGCGCAGGTACTGCCCCATGCGGCGCAGGATGTGCAGCCGCGCCACGCGGACAACGGCGGCGTCGAACGGCACCTCCAGGAACACGAAGAAATCCTCGGCCGACGACAGCCGCGACAGCTCATCCAACACGCCCATGGTCCCTGCCCCTTGGTTCGGGTTCATATGAAAGCCGGCCCTGCGCATGGGCCAACCGCACCTCCAGGAAGGCGATGCGGTCCAGCATCAGGGTCAGCGCCTCGCCCACCGGATCGGGGATCAGATGGTGGTCCAGGTCGATGCGGCCGGCACCGCCCTGCCGGGGGCGGGGTGCCCGCACCACCCGGCCGGGTATGCCCACCACCGTCATCTCCGGCGGCACATCCTCCACCACCACGGAATTGGCGCCGATGCGGGCGCCCGCACCGATCCGGATGGGCCCCAGCACCTTGGCCCCGGCGCCGATCAGCACGCCGGATCCGATGGTGGGATGGCGCTTGCCCGGCGACCAGCTGGTGCCACCCAGGGTGACGCCGTGATAGAGCGTCACGTCGTCCCCCACCTCCGCCGTCTCACCGATCACCACGCCGGCGCCGTGGTCGATGAAAAAGCGCCGGCCGATGCGGGCGCCGGGGTGGATGTCGACATTGGTCACCAGCCGCGCGAACCAAGACAGCAGGCGGGCCGGAAACCGCAGGCCCCGGCGCCACAGCCGATGCGCCACCCGGTGATGGATGACGGCGTGCAGGCCCGGATAGGTCAGGACGATTTCCAGGCGATGGCGGGCGGCGGGATCGCGCGCCTTCACGCAGGCGACATCCTCCGCCACCAGGCGCCACAGTCCATTTTCCTGCACCATGGCCACCTCCCGCCCGGCTTCAATCGCCGGTCGCCTCATAGAACTTCAGCAACTCGCCCTCATTGATCGGACGCTTCCAGGCGACGGCGCAGTTGCGCACCTCATCCAGCACCCGCCGGGCGCGGCCCTCCTCGGGGGACAGGCCCAGCGCCTTCAGGGCGTTGTTGATGGCGGCCATGCCGGAATGCTTGCCCAGCACGATGGAGCGCACGCGGCCGAACCAGGCCGGGTCGATGGCCTCATAGGTTTCCGGGTCGCGCAGCAGGCCGGAGACGTGGATGCCGGATTCATGGGCGAACACGGCGGACCCGACGATGGACTTGGCCACCGGGATGGGGCGGCCGGCGGCGGCGGCCACCAGTTCGGCCAGGCCCGTCAGCTGGGTCAAATCCACGCCCGTCTGGCGCTGGGCGATAGGGCCCAATGCGGCCACCACCTCCTCCAGTGCCGCGTTGCCCGCGCGTTCGCCCAGGCCCAGGACGCAGACGCTGGCATGGGTGGCGCCACCGCGCACCGCGGCCAGGGTGTTGGCGGTGGCCAGGCCCAGATCGTCATGACCATGGAATTCCAGTTCCAGGTCGGTTTCCGCGCACAGCTGGCGGAAAATCTCATGCGTGCGGAAGGGGTCGAGGATGCCGACCGTGTCGGCGAAACGGAAACGGTGGGCGCCCGCCTCCTCCGCCGCCGCGACGACACGCAACAGGAAGTCCATCTCCGCCCGGCTGGAGTCCTCGCCCCCCACCGCCACCGCCAGGCCCCGGTCGCGGGCATAGGACACCACCCGCCGGATGCGGGGAATGATGTCCTGCCGGCTGATTTGCAGCTTCACCCGGATCTGACGGTCGGAGACGGGGACGGACAGGTTGACGCGCGTCAAGCCAGTGCGCAGCGCCGCGTCCACGTCGGCCTCGGTCATGCGGCACCAGGCGATGGCGGCGGACCGGGTCAGGGCGGCGCCGACCTCGGCCATCGCCTCGATCTCCTCATCGCCCATGGCGGGGATGCCGGCCTCGATCTCATCGACGCCGGCGGCCTCCAGCTTGGCGGCGATGGCCACCTTTTCCGCCACGGTGAAGGCGACGCCGGGCGCCTGTTCGCCGTCGCGCAGCGTGCTGTCATTGATGACGATGGGCGGTGCCTTGAGCATGCTGCGTCTCCTAAAAAAGGGTCAGGCGAAGGTGGGGGTGCGGTCCCGCCACAGCGGCGACGCGGCGCGCAGCCGGCCGATGATGTCGGGCAGCGTGTCCAGGACGGCATCCACGTCCGGCCCGGCGCTGTCGCGGGAGAATGAGAAACGGAGGGCGCCGCGAAGCGCGCCGGCCGGCACCCGCATGGCGCGCAGCACGTGCGACGGCTCCATCCCGCCCGAGGCGCAGGCGGAGCCGGACGACACGGCGATGCCCGCCCGGTCCAGCATCAGCAGCACGGCGTCGGCATCCACATAATCGAAGGCGATGCAGCTGGTGTTGGGCAGGCGGCTGTCCAGATCACCCACCACCCGGGCGTGGCCGATACGGGCCAGCACCCCCTGTTCCAGCCGGTGGCGCAGGGCGCCGATCCAGCCCCGTTCCGTCTGCAGATATCGCGCCGCCAGGTCCGCCGCCGTCCCCAGGCCGACGATGCCGGGCACGTTCTCGGTCCCCGCCCGGCGGCCCCGTTCCTGTCGGCCACCGCGCAGCAGCGGGCGGAAGGCGACACCCTTGCGCACATACAGCGCGCCGATGCCCTTGGGGCCGTGCAGCTTGTGGCCGGACAGCGACAGCATGTCGATGGCCGTGTCCTGAAGGCGGATGGGCAGGCGGCCCACCGCCTGGACGGCGTCGGTATGGAACAGGGCGCCGGCCGCCCGCGCCTGTCGCGCCAGGTCGGCCACCGGGAACAGGGTCCCCGTCTCATTATTGGCCCACATGACGGAAACCAGGGCGGTGCGCGGGCCCAGCGCGCGCTCGAAATCGTCCAGGTCCAGGCGGCCGTCGCCGTCCACCCCGACCCTGTGCACCTTGATGCCGCGCGTCTTTTCCAGATGTGCCGCCAGCGCCAGCACGGCCGGATGTTCCACCGCCGTGGTCACGATCTCATCCCGGTCGGGCTGGCATTCCAGGGCGGACAGGATGGCGGTGGTGTCGGCCTCCGTCCCGCCGGAGGTGAAGACAATCTCCGCATCGTGGGCCGCCCCCAGCAGGGCCTGCACCTGCCGCCGCGCCTGCCGCACCCCGTCGGCCGCCACCGCCCCGAAGGCATGGGCGGAGGAGGCGTTGCCGTAGGTTTCCGTGAACCAGGGCAGCATGGCCGCCACCACTTCCGCATCGGTGCGGGTGGTCGCGTTGTTGTCGAGGTAGACGGGCCGCATGGGACGATGCCTCCAACCGGTCAGTGCGGATCCGGCGCCCGGCCCAGGACGGGAACCAGGCGGACGAAGGCGCCCAGCCGTTCCACCACCCGGGCCTGGATGCCCTCCAGCGTGGCGCTGCTGAGGCGGCACATGACGCAGGCGCCGGTCAGCCGGACGCGCACCACGTCGCCGTCCACCCCCAGCAATTCGCAATCGCCGCCATCGCGTTGCAGGCCGGGCCGGATTTCGGCGATGGCGTCGCGGATGATGCCGAGGCGGCGGTCTTCGACCGTGACCACATCGGCGGGCTTTTCCTCAAAGGTCGGGGCGAGCATGGGCAGCCCCCTCAACCGAAGGACTTGCCGCAGCCGCAGGCGGACTTGGCGTTGGGGTTGTCGAAGGTGAAGCCGGAGCCTTCCAGCGCCACCACGAAGTCGATGGTGGTGCCGCTCAGCAGCTCATGGCTTTTGGTATCGACGAAGACCTTCACGCCGTCCTGGTCGATGATGGTGTCGTCGGGCTCGGCCGCCCCCACCAGGCCCATCATGTATTTGTAGCCGGCGCAGCCACCGGCATCGACACTGATGCGCAGGCCTTCGGCGGGGTTGGCGGCACCGGCGATGGCGCTGCGGACGGCGTTCAGGGCGCTGGAGGTCAAGGTGATCATGGGGGCACCTGCCATGGTTGGTGGATTGGTGACCACCAGCCTTCCGCAAAGGCCGTGCCACAGGGCAGATCGTTGGAAAACTTCGGTTTTCCGGCCAAACGCTGTTGCGTTCACACCCCCAATGTCGGGTTTGCGACAGGGGCGTTTGCTGCACGGCCGACCCCAAACCCGCGCAAATCCAAGGGGGTGGCCGATGGCGGGCAAGCGGCAAAGCGCTTGCAAAGGGACAGCGGAAGCCCGCAGCGGAAGCCCGCGCGCGGGCCATCGCCAGAACAGGAGCCCCACCCCATGACAACGACCATCGAACAGACCGCACTCGCCCGCCTGGCCACGGAAGAGCGCCTGGTGAACGCCGTGCTGAAGGCGCCGACCACCAAGCCCGGCCGTTTCGGCTTTCGCGGCGACATCGCGCTGAAGTTCCAGCCGCACATCGCCGATGAGAAGCGCCCGCCGGAATACAAGCTGGAACAGGTGCTGACCTTCGCGCAAGCCGGAGAGGCGACCATCCCCATCCTGGCCGGCTACGTCCATTCCTTCGCCTACCTGAAGGACGTGTCGGAGGTGCTGGCCGGCCTGCTGCGGCCCAGCGGCAAGTACTTCATCTTCTGCAACAACATCGACCTGCTGGCGGGATATCACGTCACCCTGGACGGCATCACCTACACCGTCCTGCCCTGCGATGAATCCACGGTGTGGAAGGAGATGATGGACCTGATGGGTGTCGATAAGAACGACATCCGGAAGCTGGACACCGCCGGCAAGCTGGACGTGCTGCTGGACATCAGCCTGCGCTACGACGAACGCTATCCGGCGCTGAGTTATGAGGACGGCGTGGCCCAGATGCTGCCGGTGAAGAACCGCAACGAAAACCGGCCGGTTTGAGAAGCTGGTTCGCCCTCAGGCGCCGGGCGCCAGCATCCGCTGGCTTGGGGCTTCCTCAGTTTCCAGTCCACTTCGTTCCCCAGAAACTTCCGGCGGCCCCGGTCGGGGCCTACAGCGGCATGAGGCTTTGCCTCATGCCGCTGGGTCATCCTCTTCCACCAAGATGACGCCGGTGACGCAGATGTCCCCGTCGATGACGGACAGCGCCACCGGCACCAGCCCCTGGCCCAGGCAGGGACCGTCGACGCACGTGCCGGTGGCCAGGTCGAACAGGGCGCCGTGCTTGCCGCACATCAGGCGCGTGCCCTCGCCATCCAGGAACTGGTTGCGTTCCCAGTCCAGGGGCACGTCGTTGTGCGGGCAACGGTTGACGTAGCCCACCACCTGCCGCCCCCACCGCACCACGACGATGGCCCAGGGGCGTGGCATCCCGTCGTCATCGACGCGCAACAGCTGGAAACCCCAGGCCTTGCGGCTGGGGATCTCATCCAGGCGGCAGAGGGCGTAGGCGACGGACATGGGGCATTTCCATCAATCGGCGGCATTCAAAGGGCGGGCAGCGGCCGGCCGGAGCGGATGTGGGCCAGCATGGCCTCGCCATCCTCAGCACCGAAACAGCTGTCGAAATCATCGCAATCGGTGCAGACCGGGGCGGTGCACAGAGTGAAGCCCTCCGCCCGGCAGATCATGCGGAACAGGAACTTCTTCCATTTCATGTCCTGCCGGTTGCGGTCGGCCAGGCCGCCGAAATGCCGCCGCATCAGCATCGACAGTTCCCCACGGTTGCGCAGGCCCAGATCCTGCCACAGGTGGTTGGGGCGGCTGCACCGCCGGGCGATCATGGCCGCCAGGTCGCGTTGCAGATCGCTGCCGCCATCGGCGTACATCCACAACAGGTCGCGCACCGCCACCTCATCATCGCCCAGGGCGGCCGGCCCGTCAGCCAGGACGGCCAGGCCAGGCCAGGCGGCGGGGAACAGGCGCCACGCCAGGCTTTCCAGCGCGACCCCATCCAGTCCGGCGAACACCGGCAGGGGGCAACGGCCCACCAGGGCCTCGGCCCAGGCCAGCGACAGGATGCTGGCCGCGACGTGCAGGTCGAAGGGGTCGGCGGGTGCCGCCCGCGCCATCAGCCAGTGGTAAGCATCCGCCGGGCCGTTCACGCCGCGTCCGCCAGGGGTGCGTGCGTCTGGCAATTGGCGGGACAGACGCGGGCGCAGGCGCGGCAGCCGACGCAGGCGCCCGCGTCATCCATCACCATCACCTTCTTCTCGATCTCATCATCATCGTCATCACTGTCGAGGGCGACCATCTCGCCATCCTCGGTGATGCCCTTCAGCACCATCACGCCCCGGCCGCAAACCTTGAAGCAGCGGCCGCAGCCGATGCAGCGCTTGGCGTCGATGGCGATCAGGAAATCCGGCTGCCAGGACCGGCCGTCGCGGGTAAGGGATGACATGGGTGCCGCCTCCTTCTCATGGCGTGACGGACATCTGGGTGGCGCTGGCCCAGGCGGTCTCCAGGGCCTTCAGGTCGGCGCGCTTGGCCTCCAGCACGGCGAAGGCGTCATGGGTGCGCTGGGCCACCTCCAGGATGCTGGGCCAGTTGATCGGCAACTCCTCCGACAGGTCGTGCAGGTCCATCTTGGCCTGCATGGCCCGCGCCGATTGCTTCTTGATCTCGTTCTTCAGGGCGTCGATATCGCTCATGCCGTATTCCCCCCTCAATACCGGGCGACATCGGGGAAGCGCCCGATCATGTCCACGCCGGCCTGGACGTATTTCGTCCCCTCCTCCGCCAGCTTGGCCATCGTATCGAATCCGAAACGATGCACGTCGCGCAGTTGCTTGTTCACCGCCACCAGCCGGCCGCCGATCAGCACCATGCGGCCGAAGCCCTCATGGCTCATCTTCAGCATGGGCGACACCATCACGCCGGTGGCCTGTTCGATGCTGAGCGCCACGGCGTTGAAGAACAGCTCCAGCCGCCAGATGGTCTCGGGATCGGGATCGCCCATGATGGGCATCTGCCGGCGCTGTTCCCGGTCCACCACGTAGGGGGCCAGCAGGTCCAGGTCGGACTTGCCCTCCCACGTGCCGTGGGTGTCCTGGGCGCGCCAGATCATGACCAGGGTGCGGATGAAGGGGCTTTGCGCCGCCGTGGTTTCGGGCAACGCGTCCAGGACGTCCGACATGGTGCTCAATCCTCCAAATCCAGGGTGCGGGCGGCCCCCTTGGCCATGGCCTTGCGCAGCCAGGGTGGGGGCGTGCCGTTCAGCACGGCGCGCAGCCGTTCCAGCAGGTCCTCGATGGGTTCCGGCTGGCTGACCTTCATGGGGTGGATGTTGCTGGCGACGACGCGGGCCGCACCCGATCCGCCGATGGCGGCGACATAAAGGATGGCGCAGTCCCGGATGGCGTCGATCTTGGGCGCCAGCTTGTCCTCGTTGCCGTCCTCCTGCAAATCGCCGGCGAATTCCACCGCCTGCACCAGGCGATAGCCGTCGGGATCCAGTTCGTAGATGGCGATGTTGCGGGCCCAGCCGAAATGGGCATCGACCCGTTTCATGTCCTGGGTGGCGAAGGCGACCTTCATGCGGCTTCCCCTTTTTCATCACCGCGCCAGGTATCCGGCGTGGGTTCGTGGTGGTGCTCGTGGTCGGCGATCACCAGGTTGCTGATGGCGAAGATCAGGTCGCGCGTGCCGCGATACCCCACCGACACCAGGTGCCCCGCCCCCAACCGGTCGAACAGGGGCAGGCCCATGCGGAAGAAGGGGATGCCCAGCCGACCCGCCGCCTGACGGCCGTGGGAATGGGTGATCAGCAGGTCGCAGCCGCGTTCCGCCGCCCGGCGCTCCAGATCCTCCAGGTCGCCGATCAGCACCTCATCCGCCGGCACGCCGGCCAGTACGGGCGAATGGGTAGTGGTGACGGCCGCCACGATCTGCGCGCCCATGCCGTGCAGCATGCCGCCGACATCGGCCAGCAGGTCCGGCTCTGCCCCGATGGCCAGCTTGCGGCCGCCCAGGTGGAAATGGCCGTCCAGCATGGCGTCCACCAGCTGCCCGCGCTGCCGGCGGTACTTGGCCGGCACCGACCGGCCACTGATTTCCGACAGGAACATGATGAAGTCATCCACCGGACCCAGGCCGCACAGGCGCTGGAACAGGCGGAAGGGCACGCCCGTCTTGCCGTGCAGCGCCTGGGCCGCCGGGCGCATCTGTTCGCCGATGGCGATGGCCCAGGCGGCGTTACCCAGGGCCGCCACCTCATCCACGCCGATGCCGCCGATGGTGGTGGGGGTGAAGTCGTCCGGGATGTGGCCGTCCAGCGAGCCCGCCAGATCGGGCAGGAAACGGGGTTCAAGCCCGAAATCCTCAAAGATCGCGCGCAGTTCGTCCAGGTCGCCCGGCGTCATGTGGCAACCGGGCAGGACGGCCACCTTGGCCGGGTCGCGCACCGTGTCGGCCGACCGCGGCACCACCAGTTCCTGCACCATGCGGGTGACGGCCTTGGCCCAGCCGTCCTGGAAGGCGTCCTTGAAGTCGGGGGTGGAGACATAGACCAGCGGCAGGTCCGCCACCTCGGCGTGGGTTGCCCGCACCTGGCGGATGTAACCCTCAACATCGTCGCCCTTGATCTCGGTGACGCCGGTGGAACAGATGCCGATGATCTCGGGCTTGGTGCGTTTGTGGATGTTCAGGATGGCCTGTTCGACGTTGTCGTAGCCGCCCAGGACGGTGGCGACCTCGCTCATCGCCGTCGTCTGCAGGGGGATGGCCTCCTTGAAGTGGCGGACGAACAGCACCAGCCCGAAGGAGGTGCAGCCCTGCGACCCGTGCAGCAGGGGCATCGCCCCCCGCAGGCCCATGAAGGCCAGGGCGGCGCCGATGGGCTGGCTCATCTTCAGCGGGTTGACGGTGCAGGCCTTCTTCACATGGGTGACGGTCGCCATGGCCCCTACTCCGCCGCTACCAGGATATCTTCCACACGGGCAGAGCAGGCGCCGCAGCCGGTGCCGGCCGCCGTGTGCCGCCGCACGTCCTCAAGGCTGGTCAAGCCGTGCGCGCGGACCGCATCCTCGATGGTGCCAAGGGCCACGCCCTTGCAGGTGCAGACCGCCCCCGCCCGCCGCACCTGTTCCGCCTTTTCCGGATCGGCGACCAGTGCCGCCGCCTCCACCGCCAGCTGGGCGTCGGCGCGGGCCTGCCAGCTGTCGGCCGGGTTGTCCCAGGGGGCGGGGCGCCGCACCTGTTCCCACATCGGGTTGAACAGGGTCTTGGCGATCTCCTCCACCAGCCTCACCATGCCGACATAACCCATGTAGGCGTGGTGGCGTTCCTGGTTGATGTCCAGCCAGGGCATGGCGGCCTTCAGCGCCACGAACTGCGACCGACCGCCCGACAGCATGATGTCCGCCTTGGCATCCTTCAGCAGGCGGTACATCTCCCGCGGGGTCATGTCCTCGATCATGTGGGCGTCCTGGCCCATCAGTTCCTTGATGCGTTCCTTGTCCTCCCGGGTGGATTTCTTGACGCTGGTGCCGGTCAGTTCCAGCCCGGCCTCCTGCAAGGCGGCCACCACCGACCAGGATTTCACCCCGCCGGTGATCAGCAGCACCTTCTTGCCCTGAAAACGCGGCTTGTAGGGGGCGATAGCGGCCCAGGCGCGCGCCTCTTCCCGTGCCACCACCACCTCCACCCGGTCCAGCAGGTCGGCCGGCGCCCCGCGATCCACCAGCAGGCGGGCGATCTGGCGCAGGCTGTCGCTGGTGTCCCCAATGCCGTAGAATGAGCCTTCGAAGAAGGGGATGCCGTAGCGTTCCTCCATCTTGCGGGCCACGTTGATCATGGCCTTGGAACACACCATCATCGCCGCCCGCGCCCGGTGGGAATAGGCGACCTCGCGATAGCGTCCGTCGCCGGAAATGCAGGACAGGATGCGGATGCCCAGCTCATCCAGCAGGGGCTTCACCTGCCACAGTTCGCCGGACAGGTTGTATTCGCCGATGATGTTGATGTCGTAGGGCGTGGTCCGGTCAGGCTCCTGCGTGCCGATGACATGGTCCAGCAGGGCCTCGCCCGCCAGCTTGTTGCCCAGGTTCTTCGGGCCGACGAAGCCCGGGGAATTGATGGGGATGACCGGCTTGCCGAACTTGGCGGCCGCCGCCTTGCACACGGCGTTGATGTCGTCGCCGCTCATGGCCGGGATACAGGTCTGGTAGACGAAGACGGCCGGCGGGTCGTACTTCTCGATGATCTCGCGGATGGCCTTGTACAGGCGCTTTTCCCCGCCGAAGACGATGTCGGTCTCGTTCATGTCGGTGGTGAAGCCGGTGCGCCACAGGGTGGGACCGGACGATTTCGCACCCCGGTTGTCCCAGGAATTGCCCTCACACGCGATGGGACCGTGGACCAGGTGGGCCACGTCGGTCAGGGGTTGCAGCGCGATCTTGGCGCCGTCGAAGGCGCAGCCGCCGGCGGCACCGCCCGGTTGCAGCTGCTTGGTGCAGCCCTTCTTGCGCTCCGTCGCCGATTTGCCGGCGTTCTTGGCGCAGCCCGGTTCGTTGAAGACCTCCTGGATGGTGGCGGCCAGCGAACTCATGGGTCCGGCTCCTCATCAACGGTCAAGAAGTGCCGCGCCACCGGTTCCGGGGAACAGGCGGCGCGGCCAGGATGCGTGCGTCTTGGGGAACGCCACGGAGAACAAATGGTCCGCTTGGGGATGGTCAGCGGATGATGTCGAAGCTGTAGTCGGTCTTGGACGGCACGCTGGTGCTGCGGTCGATCTCATCGAAGATCTTGTCCAGGATGGTCACCAGCACGTTCAGCCCGCCCTGGTAGCCCCACAGCGGATAGCGGTGGTGGTGGTGCCGGTCGAAGACGGGGAAGCCGATGCGGATCAGCGGCGTGCCGGTGTCGCGCTCCAGGTACTTGCCGTAGGTGTTGCCGATCAGGAAATCCACCGGTTCGGTGAACAGCAGGGACCGCATGTGCCACAGGTCGCGGCCCGGGTGGACGTGGCAGTTCTTCCCGAAGGGGGAACTGTCGAACAGCGCCTGCACCTTGGCCGCCCAGGCCTTGTTGCCGTTGGTGGCCAGCACATGCGTCGGCTCCGCCCCCAGTTCCAGCAGGAAGCCGGCCAGGCCCAGGCACAGGTCGGGATCGCCGTAGATGGCGAACTTCTTGCCGTGGATGTGGGCGCTGCTGTCGGCGATGGCATCGACCAGGCGGCCGCGCTCCCGCTCCAGCGATTCCGGGATTTCCACGCCGGTCAGGCGCGCCAGCGCCATCAGGAAACGGTCGGTGCCGGCCACGCCCACCGGGTGGTTGAGGGCCACCACCTCCTGCCCATGCGCCTTGATGAAGGGCAGCGTCTTTTCCGTGCAGTGTTCCTGCATGGAGATGGTGGCCTTGGCGTGGACGGCGGCGGCGGCATCGGCCAGGGTGGTGCCGCCGTCATACATGCGGAACTCCCCATCCGTGGGGGTGTCCCAGACATCGCTGCTGTCGCCCAGGATGGTGTAGTCGATGCCCATCAGGCCGAAGATGCGCTTGATCTCCCGCATGTTGCCGACGGTGTAGCCATCGAAGCCGCCGATGAAGTTGATCTTGTCGTTGGGCTGGCGTTCCAGCTTGGGCTCCGTGCCGGCCTTGCCGTCCCAGAAATGCTCCAGGATGCCCTTCATGACATTGTCGTAGCCGGTGACATGGCTGCCGACGAAGGCGGGGGTGTGGGCGAAGGGCACGTCGTATTCAGCCGGAACGGAGCCCTTTTCCTTGGCCGTCTTGATGAAGGCGTTCAGATCGTCGCCGATCACCTCCGCCATGCAGGTGGTGGAGACGGCGATCATCTTGGGCTTGTACATGGCGTAGGCGTTGGCCAGCCCGTCGATCATGTTGTTCAGGCCGCCGAACACCGCCGCGTCCTCCGTCATCGATGACGACACGCAGGACGACGGCTCCTTGAAATGGCGGGAGAAATGGCTGCGGTAATAGGCGACGCAGCCTTGGGAGCCGTGGACGAAGGGCAGCGTGCTTTCGAACCCCACGGCGGCGAACACGGCGCCCAGCGGCTGGCAGGCCTTCGCCGGGTTGATGGTCAGCGCCTCGCGGGCGAAGTTCTTTTCCTGGTACTCGGGCGTCTTGGCCCATTCCCGGATGCGCTCGACCTCCGCCGGGTCGCGCCGGTTCTCGAACTGCTGACGCTTGTTGATCAGCATGTCCTGGTATTCGGGGCCACGGAACAGCTCGAAATGGTCGAGCACGTTTTCGGCACTCTGCGTCATGATGTAACCTCTCCGAAAAACATCGTCGGGCGGGCCGGCGCCCCTTACTCGGCGGCCAGCAGGCGGGGCTGGGCGCTGCCCTTCCAGGGCGCCTTGGCCATCTTCCAGACGGGGGCGTTGATGGCCATGTCCATGTCGCGGGCGAAGATGGCGAAGCCGTCATAGCCGTGATAGGGGCCGGAATAGTCCCAGGAATGCATCTGGCGGAAGGGCACGCCCATCTTCTGGAAGACGTACTTTTCCTTGATGCCGGACCCCACCAGGTCGGGCTGGACGCGCTCCACGAACTTCTCGAACTCATAGCCCGTCACGTCGTCGTAGATCAGCGTGCCGTCCTTGACGTAGTGCTGGGCCGTGCGCTGGTAGTCGTCGTTGTGGCCGAACTCATAACCCGTGCCCACCACCTCCATGCCCAGATCCTCATAGGCGCCGATGACGTGGCGGGGGCGCAGGCCGCCCACGAACAGCATCACGGTCTTGCCTTCCAGGCGGGGGCGGTACTTGGCGATGACGTCGTCCATCAGCGCCTGGTACTTGGCGATGACACGCTCCGCCCCCTCCTTGATCTTGTCGTCGAAGTAGCTGGCGATGCGGCGCAGGGATTCGGCGATCTTGCTGGGGCCGAAGAAATTGTATTCGGTCCAGGGAATGCCGTACTTCTCTTCCATATGCCGCGAGATGTAGTTCATCGAGCGGTAGCAGTGCAGGACGTTCAGCTTGGCCTTGGGCGTGTTCTCCAGCTCCGCCAGGGTGCCGTCGCCCGACCATTGGGCGATGACGCGCAGGCCCATCTCCTCCAGCAGGATGCGGGACGACCAGGCGTCGCCGCCGATGTTGTAGTCGCCGATGATGGCGACGTCGTAGGGCGTGTCCTGGAACTTGGCCGGGGCGTTGGGATCGACCTTGTCGAAGATCCAGTCGCGGATGGCGTCGTTGGCGACATGGTGGCCCAGCGACTGCGACACGCCGCGGAAGCCTTCGCAACGGACGGGCACGATGGTCTTGCCGCCATATTCCTTGGACTTGACCTTGGACACGGCCTCGATGTCGTCGCCGATCAGGCCGATGGGGCATTCCGACTGGACGCTGATGCCGTTGTTCAGCGGGAACAGTTCCTGGATCTCGTCCATGATCTTGGCCAGCTTCTTGTCGCCGCCGAAGACGATGTCCTTTTCCTGGAAGTCGGACGTGAACTGCATGGTCACGAAGGTGTCGATGCCGGTCGTGCCGATGTAGTAATTGCGCCGGGCACCCCAGGAATACTGGCCGCAGCCGACGGGGCCGTGGCTGATGTGGATCATGTCCTTGATGGGGCCCCACACCACGCCCTTGGACCCGGCGTAGGCGCAGCCGCGGATGGTCATGACGCCGGGGATGGACTTCAGGTTGGATTTCACGCCGCAATCGGACTTGCCGGCCTCATGCACGTTCAGGTGCTTGGCGCGCCGCTTGGCGGTCTTCTCCGGGTAGACCTGCAAGACCTCGGCGATCAATTCCTTGTTGCGTTCCTTGATCTCCGCAACGCTCTGCGTCTCCGACATACTCATTTCGCTGTCCTCGTTTTACCCGGGGAGAAGGGCCGCAGCCGCCCGGCCCGCCATGCGGGACGGGCCAGGCGGCGCCGGCGGCCATGGGGGTCAGGCGATCGCCAGTTCGGCCGCGGACTTGCCGACGATGGCTTCATCGACCTTCTTCATGATGCCGTGCTCCATCAGCATGTCCTCCAGCTCGTCCATGGTGATGGGGGTGGGGATGATGCCCTTGCCGGCGTTGTTGTGAACGCGCTGGGCCAGCTTGCGGTAATGGTTGGCCTGTTCGCTTTCCGGCGCGTATTCCAGCACCGTCATGCGGCGCAGTTCGGCGTGCTGCACGATGTTGTCGCGCGGCACGAAGTAGATCAGCTGGGTGCCCAGCTTCTTGGCCAGGGCCTCGGCCAGTTCCAGCTCCTTGTCGGTCTGGCGCTCGTTGCAGACCAGGCCGCCCAGGCGGACGCCGCCGGACATGGCGTACTTCAGGATGCCCTTGGAGATGTTGTTGGCCGCGTACATGGCCATCATCTCGCCCGACATGACGATGTAGATTTCCTGGGCCTTGTTCTCGCGGATGGGCATGGCGAAACCACCGCACACCACGTCGCCCAGCACATCGTACGAGACGTAGTCGATGTCCTCGTACGCGCCGTTCTCCTCCAGGAAGTTGATGGAGGTGATGACGCCGCGGCCGGCGCAGCCGACCCCCGGTTCCGGGCCGCCGGACTCAACGCACCGGATGTCGCGGTAGCCGACCTTCATGACCTCTTCCAGCTCCAGATCCTCCACACTGCCGGCGGCGGCGGCCAGGCTGAGGATGGTGTCCTGGGCCTTGGCGTGCAGGATCAGGCGGGTGGAATCCGCCTTGGGATCACAGCCGACAATCAGGATGCGGTGGCCCATCTCGGCCAGGGCCGCCAGGGTGTTCTGGGAGGTGGTGGACTTGCCGATACCACCCTTGCCGTAAAACGCGATTTGTCGAAGAGCCGACATTGAAGTCTCCTTGAACCGATTGTTAAGCCGATTGCCAGGCCGCCCCCCGGCCCATGCCCGGTGACGATCCTCGTTCGCAGACGCTGGCTCGCGGATTTCGGGAAGGAGCACATCGCTCGACAGCGCGTAGGCGTGCACTCAGCCCTCACTAGCCGACCGGTATTTCAGCAACCGGTGTGCCAAGTGGCGAAATTTTAGTAACTCATTGATTCATAACTAATTTATTCGTCCCACCGGCACCCGACAAAGATGTGTCGAACCCGACAGGCCGGTAGGGTGCTGTCGCAAACGAAACAAGGGCGGCGGCCCGGAAACAGCGGGCTTCCCAGCTTCCGGCGACGGAACGGAAATTGCTTGAGGGACCGGCAATGCCCCCATCGGGCAGCCCATTGTCAGGAAAGGGCATGCCATGCAGATCGGTGTCGAAACCGCCAAGGCCGTGGACCAGCGGCGGGTGTTCGTCGTGGACCCGGATGAGATCACGCGCGCGGCCCTGCAGTTCATGCTGCAGGATGAGATCGAGACCCATGAGCTGGCGACGCCGGAGGACGCCTACGCCCGGGGCGTGGGTTGGCTGCGGCCGGACGTGGTGCTGCTGGGCATAACCCTGGTGGCGGCGCGCGGCGTGGCCCTGGTGGGTGAGATGCAGCGCGCCTTCCCCGGCGTGCGGGTGCTGATCGTCTGCGCCAAGGCGGATGAGGCCCTGGCGCTGGCGGCGCTTAAGGCCGGCGCCCACGGCGCGCTGCTGAAGCCGCTGACCCTGGCGGAGGTGCGGCGCAAGGTGGATGCGGTGCTGGGCCGGGGCGGCGCGCCGCTGGTGCAGCTGGGCGGCGCGCCCGCTACCCCGGGGTTGCCCCTATGAGCACCATCGTCTTTTATGAGAAGCCCGGCTGCCGCGGCAACGCCCGCCAGCGCCGGATGCTGGAGGCCGCCGGCCACACCGTCCTGGCCCGCAGCCTGCTGGCCGAACCGTGGACGGCCGAACGCCTGCGCGGCTTCTTCGGCCAGACGCCGGTGGCCAGCTGGTTCAACCCGGCTGCCCCCGCCATCAAGGACGGCAGCGTCGATCCGGCGGCCATGGACGCCGCCACGGCCCTGGCCCGCCTGGTGGCCGAACCGCTGCTGATCCGCCGCCCGCTGGCGGAGGTGGCGGGCCTGAACCTGGCCGGATTCGAAGCGTTGGCGACCCACCTGGGCCTGCCGGCCGACGATGCCGCCGCCCTGACCGGTTGCAGCCACCCGCAGTCCCATCCCCATCCGTCCTGCCCCGCCCCCGCCAGCACTGGAACGCCGTGATGCATGATCGCCCGCCTTACGCCGTCATCCTCGGCACCAATGAGATCGCCTCGGCCGTGGCCATCCGCCTGCACCAGCAAGGCTATGGCGTGGTCATGTCGCACGACCCGTCGCCGCCGGTGATCCGCCGCAAGATGGCCTTCCACGACGCCCTGTTCGACGACGCCATCGTCCTGGCGGGGGTCACCGCCGAACGGGCCGACAGCGGGGTGGCGGTGCTGACCGCCCTGGCGCGCCGCCAGGGGGTGGTCATCACCGAACTGGGCCTGCTGGACCTGATCGTCATCCGCACGCTGGACCTGCTGGTCGACGCCCGCCTGCAGAAGTACCAGACGACGCCGGACCTGCGGCGGCTGGCACAGTTCACCATCGGCCTGGGGCCGGGCTTCACCGCCGGCGCCAACTGCGACTTCGCCATCGAGACCAAGCCCAGCAAGGAAGGCACGCTGGTGCGGCAGGGCACCACGGAGCCGGCGGACGGCATCGTCCGCACCCTGGGCAACCGGGGGGCGGAACGGTTCGTCTATTCCACCCTGCCCGGCCGCTGGCACACGGCGATGGAGATCGGGTCCCGTGTCTTCAAGGATTACATCGTCGGCTACCTGGGCGGGGCCCCGGTGCAGGCGCCGTTCGACGGCATCCTGCGCGGCGTCGCCCGCGACGGGACGGAGGTGCCGGCCGGCGTGAAACTGCTGGAGGTGGATCCCCGGATGCGGGGTGCGGTCTGGGCGGGTATCGACGACCGGGCCCGCAGCATCGCGCTGGCCATCGACACGGCCTTGAGCCTGCGCCGGGCCAAGCCGGCGCTGCATCCTGTGCCCAGCCAATAATGCGTGTCGCGTCCTATAGCGGCACGAGCCAGAGTCTCGTGCCGCTGGCATAAGCCGAATACACAACCCCTCGCTGCGCAACGGAGGGTTACGCCTTTTAGCCTGCGAACTGTTGACCCAGGTCAAGGTCGGGCCGGCCGGCTTGCGGCAAGCTGTCATCCAGCTGGCGACCCGCCTCCATGCACCCGTCATGGACAGGCCGCTTCACAGGATGAGGGCCGGCATGATGATCAAGGAAATTCTGGTGCACCTGGACGGCAGCACCGACGACGAAAGCCGGATTGTCCAGGCCGAACATTTGGCGGTGGTCCACAAAAGCCACCTCCAGGGCCTGTTCATCAACCTCCTGCCCGATCCGCCGCTGAGCGTTTCCCATTACCCCGTCAGCCGCGGCCTGCTGGCCGAGCATCTGCTGGAGGCCGAGGCGCGGCGCGGCCTGGTGGAACACGCGCTGGAGTTGCGGTTCAACCGGGTGGCCGTCCCCCGCGACCTGGCCCGCTTCGACTGCCTGGCGGCACAGGCCGGCGGCGTGGCCGCCACCCAGGCCCGCCTGGCCGACCTGCTGGTGGTGCGCACCCCCTATCGCGTGGCCCAGCCCAACCGGGCCAGCGACGTGGTGGAGGCCGCCCTGTTCGGGTCCGGCCGGGCCGTCTTCGTCATTCCCGAGGCGGATCCGCTCCACATCCGGCCGCTGGACACCGTCGTCATCGCCTGGAAGAACAGCCCACAGGCGGCCAACGCGGTGATGCACGCCCTGCCCTTCCTGCGCCAGGCCGACCAGGTGGTCATCGTCACCGCCGACCCGGGCGGATCGGCCCCGGCCCGCACCGGCAAGCCCGGCGCCGATGTCGCCCGCTACCTGCGGCACCACGACGTCAATGCGGAGGTCCGGCACCTGGGCAAGCGGGACAACGTCGCCGCGGCCCTGTTCAACGAGGCCGAGCTGCTGGGCGCCGGCCTGATCGTCGCGGGCGCCTACGGCCATTCCCGCCTGCGGGAATGGGCCCTGGGCGGCGTGACGCGGAACATCCTGACCAAGACACCGGTCCCGGCCCTGCTGGCCCATTAGAGCGGAACGCCGCCGGCGCCGAACCATCCACCTAACAATCATCGGGAGAACCACCATGAAGGCGCTTGTCTATCAGGGTCCGGGCCGCAAGGCGTTGGAACAGCGGCCGAAGCCGGAAATCACGGATCCCGGTGACGCCATCGTCCGCATCACCAAGACCACCATCTGCGGCACCGACCTGCACATCCTGAAGGGCGATGTGGCCACCTGCGCGCCCGGCCGCATCCTGGGGCACGAGGGCGTGGGCGTGATCGACGCGGTGGGACCGGGCGTCACCACGTTCAAGCCGGGCGACCGCGTGCTGATCTCCTGCATCACCGCCTGCGGTACCTGCGACTACTGCCGCCGGGGCATGTATTCCCACTGCCGCACCGGTGGCTGGATCCTGGGCAACACCATCGACGGCACCCAGGCGGAATATGTCCGCATCCCCCACGCCGCCACCAGCCTCTACCCCATCCCCGACGGGGCGGATGAGGAGGCGCTGGCCATGCTGAGCGACATCCTGCCCACCGGCTTCGAATGCGGGGTGCTGAACGGCAAGGTGGCGCCGGGCGCCACGGTCGCCATCGTCGGTTCCGGCCCCATCGGCCTGGCGGCCTTGCTGACGGCCCAGTTCTATAGCCCGGCCGAAATCATCATGATCGACCTCGACGACAACCGGCTGGAAGTCGCCCGCCGCTTCGGCGCCACCCGCACGGTGAACAGCGCCAAGGACAACGCGGTGGAAACGGTGAAGGGCTGGACCGACGGCATCGGCGCCGACACGGTGATCGAGGCGGTGGGCATCCCCGCCACGTTCGAGCTGTGCCAGGATCTGGTGGCGCCGGGCGGCGTTATCGCCAATGTCGGCGTGCACGGGCACAAGGCCGACCTGCACCTGGACCGGCTGTGGGCCCAGAACATCGCCATCACCACCCGGTTGGTGGACACCGTCAGCACGCCCATGCTGCTGAAGACGGTGCAGTCGCGCAAGCTGGACCCCACCGTGCTGATCACCCACCGCTTCACCCTGGACGATGTCCTGTCGGCCTATGAGACCTTCGGCCACGCGGCGGACAGCCACGCCCTGAAGGTGATCATCAGCCCCTGAACCGACGCCCGCCGCATTACGACCAGGACGGCAAAGCCCCCGCAGCGTTCACTGCGGGGGCTTTGGCCTTTCGGGCCCCGGTCACCGGGCCAAACGGAAATCAGTTCCCGGAATGCAACCATCCCGACTTGCGGCTTCGGGCCCCAATATGAAACACATGTCGTATCGCTGGTGAGGGCC
>JAPWJW010000001.1:2100000-2209595 GCA_028283825.1 Azospirillaceae bacterium | reverse complement strand
GGTCCTCCCCCGTAACAGCGACAATGAAAACGGAAAAATGCGACACAGCAAAAAGTCAATTTGCGTCACTCAGCTGCCTTCGGGTGATCTAATGCCCCAGGAGTCGCGTTGATTTGAACGATTTGCGACAGAGGCATTTAGTAAAAACAATGCCTTGCGGCCGATATTTAACCTTGGTCGGCAATAAGATGGAGATGCCAGGGCTCTGACGCATTCTGAAGTGGAACGGATGTGCGCATGTGACACTCGCGCAGTGTCGCAAATCCGATCAATCATCATAATTATCAATATGATAACGTGGCGTGTCAAATTCGAGTTGACGATTTTGTTATTAACATCTTTGTTAAGTTGGACTGGGGGGAATCGAAATTACGTTTGGGCATGGTTGGCGGTAGTCATTTGGTCATGCCCAGCATGATGGCCTGATCGTCCTGATCGCGCTGATTTGCAGTCCGGTTAGTCCGGAAGACCTTCCTGAGCCCCGTGTACCGCTTGCAGTGCTTTTTCAAGGCGCGCAATCGCGTCAACAATTGCCCTCGCTTCGGCCTTCAAGGCGTCTGCGAGCAAGCCAGCCTTCTCAATTTTCCTCAAAAAATCAGAAGCCTGTGCCGTAATAGGCAGCGTTTCCTCCGCCAGCAGGGCCAGCTCCACCAGACGGCGGATAGCCTCCGCCCGGGCTGGAATATCGCGCTGGTGGCGGCGCCAATCATCAATTGTCGCCGTGAATTCCGGCGACACCCTCATGTTGAAATTTTCGGTCTTCTTCACGGGCTACTCCCACTCGTGGGCCATTCCCGCGAGATATGTGACGCATGTGCGCACATTCCGCTTGACGCTGCAAACATCGAAACGCATATAATGTGCGCACATAACATACAGTACATCATGTGCGTGCTTGATCCGATTTAGAACCAACGCCTCAGCCGCGTGGCTAGGGATCCAGGCGCGTCAGACCATCACCCTAATCGACGGCGCGAAACCCTTCCGCCGTAAGGAGAAGCCATGTCTCTGGAAAAGCTGAATCAACTGCGTGATGAGTATGCGGCCCCGGTGCAGAGCCGCCCTAAGCCGCCGATGTTGGGGAAGGCCGCCGCAAGGCTCCTGCTGGAGGCGGCGTTCGCGGGCACTCAAGGACTGGCCCCCACCGCTCGCCGTGGCGGCGTCGCCATCACCATCGTGGCGCCTGACGCCAGTTGGGTGGCCCCCATGGAAGGCGTGGTCGAGGACGCGCTGAACGGCTTCGCCTGGCGTGAGGTCTCAACCGTTAGCGCCCCGCTGCTGAACACCCCGGCATACCCAGACATGACCGAACTGGATGACGAGGACGACTTTCCCATCGGCAGCACCGGCGACCTGATCGACGATCCGCATTTTCCCGATCTTGATGCGCCCGGTCAGCGCATCGCCAGCACCTGGCGCATTGCCGCACGCGACGGAACTCCGCGCAGTCCAACCATCGAGCATCTGGAGGCAATGGCCGCCGACGAGCTCACCCGCGGGATCGGCGTCATCATCCTCGCGGCCAGTGAAGCGGATTTGCCGCCACGCTTCATGGCGGCGGCAGACTTCCGCCTGGCTGTTCCGCCGCTGACGGGCGCCATTCTGACCGAGGCGATGGCACAGGTTGCACAGCCGCCTACGCGCACCCTATCGGATGGGTTATGCGCGCTGCTGACCGCCGCGGACCTGAAGCTGGCGGCTCGACCAGCAACATCTCCCGACGATTGGATCGACCGGTTGGAACGGATGGCCAAAGCACGCGTTCGCTTGCCGGCACCGGGGCCACGCCTGGCTGACCTCCACGGCATGTCCGAAGCGGTGGCGTGGGGCGAGGCACTCAACCGTGACCTTGCCGCTTATCGGGCCGGTGCGCTTTCCTGGCATGAGATGGACAAGGGCCTTTTGTTGGCCGGCCCGCCAGGCGTAGGGAAGACCCAATTCGCAAGCGCCCTCGCCGCTAGCTGTGACCTGCCGTTGATCGCCGCGTCGTATGGCGAGTGGCAGGCCGCAGGTCATCAGGGCGACATGTTGCGGGCCATGGCCTCGACGTTCACGAATGCCAAGCGTGCCGCACCATGCCTGCTCTTTATCGATGAGCTGGATAGCTTCACCGCACGGCACTCGGAAAGGCCCGGCCAAAATCAGAGTTATAACCGCCAGATCACGAATGCGATGTTGGAGCACGTAGGCGGTTTGCAGGGTCGGCCGGGGGTCATCATGATTGGCGCCTGCAATTACCCCGCCTTACTGGATCCCGCCCTCATTCGAGCGGGTCGGTTTGATCGGGTGGTGCATATTCCACTCCCCGATCAAGCAGCGTTGGCGGGCATCCTCCGCTACCATCTGGGCCGCGACCATCTGCCGGGTTTGGATTTGACCCGTTTCGCGGCGCAAATGGAAGGTGCCAGCGGCGCGGACTGCGAACTCCTGGTGCGTACTGCCAAGCGCCGGGCCCGGGTTGCGGGCAGGCCTATGGTCGCAGCGGACCTGGAAGCGGATCTCTACCCCACGGATCCCAGAACGCCAGCACTCCGCCAGCTTTGTGCGGTCCATGAAGCGGGGCATGCCGTCGCCGCGGCGGTCCTTCGGCCAAGCATGCTGGTCTCGGCTTCAATCCGCATCTCGGCCGGCGGGCTGGGCGGCGTGAACTACCGCATGGATGGCGAGGTTTTACGGCGGAACGACCTGCTGGACCTCATCCAGGTTCATCTGGCCGGCCGGGCGGCTGAAGAACTCCTCCTCGGCGCGCCCAGCACCGGCGCGGGGGGCAACGGGGATAGCGACCTGGCGCTCGCGACCGTGCTGGCCACCCAGATGCTGACCTCCCACGGACTGGGTGATCACCTGACCTGGTTGGGGCCGGTGACGGCGGAGACCGTACCACGCCTCCTGAGCTCCAATCCGCAGATCGCGGCGCAAGTGACGGCCATCCTGGACACCCAGTACGCCAAGGTGCGGGTCCTGCTCTACGCATGGCACAGCGCGGTCGAGAATGTGGCTGGCCTTCTTCTGGCGCGGGAGACGGCCTCCGCCGCTGAGATCATCGCCATTGCCAACGCCACCCTCCACGAAGCCCGGACGCAGACGCTGCAGTGAACGACGCCCAGGCGGAACCTGCCTACCCAGCAGGTTCCGCCGGACGCCGCGAAAGGATGACCATGAAACCCTACAGTCATGCCCGATGGCACCTCTACCGGGAGGAGATCATCAAATTAGATGACGGCCGCTGTGTCCGATGCCGTCGCGGCCGGGCCGACGGCGCCGTGCTGCAGGCCCATCACAAGGCCTACGTCCCAGGTCGACTGCCTTGGGAATATCCGTATGGTGCTTGTGAAACCCTGTGCCAGGGCTGCCATGCGGCGGAGCACGGCATCGTAATGCCCAGAACGGGCTGGTCGCTGTTCGGGGTGGATGATCTCGGCAGCCTCTGCGGTAGCTGTGAACTCTGTGGCACCGAAATTCGATACATCTACGCGATCGGTCACCCCTCCTGGGGTGCCATGGCGGTCGGGACGGACTGCTGCGACGCGCTCACCGCCACCACCGACGCCGGAGAACACCACGCCAACCTTATCAAGGAGCGTGAAAAGAAAAGGCGCTTCGTTGACTCACCCAAGTGGAAAGTCACCACGGCAGGCGACATGGCAGTGATCCGCGATCAGATCTCCGTCCAAATATCACCCCATGAAGACAATTACCGACTCAAGATCGGCAATGTTCAGGGGGTAAAGAAATACCAGACGGCCCTCGATGCGAAGATAAGAGCTTTCGAATTCATCGAATCTGGTGATGCAGCTAGATTTCTGTCGGGCAGACAAAATTAAATAGGGATAGGGCCACGAAATTAGGTGCTGTTCACATTGGCGGATGAATGGCTAGGGGGCAGTGGTTTACTGGCATTAAGCCCGTAAATCGGCGCGATCAAATGGCTCCATCGAGTTCAATAGAATCATACGGGTGCCACGTTGATCGGCGTTCAAGCTGTGCGCCGATTAACACTTGGCGGCTACGGAGTTGGGATCATGTCTACAAGCGTGACGTAACAGACACCCATGACGGCGTCCCCAATCGCCTCTCGGCGGCGGGCTACCGTACCACCCCGCTAGACCGACGACGGCCGCCATCAGAAAGAAGCATCCATAGGCGGCATTGGGCGGGTGCGATCGCCTGGCACCTCGGTGATGAGGCATGAGCCCCCGCCCAACAGCTTACCGAATGGGGCGTAGGCGGGGGGGTCAGTAGCGCCCCACCGTCACCAGCAGCTCGCCCGGCTCCAGACCGATGGCGCGGCAATAGCGGGCGTATTGGACGACGTTGAGCCTGACTTCGCCAAGCTCGTACTTGCTGACCAGGTTCTGGCGTATGCCAAGCTCGCGCGCGACCTCCTCCTGCGTGATCCCCGCGATCTTCCGGCGAGCCACCAACTCCGTCAGCAGCTTTCCGTAGTCGTCCCTGAACTGCTCGCGCGCGCCCACACCGGCCTCCTGGTTCCAGGGCAGGCGTAGGCGAGGTTTTTGGATACGCCAAATACGGGTACCCAATACATGGGTTATGAGGTATCTCTTGGGAGGGGCCGCAACCAGAGGCTACGGGGCGGCGCGAATATATCGAATCATTGATGCAAGCCGATACGAGAGCCGAAATGACCACAGCATCGACCCAATTCACATCCGAGCAGACGACGGACGGCCGTGTATTCCATGTCAGCCCGGCCGGAGTTCCCGTGACAACCTGGCTTTTCGTTGGGTTCTTCTTCTTGTTCTTCGGGGGACTTTCGGTGTTTTTCTCATATGGAATCTGTTATTTCGTCATTGATCGTTGGAAATGGACCTACGAGCCAGACAACCACTTTGGGCTTTCCTGGGTGATTACCCAGACATACGAGAGTATTTACGTGCGGCTCTGGGCCGTCCTCCTGTTGATCGTCGGAGGCCTATGCTGGATGTCCTACCGGTATCTCCGCAACCAGTGTAGGGCGCGGCGCCCCCACTCGTTCACCGTGGCGAAGACCGGCATCCTGGCGGCCGGGGCCGTGTATCCGCTGGCGGAGATCAAGGAGGTCTTCGTCCACGCACCGGGCATGGCCGGCGCGTCCTACAGCGCCGGGCCGACCATCATCGCCGGCGGCACCGGCGAACTGGGTGCGGTCGTGCTCTCGTCCAGCGTGGCCAGCGCCGCCATGACCACCACGGCATTCGCGGCCGTCGGCGTCGCGCGGGGCATCGAGAATGCCGTGTCGGTTTCGCTGAACCTGCGGCTGAAGGCCCAGAAGAAGCCGGTGCAGCTCGCGTTCGGACTGTCAGAGGGGCCCGCGCGGGACCTGCTGGATGAGGTGGTCAAGGCCACGCAGGCGTGAGGCCTGCCAGGCGAAGTCGACGGGAGCCGGGGAACGCGGCAGCGAGCGCCCGCCCGCCCGGTCCCGCTCTTCTCCTGCCGGTGGGCGTGCACGCCATCGACCAAATGGAATTCACCTTAAAAAAAACACTTTGGAAGGAAGCTCCATGCATAAGCTTTTCCCTGTCTTCCTGGGCATCGTGGCGTTGCTCGGATTGTCCGCCTGCGGCCCCAAGGGCGATTTCGAGAAGGCGATCAACGCCGCGATCGGCGAGCCCATGTGCCTGGCGTACGCCAAGATGGACACCATCCACTTCCCGATCCGCGTCGAAAAGTCCTCCGACGACATGGCGATCTATGAGGCGCTGCGGAAGGACGGGGATATCACCGCCGAGGAAACCTTCGGCCAGGGCTTCATCTCCCGGCTTGAGATCGACTTGACGGACAAAGGCAAGGCCGCCGGCGTCTGGGGAAAGGGCGGGTTCTGCTACGGCCACAAGCAAGTAACCGAAATCGTCCGCTACCAGGAGAAGGACGGGAACGCCAATGTCGAGTACCGCTACCGAGTCACCGACGCGCCGGCCTGGGCCAAGGCGGGCCTGAGCATCGAGGGCATGAAGGAGCCGGCCGATGCCACGGCCATCCTGACCAAGTACAGCGACGGCTGGAAGTTCATGACGGGGACGTGACCTGCCGCGGGCCGGCTTCAGGCCCGCGTCATCGGCGCCGGATGATCCGATCATCACCAAAATTGAGGTCATAGTGTTAATCGGCATGCAGATTGGACGCCGATCGGCCCGGTATTCCTCTGATTCTATTGAAGTCGACGATGTCATTTGATCGCGCCGGGCGGAGGCGATGGCGCGTCTCGCGGATGCGGCCAAGCAACTGGATGACAAGATGCTGCCCACGGCGGTGGCCATCGTGGAGCTTCTTGTGGCGGGGACGGGGAAGAGCAGTTAGCTGCGGTATGCGGAGCTCTTCGCCGCGGCCCTCCAGATAGGGTGTTCGCGGAGCGCGGTGGTGATTTGCATGACCGCCAGTGGACCCTCAGCCGCGATATCGCAAGGCGTCAATCAGGAAGCCGAGCGCCGGGGAAATCTGAGCACTTTCAGGAAAATACATATGGTAGCCTTGCGATGGCAGGCACCAATCCTCCAGCACCCGCTGCACGCGGCCCTCGGCAAGATAAGGCGCCGCCAGGCATTCGGGAACATAGGCCAGTCCGAAACCAGCCACGGCCGCCTCCATCACGAGATCAAGCTGGTTAAATGCCAACTGGCCATCGACCTGGATATGTTCCTCCCTGCTGTCCTTTTCGAACTCCCAAGGCCAAAGTTCATCATATGGCGGAGGACGAACATTGATGCAGCGGTGGGCCGCGAGATCCCGTGGCATCTGCGGCACAGGATTGGTTGTGAAATAGGATTTGGATCCAACCACGGCAAAACGGAAGTCGGGGCTGACGGCAACAGCGGTCATGCCCGGGGGGACATCGTCGCTGAGCTTCACGCCGGCGTCGATCCCATTTTTCGTGATATCCACGAGGCCGACCGTGATCTCGACCTTCAGGTCAGGATAGCGCGGCAGGATTTCCATCAGCTTGGGCCACAGGATTGCCCTGAGATAACTGGCCCCGACGGCAAGGCGGACGGTGCCGGCCGGTGCATCCTTGGCCAGGTTCAGGGCCTCCAACCCAGCTTCAATGTTCCGGTAAAGCGGTTCGACCGACCGAAGCAGCCGTTCACCCGCCTCGGTCAATGAGACGCTGCGGGTGGTGCGGCTCAACAGCCGTACACCCAGCCGTTCTTCCAACTGCCGTATCGTGACGCTGAGCTTGGGCTGGGAGACACCCAATAATGCCGCCGCTTTGGTGAAGCTTCGCTCCTGGGCGATCGCGAAGAAGGCGGGCAGGTCGTTGATGGTGGAGCGGGACATGCGAAGCTCTCACGATTTATATGAATTATGGATCAATGTGGGGAATATGGGTGGATAATCCCAGATTAATCACAAATATAATAATTAGCGGCGCGCGCTGGTTTTGTCGGTGGGTTGGGCGAAGACGGGTTGGGGGCGCCCATCGGCATCAACGGCGACCATTTCGAAGAGCCCCTCCAGCGCATGGTCGCCCCCACCGCCCTGGGGTGGGCGGCTTCGCCCGCTGACGGCCACGGTCATGGAGGAGCGGCCGGTACGCACCACCCGCGCTGTCAGTTCCAGCACATGGCCGACGGGGACCGGCCGGTGGAACACCACCTTGTCGGTGGCGACCATGACGACGTCGCAGCCGGCCCGCCGGCTGGCGGCGATGAAGGCGGCCTTGCCCATCAGGTTCAGCGCCTGGCCGCCGAACAGCGTGCCGTAATGATTCGCCAGCCCGGGGAACACCATCTCGGTCAAGGTCGGCGCTTCGGCCGGGACCGGGGTGGTCTCGCTGGTCATGTCCGGGTTCATCGCACACCCCTTGATCACACTTGCCATTGGCGCCAGCATTCTCAATATTCGCAAAAGAAAAGCGCTGAAACGCCTGAAGTAGCGAAGATTAGCGAATACGATCTCGCGAACCTGCGAATGTTGTGGATGACCGATCATGTAAAAACAGTTCGTCGGCGTGCGCCTGCGGCGGTTGCGCGAGGAAAAGGGCCTGACCCAGGCGGCCCTGGCCCGCGCGCTGGAGCTGTCGCCCAGCTACCTGAACCAGCTGGAGCAGAACCTGCGGCCCCTGACGGTGCTCGTGCTGTTGAAGATCAACGCCGTCTTCGGCGTCGACGTGCAGCTGTTCTCCGAGGATGAGGAGGCGCGCCTGGTCGCCGCGATGCGCGATGCGCGACGCGCCGACTGAGGCCGGCGTGGGCGAAGGCATCGCCCTGGCCGAATTGAAGGAACTGGCCAGCACCATGCCGGCGGTGGGCCGGGTGCTGCTGACCCTGCAGGGCCGCTACCGCGACATGGTTGGGCGGCTGGAGCAGGTGTCGACCCTGCTGGGCGAGGACTGGCGGGGCACGCCCAAGCCACTGATGCCGTTCGAGGAGGTGCGGGACTTCTTCGCCGCCCACCACAACCACATCGATGTCCTGGATACGAAGGCCGAGGCGCTGTTCCACGCGGCCAACCTCGCCATCGGCACCATGGCGCCGGGGCTACAGACCCATCTCGCCCGCCGCCACGACGTGCGGGTATCGGCGGAGGGCAGTGGTGCCGGGGAGCGCACCTCCCGCCGCTACGACGCGGCTAACCGTATCCTGCATCTGTCGCCCGACCTGACGGCGGGCCAGCGTGCCTTCCATATGGCCGCCCAGCTGGCCTTCCTGGAACACGACGAGGCGCTGGACCGCCTGACGGCCCAGGCCAACTTCTCCGGCGAGGAGGCGCGCGGCCTCGCCCGCATTGGCCTGGCCAACTACTTTGCTGGCGCCGTGCTGCTGCCCTACCAGCCGTTCCTCGCCGCCGCGGAGGCCGTGCGTTACGATATCGAGCGGCTGGAGCGGCAGTTCGGCGTGGGGTTCGAGACCATCTGCCACCGCCTCTCCACCCTGCAACGGCCGGACGCGCGCGGCGTGCCCTTCTTCTTCGTGCGGGTGGACCGGGCGGGCAACATTTCCAAGCGGCAGTCGGCGACCGACTTCCACTTCTCCCGCGTCGGCGGCTCCTGCCCCCTGTGGAACGTCTATGAGGCCTTCGCCCAGCCCGGCCGCATCCTGACCCAGCGGGCGGTGATGCCGGAGGGGCGGCAGTACCTGTGGGTGGCGCGCACCGTCACCCACGGCGCCGGCGGCTATGGCGCCCCGGCCAAGCAGTTCGCCATTGGCCTGGGCTGCGACATTCGCCACGCCGACCGGCTGGTCTACGCCAAGGGCATGGACCTGTCGGACCCGGACGCCGCCACGCCCATCGGGGCCGGCTGCAAGGTTTGTGAACGCGCTGACTGTGCCCAGCGGGCCTTCCCGGCGATCGACAAGCCGCTGGTGGTGGATGAGGCCGTGGCGTCGATCACGCCCTACCGAGGCCGAAAATAAGGGCGCGAATTTAGTATGACCATCGTGGGACTGACTTCTGCTCGACCGGTTTGGAAGGCACGAGGTGAGAAAACCATCGTATCTCGCAAAAGCTGTTCAGATCACATCACAACACCTCTTTAAGGAGCGCCTTCGCTGGACGAGCGGATAGCCAGGCGCTCAAGCTAGGGGCGTCCGCCCGAATCTCTTGGAGTTTCTGAGCGGCCTGGGCGCGCCACGCAAGATCACCAGACTCTACAAACTCGCGCCGAAGTTCCCGCATGGCTTCCAGTGCTTTGTCCGACCAGCTCCGAAAATCGGTCAAACCCCAGAATGTGACGCGCCCGAGGTGAGGCATAGCGCCCTTCTTCGCTTTGCTGACTGGACTAACCAGGACCGACTGGATGTTGGCACCGGCCGTTCCCGGAACATGCTCTCGTAGCCAGTCGGGGTGAGATGCGGCTTGGCGAGCCTTGGTGGCGTCTATAAATGCGTCAGCACTGGCGTTGGCATGATCTTCAAAAACGAAGGCAAATTCGCCAATACGCCACCAGGGATCAGGCGAGGCATCCTCTTCCTTTTTACCCGCTTCGAAACCCAGGTGCTCCCCTAAGAGAACTTGAGCGGTTTCGAAGTCAGCGCCCGTCGCGAGACCTTCCCTGATTTTCTTCTCGCGTGCCGAGAAGGCCCGATTGTGAACTGTCCCGAGCTTGTGGAGATACGCTTCAAGGCGTTCGACTTGGGCCATCACCGCCGCGTGCTGGCTCTCCTCGGCAGTAGGTGGAATCCCGCTGGCACGCGCAAGCCCAACAAGCCAAGTAATGCCCGAAGACGCTTCCTTGGCCTGCCGGAACTGGGCCTTGGCCTGGGCCTGGAGAGCCGTATCGCCGTCGTTAGCAGCGAGTTGTGCAGCACTACCAGCCAGATAATGCCATAATGCCCGGTACCCTCGCAGGTCTGGGTTAGTCAGCAAGCCAAGGACATCCCGCGCGGCTTCAAAGGCCTTGCTGTAGTCTTCGTCCCATAAGGCCCGTTGCCAAGCGATCTCGTGCGGTACCGCATTGGACAAATCATCCATGGCCGGAAATGGCGCTTGGGTGGCCTTGTCCCGCGACTCTAGAATACCCTGGTTCGCTCCCTCCCATTCGGCCTCGTGCTCAAGAAAGATGTTGAAGTTCTCGAGGATAGTCTCAGCCGTGACGTTATTCGATAGGTCACTCGTCGATTGCTCAATGCCAAACTCAAGCTCAGCCTGCAGTTCGGGGTGGAAGAAGCCGCGGCGCTTCCGATCGGTGAGGTAAGCGGGTAGATCTTCACCTGTCACAACGACTGCCGAATAGTCGTTCAAGCCCCGAGTGCAACGACCAACCGCCTGTAAGACGCGGGCCTGCACCCTTTCGTTAAATAGAATATTTGCACCCATTCGGTTCATGACGAACCGTTCTTGAAGGTTAGTGGCGCGGGGTAGCCCCTCCACGAAGAGGAGGCGGCAATCATCGTCTGGGAAATCGATCCCATCATACCTATTTGCCACCACTGCGACGGCGGGTGAGGCGGCGACGAAATCGGCTTTGCGGTCCTCTAAATCCTCGCCTGAAAAAACCGGATATTTGAGTTTCTCTTCAACATCTGCGGTGATGACATCCGCTCCGTCGTTGCTGGGTGTAAGCACGAGGCTGCGCCCTGCAGCTGTCATCAGCGACCGCCGGAGGCTGCTGATCTCGTTTTCCTTCAGGGTTTTTTCGGGGAAAATGAAAAAGCGACGACCAATGCCCTGCCGATCCCAGCCCTCGGGAATAGGTAGGCGTTTGATCTTCGGGCGGCCGGTCAGCCGCTCTAGGTCACCGCCAGCACCGAGGGTCGCTGACATAAAGATGCGTTGGGTGGCGCCATTAAAAGGCGTGTGACTCCATGTCGGTGGGATCAGCGGGCGGATCAGCACCTCCGAGGAAGAGACATAGAGTTGGCAAGCTTTGAGATGGTCGCCGATCATTCGCCAGGAATAGCGCTGTTCGCTTTCGTCAATGTTCTCGCTTATTGCCGCATGCAGTTCACTGGCAATGGCTGCAAGTTGGGGCGTGGGGATCTTGTCCACCCATGTCACATCGTTGACTGAATGCGAGACGCCGGTTAGGCGCCGATAATTGGTGTCATCGAGAATGCTTTTGAGCACGCCCGCAACGGCTTTAAAGAGGATCTCGTCTTTCTCTTCAAATCGGCTGATCCGCAAGGTCCAGGTGCTAGCAATGTAATTCTCCGACGCATGCGCGTCGTCGATGATGATGACTTCTGGGTCCGTGAAGAACGGATTGGTGTTGAAGAGGCTGCTGTAGGTGGTAACGGCCACACGGTCCGCGTTCTGGTAGGCTGCCTTGGCCTCGGGGGCATAATTTACGATCCGACCTGTAAACGGCTCCACCGTTAGGCCGTACTTCGAAGACGCTTCTGTTACGACCTGGTTTACGAGCTGGCGAGTAGGGCAAAGATAGACCACGCGCTCACGGTTCTTGCGACGACGCCACTCCGCCACGAGGAGTCCGACGAGCGTTTTACCGCTACCCGTTGGTAGTTGGAGTGCCACATCCGGTGCATCTACGGCCTGAGCCACGTAGGTTCGCAGGATCTGGCCCTGATGGTCGTATAGGCTCGGGTGCTTTCGCCGAGGGAGATCTCGAAAGAGACGGTCCGGGCTCTCGGGCACGATGGACTGGACGGATGGCGGCTTGAATGCCATGGCTAACCCCGAGACATGAAAATTATTTCGAGTATTGCCACAACTTAGATGAGTCTTTGGAGGAAAAAGTTGCACTAACGCACAGATTTGCAGCCAGATGGCCGTGGGCCCGTCTGCGACGGCCACTCCGGAAAAGCCACTTGCTACGTCGCCGATCTCGGTGATCCGTCGATAGTGCAGGTCAGTCGGGGACCTCTTTTCAGCCTATGAGTTGGCGCACACGAGCCCCTTACCATCCTGAGGCATCAGCTATACCGCCGCTCCAGCGCATCCCACTCCGGCTTGCCCACCAGGCGCTGGCGTTCGGCGAAGGGGGCGACCAGGCCGCTGGATTCCTTGACCTCTTTTTCGTCGCGCAGCACGGTCAGGGCCTTCTGCATGCCGGTCACGGCACCCTGCAGGGCGGCGTTGGCGTAGAGGACGATGCCGTAGCCGAGGTCGGCCAGGTCGGTGGCGTTGAAGATGGGGGTCTTGCCGCCGATGACCATGTTCATCAGCTGCGGCTTGGCCAGGCGCTGCGGCAGGGCGCGAACCTCGTCGGCCGTCGTGACCGCCTCCACGAACAGGATGTCGGCGCCGGCTTCGGCGAACTGCGCCGCGCGGTCGATGGCGGCGTCGAAGCCGTGGACGGCGGCGGCGTCGGTGCGGGCCATGATCATCAGGTCCGGGTCGCGGCGGGCGTCCACCGCCGCCTTGATCTTGGAGACGGCCTCCTCGATGGAGATGACCTCCTTGCCGGAGAAGTGGCCGCAGCGCTTGGGCGCCACCTGGTCCTCCAGCTGGATGCAGTCCGCACCCGCCCGCTCCAGCGTGCGCACGGTGTGATAGACGTTGAGCGCGTTGCCGAAGCCGGTGTCGGCGTCGACCAGCAGGGGGACGTTCACCGTGTCGCGGATGCGGGCGGTGTGGTCGGCGATCTCCGCCAGGCCCATGAAGCCCTGGTCGGGCATGCCGAACCACATGTTGGTGACGCCGGCGCCGGTGACGTAAATGGCCTCGAACCCCAGGTCCTCCACCACCTTGGCGGACAGGGCGTTGAACGCGCCGGGGACGATGACGCCGCGGCGCGCCTCCACCAGGGCCTTGAGCTGCTTGCGAGTGGACATTGCTTTTCTTCCTTGAAGATCAGAAGGAGTCGGCGGGCACGCGGACCCAGCCTTCCATCAGGATGCGGGCGCTGCGGCTCATGACGGCCTTGGTGACGGTCCATTGCCCGTCGACCTGCTTGGCCTCGGCACCGACGCGCAGGGTGCCGGAGGGATGGCCGAAGCGGACTGCGGTGCGGTCACCACCGCCAGCGGCCAGGTTGACCAGGGTGCCGGGCACCGCCGCCGCTGTGGCGATGGCCACCGCCGCCGTGCCCATCATGGCGTGGTGCAGTTTGCCCATGGACAGGGCGCGGACTAGCAGATCGACGTCGCCGGCCCGGATGGCCTTGCCGCTGGACGCGAGGTAGTCGGCCGGGGGTGCCACGAAGGCGATCTTGGGCGTGTGCTGGCGCTTGGGCGCCTCGCTCACATCCTTGATCAGGCCCATGCGCAGGGCGCCGATGGTCCGCAAGGCCTCGAACCGGGCGAGCGCCTGGGCGTCGCCGTTGATGGCGCCCTGCAATTCCGTGCCGGTGTAGCCGATGTCGGTGGCGTTGACGAAGATGGTGGGGATGCCGGCGTTGATCAGCGTGGCCTGCAACCGGCCGCCGGGGACCAGCGCTTCCGGCACTTCCATCACGTCCACCAGGTTGCCGGTGGGGAACATCGCACCGCCGCTATCGCCGTCGCCCTCATCCGCTGGGTCGAGGAACTCCAGCACGATCTCGGCCGCCGGGAAGGTGACGCCGTCCAGCTCGAAATCGCCGGTCTCCTGGACCTGGCCGTTGGTCACCGGCACATGGGCGATGATGGTTTTGCCGATCTTGGCTTGCCAGATGCGGACCACGCACACGCCGTTTTCCGGAATGCGCGCCGGGTCGACCAGGCCGGCGTGCAGGGCGAAAGCGCCGGCCGCCGTCGATAGGTTGCCGCAGTTGCCGGACCAGTCGACGAAGGCGCTGTCGATGGCCACCTGGCCATAGAGATAGTCGACGTCGTGGTGGGCCCGTGTGCTTCTGGACAGGATCACGCATTTACTGGTGCTGGAGGTGGCGCCGCCCATGCCGTCGGTGTGCTTGGCATAGGGGTCGGGGCTGCCGATCACCCGCAGGAACAGGCGGTCGCGCGCCGGCCCCGGCACCTGGCAGCGTTCCGGCAGGTCATCCAGGCGGAAGAACACGCCCTTGCTGGTGCCGCCGCGCATATAGGTGGCGGGGATGCGGATTTGCGGGGCTGATGTCATCAGACGGCCTTCCTCTCAGCGCCTTCCGAGGCCAGGAAATCCTGGGCGAAGCGCTGCAGCACACCGCCCGCCTCATAGATCGACACTTCCTCGGCCGTGTCCAGGCGGCAGGTCACCGGCACCTGGACAGTGTCGCCATTGCGGCGGTGGATGACCAGGGCCAGGTCGGCGCCAGGCTGGCGGTCGCCGATCACGTCATAGGTCTCGGTGCCGTCCAGGCCCAGCGTCAAGCGGGTAGTGCCGACCTTGAACTCCAGCGGCAGCACGCCCATGCCGATCAGGTTGGTGCGGTGGATGCGCTCGAACCCCTCGGCCACGATGGCCTCCACCCCGGCCAGGCGCACACCCTTGGCGGCCCAGTCGCGGCTGGACCCCTGGCCGTAGTCGGCGCCGGCGATGATGATCAGCGGCTGTCGGCGGTCCAGGTAGGTCTCGATCGCCTCCCACATGCGCATGACCCGGCCGTCGGGCTCCAGGCGGGCCAGGGAGCCCTTTTTCACCGCCCCATCCACCACCGCCGTCTCATTGACCAGCTGCGGATTGGCGAAGGTGGCGCGCATGGCGGTCAGGTGGTCGCCGCGGTGGGTGGCGTAGGAATTGAAGTCCTCCTCCGGCAGGCCCATGCGGGCCAGATACTCGCCGGCCGCCGAGTTGGCCAGGATGGCGTTGGAGGGCGACAGATGGTCGGTGGTGATGTTGTCCGGCAGGATGGCCAGGGGCCGCATGCCGGTCAGGGTGCGCGGGGTCGCGGCCAGGGCGCCCACCCCCTCCGTATCCCAATAGGGCGGGCGGCGGATGTAGGTGAACGCGGGACGCCAGTCGTACAGCGGGCTGACCTTTTCCACCGCGCGGCGGGCGCCGAACATGGGCTCATACACCGCACGGAACTGCTCCGGCTTCACGCTGGCGGCGACGATGGCGTCGATCTCCGCGTCCGTGGGCCACAGATCCTTCAGCGTGATCGGCCGGCCGTCCCGGTCCGTGCCCAGCGCGTCGGTTTCGATGTCGAAGCGTACCGTGCCGGCGATGGCGTAGGCCACCACCAGGGGGGGCGAGGCCAGGAAGGCCTGTTTAGCATAGGGGTGGATGCGGCCGTCGAAGTTGCGGTTGCCCGACAGCACGGCGGTGGCATAGAGGTCGCGTTCCACGATCTCCCGCTGGATGGCGGGATCCAGCGTGCCGGACATGCCGTTGCAGGTGGTGCAGGCGTAGGCGACGATGCCGAAGCCCAGCGCCTCCAGGTCGGCCAGCAGCCCGGCCTCCTCCAGGTACAGCCGCGCCACCTTGGAACCGGGGGCGAAGCTGGTCTTGACCCAGGGCTTGCGCACCAGGCCCAGGGCGTTGGCCTTGCGGGCCAGCAGGCCGGCGGCCACCACGTTGCGCGGGTTGGAGGTGTTGGTGCAGCTGGTGATGGCGGCGATGATGACGGCGCCGTCGGGCAGCAGGCCCTGGCGCTCCTCCGCCAGCGCCCCGTCCAGGTTCACGGCGATGCCGCGTTCCTTCAGGGCGGCGGTGGGTAGGCGTTTGTGCGGGTTAGAGGGGCCGGCCATGGTGCGCTCGACACTGGCGAGGTCGAAGGCCAGCACCCGCTCATACTCCGCGCTGTCCAGCGCGTCGGCCCACAGGCCCAGGGTCCGGGCGTAGGTCTCGACCAGGGCCACCTGTTCCGGCTCACGGCCGGTCAGCGTCAGATACTCGATGGTCTGGCGGTCGATGTGGAACATGGCCGCCGTGGCGCCGTATTCCGGGCACATGTTGGAAATGGTGGCCCGGTCGCCGATGGACAGGCTGGCGGCGCCATTGCCGAAGAACTCCAGCCAGGCGCCGACCACGCGCTCCTTCCGCAGGAACTCCGTCAGGGCCAGCACGATGTCGGTGGCGGTGATGCCCGGCTGGCGCCGGCCGGTCAGGCGGACGCCGACGATGTCGGGCAGGCGCATCATCGAGGCGCGGCCCAGCATCACCGTTTCCGCCTCCAGCCCGCCCCGCCGATGGCGATGACGCCCAGGGCGTCGACGTGCGGCGTGTGGCTGTCGGTGCCGACGCAGGTGTCGGGGAAGGTGACGCCGTCGCGCACCTGGATGATCGGCGACATCTTCTCCAGGTTGATCTGGTGCATGATGCCGTTGCCGGCGGGGATGACATCCACGTTCTCGAAGGCGCGCTTGGTCCAGTCGATGAAGTGGAAGCGGTCCTCATTGCGGCGGTCCTCCACGGCGCGGTTCTTCTCGAACGCCCGGGGATCATGGCCGGCGTATTCGACGGCCAGGGAATGGTCCACGATCAGCTGCGTCGGCACCACCGGGTTGACCTTGGCCGGGTCGCCGCCCTGGTCCGCGATGGCGTCCCGCAGGCCCGCCAGGTCCACCAGGGCCGTCTGGCCCAGGATGTCGTGGCAGACGACGCGGGCCGGGTACCAGGGGAAATCCAGGTCGCGCCGCCGCTCCACCAGTTGGCGGAGCGCGTCGGTCAGCAGCGCGGGGTCACAGCGGCGCACCAGCTGCTCCGCCAGCACGCGGGAGACGTAGGGCAGGCAGGCCCAGGCACCGGGGCGGAGGGCGTCCACGGCGGCCGGCGCGTCGAAATAGTCCAGCGCCGTGCCGGGCAGCTGCTTGCGGTAGGGGGAGTTCATCACTGGTCCCGCCCTTATTGGCGCTGGTCCAGGGACACGAAGGCGCGGTCGTCCGGCCCGACATAGTTGGCGCTGGGGCGGATGATCTTGTTGTCGATGCGCTGCTCGATGATGTGCGCCGCCCAGCCGGAGGTGCGGGCGATGACGAACAGCGGGGTGAACATGGCCGTGGGCACGCCCATCATGTGATAGCTGACGGCGCTGAACCAATCGAGGTTGGGGAACATGCGCTTCACCTCCCACATCACCGCCTCCAGCCGGGCGGCGATGTCGAACATGCGGGTGGAGCCCGCCTCCACCGACAGGCTGTGGGCGACGCGCTTGATGACCTCATTGCGTGGGTCGGAGACGGTGTAGACCGGGTGGCCGAAGCCGATCACCACCTCCTTGCGCTCGACCCGGGCGCGGATGTCGGCCTCCGCCTCGTCCGGCGTCTCGTAGCGCTTCTGGGTCTCGAACGCGACCTCGTTGGCGCCGCCGTGCTTGGGCCCCCGCAGCGCGCCGATGGCGCCGGTGACGGCCGAATACAGGTCGGAGCCCGTGCCGGCGATCACCCGGCCGGTGAAGGTGGAGGCGTTGAACTCATGCTCGGCATAGAGGATGAGGGAGGTGTGCATCGCCCGCTCCCATGCCGGCGACGGAGCCCGGCCGTGCAGCAGGTGCAGGAAGTGGGCACCGATGGACGCGTCGTCTGTCTCCACCTCGATGCGCTTGCCGTTGGCGGACCAGTGGTACCAGTACAGCAGCATGGAGCCCAGAGAGGCCATCAGGCGGTCGGCGATGTCGCGGGCGCCGGGGATGTTGTGGTCGTCCTTCTCCGGCAGGGCGCAGCCCAAGGCGGAGACGCCGGTGCGCATCACGTCCATGGGGTGGGCGGAGGCCGGCAGGGATTCCAGCGCCTGCTTCACGCTGGCGGGCAGGCCACGCAGGGCCTTCAGCTTGGCTTTGTAGGCCCGCAGTTCCGCCCCGGTCGGCAGCTTGCCGTGCACCAGCAGGTAGGCCACTTCCTCGAATTCGCAGCGCTCGGCGATGTCCAGGATGTCATAGCCGCGATAGTGCAGGTCGTTACCCGACTTGCCCACGGTGCACAGCGCGGTGTTGCCGGCGGCGATACCCGACAGGGCGACGGACTTCTTGGGCTTGAAGGGGGTCGGCGTGGCGGGCTCAGGCGCGATCGCGTTCATCGGGGCGTTCCTGTTCGAAGATGCCGTGGGGCGACGGGGCGGCGGCGTGCCGGTCCTTCGCCGTTCGGGCGGCATCATCGGGAGGGGAGCCTGTCCGGTGAATGGCTGAAATGGTGGAGATTTGCCGAGAGGGGCTTGCGAATTAGCGAAGGTTGCGAAGGGGGGCGTTACTGATGGGTGGGGGAGTCTAAAGGCTGAAATGCAGTTCCACGTTACCTATGTACGGGCGGGCGGAGGTGGTGAGATTCAGCCGAAAATGCTTAACGGCGTGCTTGAATTGTTCTACTCTCAGGCTATGACTAAAACCATCACGTCGAACCAACTTCTTGGCGAGATCGGCGAAGCGGCCGTCCGTTTGCGCTTTCTAAATATGGGCTTTCAGTTTGATGGCCGCTCACGGCTAGAGGCTGGCATAGACGGCATCGCAGAGGTAATGGCTAACGGAAAGCCGCTTGCTCGTATGATTGCGGTGCAAGTCAAGGCAACTGAGTCTTCTCGGTATGCTTCAGAAGATGATGTGGGCTTCACCTACTTGCTCCGCCCAGATGATCTGGCTTATTGGCGTGGATCAAATCTCCCAATTATTATTGTTCTATACCGTAGATCTGATGAGACATATTTTTGGAAGGGAGTATCTGCCGATCATAGTCGAGAAGACCGAAAAATATATTTTGACAAAAAAACTGATATTCTGGATGTCAATGCAGTAGATCGACTTGCTGAGTTGACTGTGCCTAAGGCTGGCTTCGGTTATTATGTTCCGCCGCTAGGCGGTGGTGAGGAAGCGCTAGTCAACATATTTCCATTAACGTTGCCTGCGGAAATGTTTGTCGCATCGACACCCTATACGCCTCAGCAGGCCTTGGCGATCCTATTCGATGCTGACGAGTCCCCACGCTTCGACTGGGTTATCAAAGGCGAAGCGTTCTGGTCATTTTCAGATCCTCGCGGGAATACGTGCCATCGCATTGTAGATTCCGATCAAGTCGAGGGCATTGATACAACATTTCTTGCTTTTCATGAGGATCATGATGAACAAAACACCTTCTCCTATCTTTTAAGGAAGATGTTCGATCATCAAGTGCGCTCAGAACTTGTGTGGAATAAAGATAGGAAATTGTATTATTTCCGGGCAAATTCAGAAAACACATCCCGTACTTTTTCTTATGAATCCTCAAAAAAGAGAACATCAACTGAGGTCGTTAATGTCTCATTTAGTAAGATAGACAAATCGCGTGTGGATTTTGTTCGGCACCATGCGTTTATTCCTCGATTTGAGCGAATTTTTGATCAATGGTATTTGGCTATTAATCCTACTTATTTCTTTACCACTAACGGATTTATTCCACATTCCTATCCTGGTGCACTTTTGGCAGGTAAGAAGCGGCTCGATAATAGCGCTTCTCTACGTGGTCAAGTCATCATGTGGCACCGTTTCCTCACCCAATCAGATCGAGATGCGGCAGGTCTATTTGCAGAAACCTCCTCCGTCCCTCGCCTGAAATTCGGTGAGCCACCCACTGTAGCGCTTGCTACACGAGTGCCGGAAGATGTTTGGGGTTCGCCTAAAAAGGCGACGACCGAGACAGAGAGCAAGCAGGAGCGGTTGTTCGGATGAAATTCGAGACAAAAATATTTGAAGAGCCGCATCTCGAATTCGGAGACAAGCACCACCATCCCGATCCGCGATTGGGCTTGTTTGAAGCTGGGCCACTGCAAATCCCAACGGGAGATGTAGTGAAAATCGCTGTGGTTGGAAGTTCAAAGACAGTCGAGGACACAAAAACATTTTTCATCGAAGCTGCCGCAGGGTTCCAAGGGAAGAGTGAAAAGCATCCAAATTTGCATCCTGATTTTCCAGGCCTAGGCAATCAGAACCCTTTTCGCTGCAAATTCGATATTCCTGATGGCGCAACGGCAGCCATTTCACAGGCAAAGATCGACAAAATCAGGAAGGAGCCTCATCACGGCAAGGCTGTCGAAATGGCGGTGGATGAGATCCTTCAAGAACTTCAGGCTCTCGACGAAGGCCGCCATCGGCCTGACGTCGCCATCGTAGCACTGCCTATCAGCCTGATTGAGCGTGTGTGGAATGCAAAGGTCGATACTGATGTTACGATTAAGAAAGATGACAGTGGTGGATCGGATGCTCCTAATTTTCGCGGCATGCTTAAGGCGAAAGCTATGGGCTTGAGCTTCCCAATTCAGATTGCATGGGAGGATGTATTCGATGAGAAGGCGAATATTCCACGCAAGATAAAGGAGAGCAGTGCTCGAAAGATTCAGGATCAAGCTGACCGAACTTGGAACCTACTTACAACTCTCTATTATAAGGGAACGGGGCGCATTCCGTGGCGAAAAATGCCGCAGGACGGTGAGTTCACGGCATGCTACATCGGAATCAGCTTTTATCGTGAAGTGGGAGGGCAGCAACTATTTACTAGTGCTGCCCAGATGTTCGATGAAAGAGGGCGAGGATTTATCCTCAAAGGAAAGCGAGCGCAAACCGAAAGCCGTGGTCGTCATCCCTATATGACGCACGATGACGCAAACCAATTGGTCGCCGGTGCTCTCAGTGCGTATAAGAGCCATCACAAGAACTATCCGGCGCGTGTAATTGTTCTAAAGACATCTCGATTCAGAAAAGAGGAAGCGGATGGTATTTTTGAGGCGCTAAATGAAGCAGGGACAGAACTTAGAGATCTTGTCTGGGTGCAAGAATCTTACTCAGTTAAAGTTCTGCGGGATGGAAACTACCCTGTGATGCGCGGCACATTTGTTGAGCTTGATGGGAAAGGGCTCCTGTATACAAATGGTAGCATGCCATATTATGGAACTTATCCAGGGCTATACGATCCGAAGCCACTTTTATTATGTCCATACCCTGGTAGCGACAGCACTATTGCGCAGATCGCAAGCGAAGTTCTATCATTGACTAAAATTAACTGGAATTCCACTCAAATGAACCAGAAATTACCAATACCCATTAGAGCGGCCCGCGCTGTAGGTGAGGTTCTAAAATATACAACAGACAAGAAAGTCAGTTCAGATTACGCTCGTTATATTTAAATAATTTGGTTGACACTCCAAATTCCTATCCGCTACCGAAGCAAATCTCTTGTTTCCAATTCCGTAATTCTTGTCATCAGAGCGGTCTTTCCTTCAAGACTGATCACCGATAAACCGGAAACGCTCGGGTCAGTTCTCCCACCTGCTCGCGCACCCGCGCGCTCACGGCCTCGTCCTCCGGCGCGTCCAGCAGGTCGGCGATTAGGTTGCCGACGGCACGGGCCTCGGCCTCCTTGAAACCGCGCGTAGTCATGGCCGGGGTGCCCAGGCGGATGCCGGAGGTGACGAAGGGCTTTTCCGGGTCGTTGGGGATGGCGTTCTTGTTGACGGTGATGTGGGCGGTACCCAGCAGGGCCTCGGCCCGCTTGCCGGTGATGCCCTTGGCTCTCAGGTCCACCAGCATGAGGTGGCTTTCCGCGCGGCCGGAGACGATGCGCAGGCCGCGTTCCGCTAGCGTGGTGGCCAGGGCCACGGCGTTGTCGGCCACCTGGCGCTGGTAGGACTGGAACTCCGGCGCCGCCGCTTCCTTGAAGGCCACGGCCTTGCCGGCGATGACGTGCATCAGCGGGCCGCCCTGCAGGCCGGGGAAGACGGCGGAATTGATGGCTTTCTCGTGCTCCGCCCGCATCAGGATGACGCCGCCGCGGGGGCCGCGCAGGCTCTTGTGCGTGGTGGTGGTGACGAAGTCGGCGTGCGGCACCGGGTTGGGGTAGACGCCGGCGGCGATCAGGCCGGCGTAGTGGGCCATGTCCACCATGAACAGGGCGCCCACATCCTTGGCCACGCGGGCGATGCGCTCGAAATCGATGCGCAGGGAGAAGGCGGAGGCGCCGGCGATGATGAGCTTGGGCCGGTGCTGGTAGGCCTGGCGTTCCAGCGCGGCGTAGTCCAGGTCTTCGTTCGCATCCAGGCCATAGCTGACGGCATTGAACCACTTGCCGCTCATGTTCAGCGCCATGCCGTGGGTCAGGTGCCCGCCTTCGGCCAGGTTCATGCCCAGGATGGTGTCGCCGGGCTTCAGGGTGGCGAAGAACACCGCCTGGTTGGCCTGGCTGCCGGAGTTGGGCTGGACGTTGGCCGCCTCCGCCCCGAACAGCGCCTTCACGCGGTCGATGGCCAGCTGCTCCACCACGTCGACGTGCTCACAGCCGCCGTAGTAGCGCTTGCCGGGATAGCCTTCCGCGTACTTGTTGGTCAGTTGGGAGCCCTGGGCCGCCATCACGGCGGGGGAGGTGTAGTTCTCCGAGGCGATCAGCTCGATATGGTCCTCCTGCCGGCGGTTCCGGAATGGTGGCGCAAACGCACCCAACTTTTTCTGATCCCCTGAGGTAGGTTTGCCCAGGTAGTCCATAGGAGGGTCCCACGCCTGGCGCGGCGGGCTCCCCACAAGCCGACGCAGCGTCGGGCGTGGGAACTGCCTGTGGGCCCACCTGGACAAACCAGAGCGCTGCGAGGGGGATTCTTTGGCCATGGTCGATGGTGCCGCAGTTGATATTCTTGAACTTCCCCGGCCAGTTGAAAGTGCCCCGGCCGTCACTCCCCAGGTCGATATCCTGGCCACCCTTCATCAGAAGTTACTGGGCGAACTAAGTGCTGCGGTTCTGATCGTCCGTCAAAAAGAGGCGGAAATCGAGTCGGTTGAGCGCGCGCTGAAGGTCGTCGCCCCCGACACCGACGTTGCTGTGTTATACCCTCGCCGGACCTTCATTCCCGGACATGAGATTCTGACGCCTGGCGAGACGAGGGCCGGTGTCCTCCGGGTCCTTCGAGAAAGCCGCTGTCGGCTCACCACCGTCGAAATCTTGGAGACGTTGCTGCGTGAAAGAGGGGCCCTGAACCTTGCGCCGGAGCGTAGGCGCCGCACACTTCAAAATGTTCACGGCATCCTTTCTGCAGCAGCACAGAAAGGCATCGTTCAGCGGCAGGGTAAGACTCAGCATCGCGGGCCGGGATACACTCCCGCCGTCTACTGGATCTGGGTGGGGATGGTATCTGCAGAACTCACCCGGCTAGGAGGAGCGATTCTGTGACTATAACGATGACAGCAGCAACGCTAAACTCAGTATATGAAATCAAGTTTATTGCCATAATAAACCTATTTTTGGGTGTTTTTCCGCGTTTCTCCGCTGGCTTCGCGATGAAGTTCTGGCCGCGCCCGCATGATCATTTCAGATGTTTGAGAAAGTTGTTGAAATTGCCCGACGGCCTGTGTTAGTGTTCGTTTGCTACGGAGTCGAACCAACCGGAGCTGGCCGCAAACTCACGTATAGAAAATACGTGCGCCGCCATTCGTAAAGAGTACCAACATTGCAGCACTTTAAATTCGCTTTCGCTACCGCTAGGTATGTCATTGAAGTAATTGAATACATTTCATTCCTTTTTGCACGCTAAATAGGCGAAGGCCGATAAAGTAAATCGTATAGATTATTTTGTTAATTATTTTAGTCGTTGCGCGAGACTTGGATGATTAGCCGGGAACTCCCGGCCATGATTCTATTTAAATGCCCGTTATGGCCCGCTTGGTTACCCATTGCCTTGGAATCAAGTTCTGTGCGAAAATCTCCCATAGGTAGCAAATTAAACAAATATTGCGACCACAGAGAGCAACGGGGTGGTCCAAATAGACCACCCCCGCATATATACATGGTCGTGTTTGGAAGAGGCGCAGCCGCTGGTTACTCCCAGCGGTATTCGAGCGATATATGGGCTGGTTCCGGAACCAGGCTCGAAGGACGCGCAAGCCGGAAGGAGGGGCTATAGGCTGGGAAATTCCCAGTCTAGGTAAGTGCTTACTTCTCAGGACTTCTTGGAAGCCCTCAGCAGACGTGACGCTTTCGGCTGGCTACAGTCAGCGAACAAGCCCGCCCGCTGCTGGGTCATTTTCAGATGCCGAGTTGCTGCGCTAACAATGGCCTGCTGGTCATTGTTGTTTTCAGGCGCAGGAGTACTCGACATCCGCAAGCTCTGCATGGGCGCCCCGTCCGGGCGGGCAATTTGATCCACTTCCACGAGTACCTGGGTACCCGTTGGCGTAACGCCCGAAACAGCAAACTTCTGGCGGCTATCACGACAATCACCGGTCGCGATATAAGAGCCTGGAGTGAAATTGAACTGATCACCAATCTTCTTGGCCGCAGCCAGTGGATTGTCGAGCGGAATGATTAGCTCTGAATTCACCGCCTTTTTAGGCGGCACATAGGGGGACTTCATATAGACCTCACGATTAAGGGAGAGCCCTTTGGGCACCACAGCAACTTGCTTGTGATATCCCAACTATGCGGCCCCCAGTTTCGACCATCAACGACATTTTGTGGTCCCAAAAGAGCAGGGTGATAGCAGTTGTGGTTGACCTTTGGGATTGCGCATATTTTCAACCGTCTAGCGCGCTGCTAGGTGATGCCACCTTGATCGGGAACACCGTCACCCAGCCGCCCTATAAAGTTGAGGCGGCCTGCGATAGCTGCGCTCCCGCACAGATTCTCATCGCCCTCAAGAAGGCAGCTACAAACGACGTCGAGGCGTAGTGAGAATAATATTTCCTGATATAGGCGCTCCCCACGGCGAGCGGAGCCATGGTGCTTTTTGATATGGAATATAAATTAGAATATTGTAATGTGTTTGCAACTCTGCGCAACGACTGAGGCTGTGTTCAAATACAGCTATATACGGGCATTAAGATGATTGATCTAGAACCCATTGTGCCATTTCGATATGCGGCCATATTCGCTATATTTATCTTCGTGGTAGGGGCATTATTGTCAATTGATCAGTGTATTATTGGTAATTATATTGAAGCTGTAATATTTTTTATCAATGCAATAATAGCTTCACTCTCAATAATATGCTATAATCAGAAAATTAGTACCAATGGTGTTCTTGGTGGTGCATTTTTTATTTTAACGGTAGTGAGCGTCACCACTTTCTTATTAAAAAGTCCATTAACTAATTCCGATATTCAAAGCGCCATTCCTGAATTAGAAGAGCTTTTTGTTAAATTCAGTCTGGATACAATGGATTCTACGCAGGAGGAAAATGAAATTGCAAAAGCCGGAGTTGGTGCGTGCATGTTCCAAAGTACAATCGACGAAATGAAATTAACAAATGCAATGATTGAGAGCAAATTAGGCCCCATTTCTACGTTGCTTTTCAGCCTATTTCAGCGAAAATCGCCAAGCGAAGAACCAAAGCAATGTCTTGATTTTTATTATGACCTACATAAAGCAAGGCCAGAATATTTTTCTAGTTTTGATATTTCGCATCCCGTATTGGCGCGTATAGCAACCGCGATAGCGAGGAAATCATAGTCGTTTTATCAATTCAGCCGAAACGGCATCTTCGTCATTAGGGTTGATGATCAATGCCGACACCGGCGAGACGTGGCGCAAAAAAGGCGACGGTTGGCTCCCCATCCCGTTCCCCGGGTGATCGCGTCGGTAACGCCGGCGAGCGATTCCCTGCCGCGGTTACAGGATTTGTAGCCCTCCTGGAATCAGGCGGCAGCCCCGGCCGCCGGCCGCAGCCAAGGGTCGCGGCCGATGATTTCAACGGAAGCACAATGGGTATCACCGGTGCCGGACGCGCTAGATTCGATGAAGCGGTCAGCCACGCGGACACGGGTGCCGTAGAGGTTAGTCAGGTCTGCCACCATGAGGGAAACGTGGTCAGCGTCAGGGGCGGAGATCAGCAAGGTGGTGGGGATGACAGTATGGGTCATGGCGGCCTCCAACATGGAATGGCCGCCAAGGATGTTCTCTTTATGTTCCTTTCGTCAATCGGCTCTTTGGTGGCTGTCGCGTTAGCAGCCGAGAGATAGGGCCGGACGATTGGTGGCCCCCAGGTCGCGACGAACCCCGTCAATGCACCTGGCAAATCGAATGCTTGCGCTCCTGAAACGCCTCCGTATCGGCGGGCCAAACCGCGCTGACAGCGGCCCTATCCACACCGGCCGGCAGGGGTAGCGTAAGCCCTCCGGCAGCCTCCACCTGAGCGATGGACACTGCGTATGGGGCTAGGTCGCCTTTTGCCGTGGGCTCGTTCTGCATGATGAACGCGGCGACCTGACCGGATCCATCCACCACCTTCCAATACGCCGCAGGCACTCCCACCTGGTCGACGCCGATGGTCTCCACAGTGGCCCCCCAGATGGGGCCGTCCATCACGACCAACGGTCCCCGAGTCAGCGCCCACGCTCGCGTCACTTCCTCCAACTGAACTGCGCCGGGATTGTCGGAGGCGTTTTGGTTTGAGTCAGGCGGCCATGGCCGGGGTGTCCATCATGGTGTGGAATCGCGCTTCAGCTTCGGCGGGTGGGATGTTGCCGATAGGCCCCAGGATCCGCCGGTGGTTGAACCAATCGACCCATTCCAGGGTGGCGTATTCGACGGCCTCGAAGGATCGCCATGGCCCACGCCGGTGGATCACCTCGGCCTTGTAGAGGCCGTTGATGGTTTCCGCCAGGGCGTTGTCATAACTGTCGCCGACGCTGCCGACCGAGGGCTCGATCCCAGCGTCGGCCAAGCGCTCGGTGTACTTGATGCTGACGTATTGAACGCCCCTGTCCGAATGGTGAACCAGGCCGCCGTGCTTGGCCGGTCGCCTGTCATGCAGGGCCTGCTCCAGGGCGTCGAGCACGAAGGCGGCATGGGCTGTCCGCGACACCCGCCAGCCGACGATGCGCCGGGCGTAGGCGTCGATGACGAAGGCCACGTAGACGAAGCCCTGCCAGGTGGCAACGTAGGTGAAGTCCGACAGCCACAGCATGTTCGGCTGGGGCGCATGGAACTGCCGATTGACATGGTCCAATGGACAGGGCGCCGCCTTGTCGCTCACCGTCGTCTTCACTGGCTTGCCCCGGATCACACCTCGCAGACCCAGGTCCCGCATCAGTCGGGCGACCGTGCAGCGCGCGACGGCGTGGCCCTCCCGCTTGAGCTGATGCCAGACCTTGCGCACGCCATAGACGGCGAAGTTCTCGTCGAACGCCCGCCGTATCGCGACCTTCAACCGCGTGTCCCGCTTGGCCCGCGTCGGCAGGCGGTCCGGGTCGGCAGGCGGTCCGGGTCGGAACGCCGCGACGCATGCCGGTGGTAGGTGGATGGGGCGATCGGCAACACCTGGCAGATCGGCTCGACCCCGTGCGCACCCCGATGCTCATCGATGAAGGTGATCATGGCTTGAACCGGCGGTCGAGCTCCGCCGCCGCAAAATACGCGCTCGCCTTGCGCAGGATCTCATTCGCTTGGCGCAGTTCCCGGTTCTCCCGTTCCAGCGCCTTCAGCCGTTCCGCCACATCGCTGGGCACACCGGCTCGCGTGCCAGCTTCAACCTCGGCCTTCTTCACCCATTCGTTCAGCGTCTGGCCCGAACAGCCGATCTTCGCCGCGATCGACATCACCGCCGCCCAACGGGACGGATGGTCCTTCTCGTGATCCAACACTAGCCGCACCGCGCGGGACCGAACTTCGGGGGAGAACTTGTTCGTCGTTTTGCTCATCGTGGCTTCAGTCTCTCAGGAGTGGAAGCCTCCGACAATCCCGGCGCGGTTCACTGGAAGAGAACGGCCGCCGGCGCTACGCGAGGTTTTCGTCATGGTGACCGATATGACGGGCCGCCGGCACGCCTTGGCCCCCAGCTTCATCGCCGGCATCTCTGACGCCGACGATACCGCCATGAACGCCTGCATCACCTTGCGCACCGGCGCCATGCTGCTGATCACGGAGTCGCTGGATGAGTTGATGACGCGGTTGGGAGTGTGAACAGCTTTTCCGTCAACTAACTATCGCGCCAGGTGGGCCGACTTCTGACAAGCGCGCTTTTACGATCCCTTGGACTAGGGGCATTGCTTCAATTGTAGCCTCGTCCATCTCCAGGGAAATGGGGAAAGATTTTGCCCTTTGAGCGAGGGTCTTTGCCAAATCTACGATCCTGTCAGCATTCTTATTAACAAGAACGACTGCATCATTAAATATGGCGCTACAAATTGTATCCAATTCTATTTGGTAATTTGATTTTACTGACGTGTCAGTAAGAGGGTAATGTGCATTCCTTAGTATGTGGAAAATTTCCTGTGCCTTTTTATTATCGTCTTGAGCCCCCAAATTGTCCGCACAGATGATGCGATTCGCCTCTTTTACATTAACAATATTAGAAACTGGACCAGGGCCGGGCAGAGTTTCTGCTGATGCACCGGCATAAAGTACTATTGCGCGGCGATGAAGCAAATCAATAATACTTTCAGCTGAATGGCCGGATTCGGCTAATTTCGTTTCAGAGTATCCATGATAACTATCCATCGAATTAATACTAATTTTGATCCCGCCAGTACGAAAACCAAGAGCGCGCGAAACAACATAGTGCCCAAACTCATGTTGCGTTATACGGCGCAGACGATCGATAATGACGGGATGAAATTGTGTAAGTTTTGTTTTTTTCATTAAATATGCTCCATAATATCTATTGGGTGCCGTGATATATAAAATATCGCGCAGCCCTCAGGTAAACTATATTAAATGCCAGATTACGGCTCGGTTGGCACCATGTCCACCATCACGTCCTGCTTTTCGAATCAACCCTTTGCGGAATTGCCCATTCAGACCGGCATTAATTTTTCGCAGTAAGACCTGGAATTGCCGGGGTGTAAGCCGGGGTCCGCCCTTCTTCTCAAGCATCACCTTCAGGATATCGGTCGTCGATAGGGCCGTATTCGCTTCCCGCAGGGCATCAAGCGCCATCAATGGCGCTTCGCCTGGACGGAAAATCTCATCAAAGGTAACGTGCTTTTTCGGCGTCACGGCCGCAAGATCCACTGTGGGGTCAAGCAAATGTATCACCGCGTCCAGGTGGTGAACGGCCTTCTCGCATTCGGCCATCTCATCCCGAAGTATCGCCATATCTCGGAGGATGTCCCGGCGCTGGTCAAGAAGCGCCGTTATTGTAGGGGACGTCATGCTGGCTCCTGCTATTGCAGGATCAGTCTACCGGCCTGGCACCCGCTCTGCGATTTTGATTTGGGTGTTTTTGCGCCACCATTCCGGGCGGTTCTCGTCCGCGATCGCGGCGTACAGTTCCGGGTCGATGCGTTCGATGGTGTCGCGGCTGCGGTCAAACATGGGCTGGGCTCCTCAGGCAAAGGTCCGCGCGGGCGGAAAGGGTCGCCCCCTTCCGCCCGCGCATGGATGTCAGGTCAGGAAACGGTGGCGCGTAGGGTCTTGGCGGCGCTGACCATGCTGGTCAGGGCCGGGATGACCTCGGTCCACTGGCGGGTCTTCAGGCCGCAGTCTGGATTGACCCACAAGCGGTCGGCGGGAATGCGCTCGGCCGCCTTCCGCATCAGGCCGACGATGTGGTCCTCGGTCGGGATGTTGGGCGAGTGGATGTCGTAGACGCCCGGGCCGATCTGGTTGGGGTAGTTGAAGTCGTCGAAGGCGCCCAGCAGTTCCATGTCCGACCGCGAGGTCTCGATGGTGATGACGTCGGCGTCCATGTCGGCGATGGACGCGATGATGTCGTTGAACTCCGAGTAGCACATGTGGGTGTGGATCTGCGTCTCATCGGCCACCCCATTGGCGGTGATGCGGAAGCTCTCCACCGCCCAGTCCAGGTTCTCCCGCCACTGGGCCCGGCGCAGGGGCAGGCCCTCACGCAGGGCAGCCTCGTCGATCTGGATGACGCGCACGCCGGCCTTCTCCAGATCCAGCACCTCCTCCCGGATGGCGAGCGCCAGTTGCAGGCAGGAGGTGGATCGGGGCTGGTCGTCGCGCACGAAGGACCAGTTCAGGATGGTGACCGGGCCGGTCAGCATGCCCTTCATGGGCTTGGCGGTCAGGGAGGCGGCGTAGGTGATCCACTCCACCGTCATGGCCTTGGGCCGGCTGATGTCGCCGAACAGGATGGGCGGCTTCACGCAGCGCGAGCCGTAGGACTGCACCCAGCCGCCCTGGCTGAAGGCGTAACCGTCCAGTCGCTCCCCGAAATACTCCACCATGTCGTTGCGCTCGGCCTCGCCATGCACCAGCACGTCCAAGCCCAGGGCCTCCTGCTCGCGCACGCTGCGCGCGATCTCACCGCGCATGGCCTCGGTATAGGCGGCGGCGTCGATGGATCCGGCCTTGAACTGGCTGCGGGCGTGGCGGATCTCGATGGTCTGGGGGAAGGAGCCGATGGTGGTGGTGGGGAACAGCGGCAGGTTCAGCAGGGCCGCCTGCTTGGCCGCGCGCGCCGCGTAGACGCTCTTGCGCTGGCCCAGGGCGGCGTCGATGCGGGCCACGGCCGCCTTCACCGCCGGGTTGTTGACCCGGGGAGAGGTGCGGCGGGCGGTGATGGCGGCGCGGTTGGCGGCCAGTTCGGTCTCGACGGCGGCGCGGCCCTGGCTGAGTGCCGTGGCCAGGACGGTGATTTCCTCCAGCTTCTGCACCGCGAAGGCCAGCCAGGACTTGATCTCCGCGTCCAGCTTGCGCTCATTGCCCAGATCCACCGGCACATGCAGCAGGGAGCAGGAGGGCGCGATCCACAGGCGGTCGCCCAGGGTCTTCGCCACCGGCTCCAGCCAGGCCAGCACCGCCTCCAGGTCGGTCTTCCAGATGTTGCGGCCATTGACGACGCCCAGGGAGATGATGCGGTCGGCGGGCACGGCCTGGGTCAGGGCGTCGACCTCATCACGGGCGTTGATGGTGTCCAGGTGGAGGCCTTGCACCGGCAGGCCGGCGGCCAGGGGCAGGTTCTCCTTCAGCGGGCCGAAGTACGTGGCCAGCAGCAGCTTGACGGTGTCGGTCTTCAGGGCTTGGTAGGCCTGGGTGAAGGCGGCCTGCCATTCCGGGGCCAACTCGGTCACCAGGATGGGCTCATCCACCTGCACCCACTCAACCCCCTGGCCGGCCAGCGCCGCCAGCAGCTCGGCATAGATCGGCAGCAGGCGGAGCAGCAGGGCCAGCTTGTCCGAGCCATCCTTGGCCTTGCCCAGTGCCAGGTAGGTGACGGGGCCGATGATCACCGGCTTGGCCTTCACGCCCAGCGCCTGGGCCTCGGCCAGTTGCGCCAGCAGGCGGGTGGTGTCCAGGGTGAACTGGGTGCCAGCGTCGAACTCCGGCACGATGTAGTGGTAGTTGGTATCGAACCACTTGGTCATCTCACCGGCGGCGACACCGCCGCAGCACTCGGCATGCTCCTCGGCGGACTGGGCGGAGCGGCCACGGGCCACGCGGAAGTAGTTGTCCAGGGCGTCGCCGTGGAAGCCCCGCACCCGCTCCGGCAGGTTGCCCAGGGTGAAGCTCATGTCCAGCACCTGGTCGTAAAAGGCGAAGTCGCCCACGGGCACCAAGTCCAGCGCTGCCTGGTCGCGCCAGTGGCGGGCGCGCAGGTCGGCGCCGACCTGGATCAGGTCATCGCGGGTGGACTGGCCCTTCCAGTAGGCCTCCTGCGCGAACTTCAGTTCACGCTTGGCGCCGATGCGGGGGAAGCCGAGGTTGTGGGTCGTTGCCATGGATATCGCCTTCAGGAGGGAGGATGAGGCGGACCATAGGGACTGCTACCCATGAACAAAAATGGTATGAATTCATCAATCGATGAACTTCATTCATATGGGGCGGCCGCATGGCGATCCTGGAACGCATCCACCTGGCCATCATCCGCGAGGTTGACCAGCAGGGCTCGCTGACGGCGGCGGCCGATCGGCTGAACCTGACCCAGTCGGCGCTGAGCCACGCCATGCGCAAGCTGGAGGACCAGATCGGCACGCCCGTCTGGCGGCGGGAGGGGCGCAGCCTGCGGCCGACCCAGGCGGGGGAGTGGCTGCTGGCCGTGGCCAACCGCCTGCTGCCGCAGCTGTCCCACGCGGAGGAGCGCCTGCGCCAGTTCGCGCAGGGCGAGCGGGGCAAGCTGCGCATCGGCATGGAGTGCCACCCCTGTTACCAGTGGCTGCTGAAGATCGCCGCCCCCTATCTGGACGCCTGGCCCAAGGTGGACCTGGACGTCCGGCAGAAGGTGCAGTTCGGGGGTATCGGTGCCCTGTTCGGCTACGACATCGACATGCTGGTGACGCCGGATCCGTTGTTCAAACCGGGGTTGCGGTTCGAGCCGGTGTTCGATTACGAGCAGGTGCTGGTGGTCGGCCCCGATCACCGGCTGCGCGACGCCGAGTTCGTGGAGCCGCAGCAGATGGCGGACGAGACGCTGATCACCTATCCGGTGCCGCCCGACCGCCTGGACATCTACACCCAGTTCCTCATGCCGGCCGGGGTCAGCCCCCGGCAGCACAAGCCCATCGAGACCACCGACATCATGCTGCTGATGGTGGCGCACGGACGCGGCGTCGCCGCCCTGCCGCGCTGGCTGGTCGAGGAACTGGGGCCCAAGTTCGGGGTCACGCCGGTGCGCTTGGGGCCGCAAGGCGTGGCCAAACAGATCTTCCTGGGCTACCGCGAGGCCGATGGCGACATCGACTACCTGCGAGCCTTCGTCGATTTGGCGCTCAGCCGGCGGGACGCGGTGGGCGGCGCTTAGTGCGGGGGCTGAGACCTGTTCGTTGGCCTCGCATCAAACGCTGAGTTTCAAGTTCACGCTTCCTGAGAGGGAGAAGCGCTAAAGCTTCCCTTCATTGAACGCCACTGCCCCTGTTGGCCTCGACCGCCATCGCCCATAGCACACCTTCCCCGACATTGGCCGGCCACTGGCAGTAGATCAGGTGGTTATGAGGTTTGCGCCATATGCGCGACCGAGTAGGAAATCATGGCAATTTAGGGAAGGTATTCAAATTTTACGACGAGATTTTCGGATCTATTATCAGGTTCAATTATTATAATTCCCGATTTGGCAGTGAATGTTTGATCTTTGATGCGATTGGGACCTATCCTTTCATAGGAGGCTTGTCCAATTTGCTGAACGCAAACAGCGCGCCCTAAAAACACGACCTGCCCAGTCTCATTAAAGTATGCTTTCCCCTTTATTTCTATTGAGCGTTCCCCAGATTTTTGCATGGCATTGGGGGAAGCGATGCCCTCAGTTATGGAAATATTGCTCGGAATATCAACTACTTTATCCAACAGGACACCCGCTGGATTGATGGTATTCCCCTCTCTCGATCCACAGGTTATGTGAAGGCGAGGAGCCGCCATGGACGTATTGGGGAAGGCAAGGCCAACTAACGCGATGACCAATAAAGGGAGGCGCATGGTGGAGCTACCAGTTAGAAGTTGAGTAAGGCCAGGTTAGTTTAAGCTCACTTAATGTTTAACACTTTAGTTGCTGCGCGGCACGTTAATGTTGCAACATCACGCCGCCCGGCCCCGCCCCGCCTCCCCCTTATCGAACGCCGCCCACACCCCGTCGTCGCCGTCCCAACTGCCGCTGCTCGCGGCCTTGCTGTACTCCGTCGCCCGCTGCTCGAAGAAGTTGGCGTGCTCCACGCCGTTCAGGATCTCCACCAGCCAGGGCAGCGGGTGGGGGCGGACCTGGCGGTAGTCGCTGTCGGCCTCGGTGAAATAGCCGAACACGGGCGGCAGGCGCAGCTGGGTCAGGCGCCAGTCGGCGATGTAGTGGACATAGGATTTGATGTCGGGCGCGGTCATGCCCTGGACCTCGCCCAACTCGAACGCCAGGTCGATGAAGCCTTCCTCCAGGCCCACCATGGTCTTGGCCACGTCGATGATGTCGTGGCGCACGGTGGCGGTGACAGCGCCGGTCTCGCGGTTCCACTCATGGAACAGGCGGATGATGCCTTCGCAGTGCAGGCTCTCATCCCGCACCGACCAGCTGACGATCTGGCCCATGCCGCTCATCTTATTGTGGCGGGGGAAGTTCAGCAGCATGGCGAAGCTGGCGAACAGGGCCATGCCCTCGGTGAAGGCGCCGAACATGGCCAGCGTGCGGGCCACGTCCGCCACCGTGTTGACGCCGAAGGTGTGCATGTAGTCCGCCTTGGCCTGCATCTCCCGGTAATTGCGGAAGGCCGCGAACTCCGTGTTCGGCATGCCCAGGGTCTTCAGCAGCAGGGCGTAGGCGTCGATGTGCACCGTCTCCATGTTGGAGAAGGCGGCCATCATCATCTGGATTTCCAGGGGCTGGAACAAGGGGATGTAGCGCTTCAGGTAATTGTCGCCCACCTCCACGTCCGACTGGGTGAAGAAGCGGAAGATCTGGGTCAGCAGGGCGCGCTCGGCATCCGTCACCCGATCCGACGCCCAGTCCTTGATGTCGGCGCCCAGCGGCACCTCCTCCCCCATCCAGTGGGTCTGTTGCTGGCGCTTCCAGAACTCATAGGCCCAGGGATAGCGCTCCACATCGTAGCTGCCGGTGCCGGTCAGCAGGCCGACGCGGCCGGTGCCGACCAGGGTGTGCGGGTCCAGGTGGGAAAGGCCGGTCACTGGCATGCCAGGCACTCCTCATAGTCGGTACGGGTGGTGGGCGCGGTGGGGGCGGCCGCAGCGGGCGCCTGTTCCAGCCGGCCGGCGACGGCGGCGCGGCTGATGGATTTGGAACGGCAGTAGTAGAGGCTCTTGATCCCCCGCTTCCATGCCGACCAGTGCAGCATGTGCAGGTCCCACTTCTCGATGTCCGCCGGCAGGTAAAGGTTCAGCGACTGGCTCTGGCAGATGAAGGGCGTGCGATCGGCCGCCAGGTCGATGATCCAGCGCTGGTCGATCTCGAACGCCGTGCGGTAGATGGCCTTCTCATCCTCGCTCAGACCGTCGAGGTGCTGGACGGAGCCTTCATGCTCCACGATGGACTGCCAAACCTCTTGCGTGTCCAGGCCCTTGGCCGCCAACAGCCGGCCCAGGTGCGGGTTGCGCACGACGAAGGCGCCGGACAGGGTCTTGTGGTTGTAGACGTTGGCCGGGATGGGCTCCACACAGGCGCTGGTGCCGCCGCAGATGATGCTGATGCTGGCGGTGGGGGCGATGGCGATCTTGTGGCTGAAGCGCGCCTTCATGCCCCGCTCCTGCGCGTCCAGGCAGGGGCCGCGCTCCTCCGCCAGCAGGACGGAGGCGGCGTCCGCCTGCCGCCGGATCTTGCGGAAGATGTTGAGGTTCCAGGACTTGGCCATGGCGCTTTCGAAGGGGATGCCGCGGGCCTGCAGGAAGGAATGGAAACCCATGACGCCCAGGCCCACCGACCGCTCGCGCAGGGCGGAATAGCGGGCGCGCGCCATGCCGTCGGGCGCCACCTCGATGAAATGGGTCAGCACGTTGTCCAGCATGCGCAGCACGTCTTCGACGAAGCCTTCCTCGCCCTGCCACTCATCCCAGGTTTCCAGGTTGAGGGAGGACAGGCAGCAGACGGCCGTGCGTTCCTCGTCCCGGTGGTCCGGCCCGGTGGGCAGCACGATCTCGCTGCACAGGTTGGAACTGGTGACCTTCAGCCCCAGCTCGCGCTGGTGCTTGGGCAGCGCCCGGTTCACGGCGTCGATGAACAGCAGGTAGGGCTCGCCCGTGTGCATCCGGGTTTCCAGGATGCGCTGCCACAGCTGGCGGGCGTTGACCTTGCGCAGCGTCTCCCCCGTCTTGGGGCTTTTCAGGGGGAAGGGGGTGTTGTCGCGCACCGCGTCCATGAAGGCGTCGGTGATGTTGATGCCGTGGTGGAGGTTCAGGCCCTTGCGGTTGAAGTCGCCGGAGGACTTGCGGATCTCCAGGAACTCCTCGATCTCCGGATGGTGGATGTCGAGGTAGCAGGCCGCCGATCCGCGTCGCAAGGACCCCTGGCTGATGGCCAGGGTCAGGCCGTCCATGACGTGGATGAAGGGGATGATGCCCGACGTGACGCCGGAACCCTTCACCGGCTCCCCGATGGACCGCACCTTGCCCCAATAGGTGCCGATGCCGCCGCCGTTGGAGGCCAGCGCCACGTTCTCGTTCCAGGTGCCGACGATGCCGTCCAGCGAGTCCGGCACCGTGTTCAGGAAGCAGGAAATGGGCAGGCCGCGTGTGGTGCCGCCGTTGGACAGGATGGGGGTGGCCGGCATGAACCACAGCCGCGACATGGCGTCGTACAGGCGCTGGGCGTGGTCCTTGTCGTCGGCGAAGGCGCAGGACACGCGGGCGAACATGTCCTGGAAGCTCTCACCCGGCAGCAGGTAGCGGTCCTGCAAGGTGGCCTTGCCGAAGGGCGTCAGCAGGTCGTCGCGGGCGCGGTCCAGCACCAGGTCGGCCGGCTGGGGGCGCGGCGCCAGCGGCGGGATCAGCGGCGCGCGGTGCTCCGCCGCCCGGGGTTCGGCCGCGCGCTCCGCCGGGGCCGGCGGCGGCGCCGGACGGGTGAGCGGCACGAGGTGGCCGTTCTGGTCGAGGTCGTAGGCAAGCGCGGACATCTGCATCCCCCATGGTTGAAACGGAACGGACGCGGGAAGAGATGGCGCGAAGGCGGGCGCCATCCAGCGGGCAGGCACACGCCAAGCGACCATCGGGACACCCCGCCCGAGGACGTTCTAGCGATCACGGCAGGTCTCCTGGCTCGCGGGTCGATGCGACCGCTCCGCCTTCCCGGCGCGGGTGGCGCCAGTGGCTGATGGAACGGCCGCTCACCGCTTACAGTTGCGGGGGCAGCGCCGGCATTGCCCTTTCGACAGGGCGCACTGGCTTCCCTCTTAGCCCTAGATTTAGTAGTCCAGGGACCGTGAACGTCCAAATCTTGTTCCTGGTGCGGGCGAGCGTCAAGAGGGAACTGCGGCCATCGCCATGGCCATGGGCGGTGCGATCTCCGATTTTTTCCGACTTTGTCGGAGATCCTCGGACAAAGTCGGACTTGTTCGGACTTTTTCTGAATTCTTTGAACTTTTACGGAGTTTTTCAGCCTTTGGGCCGGGCGTGCCCATGGTCATGAGGCGCCCCATGGCCATGGCTGTGGGGTTCCGCGCCGACATCCACCGGCACATGGGCGACGGTGCCGTGCCTGACGTCGCGCTCCGCGATGATGGCCTGCGCGAAGTCCCTGACCTTGCCCGTGTGCCCCTGCAACACGGCGACCTCCAGGCAATGGTCACCCTGTCCGCTGGATCACGTCAATCGGCAATTCCATGCGCCCCGGCCGAACACGCTGTGGCTGTCGGACTTCACCTACGTCGCCACCTGGCAGGGCTTCGTCTACGTGGCCTTCGTCATCGACGCCTACGCCCGGCGCGTCGTCGGCTGGCGGGTGTCGCGGACAGCCCATGCCGCCTTCGTGCTCGACGCCCTGGAGCAAGCCCTGCATGGCAGGCGACCAGCCAAGCACGGCGGCCTGGCTCACCATTCGGACAGGGGCGTTCAATACGTCAGCATCAAATACACCGAGCGCCTGGCCGACGCCGGGATCGAGCCCTCGGCCGGCAGCGTCGGCGACAGCTACGACAACGCTCTGGCGGAAACCATCAACGGCCTCTACAAGGCCGAGGTGATCCACCGGCGTGGACCATGGCGATCCTTCGAGGTCGTCGAGTGCGCCACCTTGGAATGGGTTGACTGGTTCAACCACCGGCGGATCCTGGGATCCATCGGCAACATCCCGCCAGCCGAAGCCGAGGCACGATTCCACGCCATGACGGACACCCCTACCATGGCCGCCTGACTCAAACCAAACGGCCTCCAACAATCCCGGTGCGGTTCATATGGGAATGGTTACGGCTTCCTCAGCATAGTCTTTGTCGTCGGATTTATTAGCGATGACAATGAAGTTATATGGCGATGTTGTATTGTTCAGATTCTTTCCGATAAGAACGCATCTACCACATTCAGTTGTTTCAAGGGTGTTTTGAATGAGATTGTCAGCGGATTCTCTGCGTGTGTTTGATAGATGTGGAGGATACAGATAAAATACAAAAGAAACGTCCCTGTGAGGTGGGGGTTTCAAAATTAACGAAGATATGTGTTCTGGGTCCCGCCAGTTTCTTTTAACATTTAATTTATTTGAAGCGATTCCAGCTACAATCTGCTTCTGGATGGAATAATCTCCGGTATAAAGAAGATCAATTGAAACAGAAAGCCATCCTGGAAACTTCCTAGATTGTATTGCCCTAATAAGATCAGAAAAGTACGGATGAATCTTTGGGCTGGGCTTTCGTGCACGAACACCAGCGTCGCGACTGGAATAATAGTGATCGACATCTCTAGACATTCCCGAAATTGAAACTCTGACGTCTTGGCTTTCTATATCCCATATATTAAATCCAGTTTGCATATAGAATCCCAAAAAGTCTAGTTCATCCGCATAAATCTCCATCGATTTTTGTATTCTGCTTCTTTCCTTCATATAATGAACAAAGAAGGCAGGCCGATTCAGAAGATCAGCAACGCATTCAAAGTCAGCAATATTCATGGTTGGGGCTAGCTGGACACTTTCAGGTATCCAACCAGCTTCCTTAAGATCTAATTCAGAAGAGGATAATATCGAAAAATCGTCAAGTGTGACTGAAATCCTAACGATAGATTCTATTCTCTTAAAGTCGAGGTCGAAGTTGGCGAGTCCGCTTATTGCCTCTACGTCTCCCGACTTTGCTCGCCAAATCTGATCTTCCAGGCGAGCGGATTGAATAGACGGGCCGAGTATCAATTCGTCGATATGCCGTTTAACACGCTCGGGCAGCCCACGAAGACCGGTTGGGGTAAGCGCATGAGATTTGCATTCTATAATAATAATTATAGAATCTACCACAACAAGAAGATCGGTCTCATATTGTTCGCTCGGGATGCCCGTGTGCCATTTCTTATTAATCAATGGGGCGTTATCTTGGAACACTGAAGAAATAATATTCTGGGCTTTGTTTTCTAAATATGAAGATCGGCACTTTCCAAGGGCTTCATTGGCCTTTGCCATATCTGCGAGTCGCCGAATTACGGTGTGAACGTGGCTGAAAATGGCTTGGGGCAATGGGCAGAAGAAATCTTCGCCCATTCGGATGAGAGGAGCGCTCCAGATTGGATTGCTCAGGAAGAAATGCTCCGGATTTCCGTTGGCGAGAGCTCCGGGCGACAGGGAGAGGCTGGCTAATATCTTCAGCACAGCGTCATTATTAACGCCAATTCTCTGAGAGATGTCGCCGGCGCTGACGGTCATCATCTTAGATAAAAAGAGATCAGCATGAGACAGTATGCAGAATTTTACTTCCTCAAAGCTTTTATCAGATACAAACTCCCGTGCCTTTTCGTCAGAAATTTCTGAGAGATTCGGAAAAGTCTTATGATATGATTTCACTAACTTAATGGGCGTGTGTTCGCGAAACACACGCTTAAGGAGCTTAAATCTGTCGCTAACGCGCCCCTCTATTAGCTCCAAGAGGGAATTGGAAACAGCAAGAAGTTCTGTTGCGCTGAATCCGTGGTATTTCTTGAGTATCTCATCTAATGGCCTATATAGATCATTGGAGATGGTGACGACATTCGAGAAGTATCCCCAATTTCGAACGGACTGCGTATGAAGTCGTAGTTTCTCTTGCAGAGATAGAACCACCTTTTCTGATTGGGTTATTTTTCCTTCAGTTACAAGATGGCGACGGTAAGCAAAAGCCTCCGTTAATTTTCGGATGGAGTCGGAAATATTCTGAACGTCTTGAGGTATAGCGAGATCTAATCCCCATCTCTCCGCAGGTATCGCAAGGGATAGCGCCTGTAGCATTTCAACATGATGTTGCTGAACATCAGGCATCATGCTTTTTGTGCTGACCCCGGTTGCCGATACGGTCGTGAATGAGGCATAAGCGGAAAATATGGAAATAATCTGTGCGGGGTCTTTTTTGCTAAATATGTCATTGATGCGTGAAATATAGCCGTTGAAAGCAAGAGTCTCTCTCTCGGCAACTGCTTTCATTGCAGCTTTCAGCGCGTGTGGATCAATTCCCGATAATGGATGTTCGGTTAATGTGAAATCTGTCCCATTACTTTTCCTATGTGGATTTCTTTTATTGCTTCTTTTCTTCTTCATGGTTGTCTCTTGGCTGTTTTCCGCGTGCCCAACCCCGCTTGCGTCGCCAGCTTTGAGCGCGTCTGCGCATAGTTCGGCGCGGTCATTGGGTAGTCGGCGGGCAGGCCCCACTTCTCCCGGTATTCCTCCGGTGTCAGGCCGTAGGCCGAGCGCAAATGGCGCTTCAGCATCTTCAGCTTTTTGCCGTCTTCGAGGCAGATGATGTATTCCGGTGTCACAGACCGGCGGACGGGAACCGCCGGGGTCAGTTTCTCCGGTTCGAGGATGGGCTGCGGGGGAGCCGTGAGGGCTTGGAGGCCGTCATGCACGTTGCGGATCAGGCCGGGCAGTTCGGTCGCCGGGATTTGATTCCCAGCTACGTAGCTGGCGACGATGGCGGCAGTCTCTTCCAGGAATTCGGTCATGGTGTTCGGCTCTTGTGAATTTGTTCAGAGTCTAACGGATGGTGCTCCCGAGCCACAAGTAGGTGCGGCTGAATAAGAACGGCAGCAGGATCGCAAAACCGAAGAAGGGGATTGCCACCAGCCTTATGCTGAGAAGGTCGTCCCACCTAGCTCCGACAATAGTCGTGGCGGCATAAAGAAAAAGAAGTGCCGTCATGATGCCGCGCTGGACATTCTCATTTGCGGCCCGCCGCAAGCCTGCCCTTTGGCGGGAGGGGTAGCTGACTATGATCAGCATGAAGGTGTGGAAACCTGCGCTTGCGGCCAGCAGATAGCCGAGAAAGGCTGCAGTCGACAAGAGGGTGTCGCCCAGGAATGGCGCGAGGCCGAGGTTGATCAGTGCGCAGAAACTCATGCTGAAGAAGAGCCCCGCCGCGAAGCGGGCACGCCATGCCAGCTTTCTTGATGGGATAGTGTCGATATTCAGGCGGCTTTCCGTCAACAGGCCGAAGATGCCGGAAAGCGTCTTTCCGGCGATGGAGGTATGGGCCAGCAGGGTATGCGCGAGAAAGGTGCCAAACGGCATCGGAGCTCCCCGTTTATGTTGTCCCGGCGGGACATGGGGACGATTGGAACGTGTCGCAAGCGGGAGTGTTCTTCTGAGGGCGAGAGAGGGCGGGATTTCTTGGTGCGCCCCGCTCCCATAGGGTCGGCCAGGCTCTACACGTGCCGCCCCGCGCCGCTCCCCGAGCCGTCTTCGCCGTCTCGGTGTTAATCGGCGCGCGGCTTGGACGCTGATCGGCGCGGTATCCGTTTGATTCCGTTGAAGTCGGTAGGGTCATTTGATCAAGCCGATTTACACCTGGCAGCGGCATTCCGAATGTCCCGGGCGACCTTGTACCGGCTGTTCGAGGACGAGGGTGGGGTCGCGGTCTTCATTCAAACCCGCCGCCTGGATCGCTGCTTCGCGGAACTCACACGCAGCCGCGACCGGGGGCGCGCCGTTGGGGTTGGCGAAGTCGCTTACACCTACGGCTTTGGCAGCGATGCCCATTTTAGCCGCGTTTAGGCGCCGTTTCGGCATGGCGCCCAGCGAAGCCCGAAAGATCGGTGCCGACCTGTCTCAGGTTTCCGTTTCGCCGGACGGCATCCAGAAGCTGCGTTATTGGTTGGACAGGCTTGGCAACCGAAGCAGTTCCCCTCCTTATTCCAAGTCATAGAACTTGCGTCGGTCATGAACTGATGGTGTGGATGCCCCCTTGCCGATCACCGTCACGTCGTCCATGCGCCCACCGTTCAAGCCGAGCGGCAAGCATGCCCATCAATAACGCCATGGGAAGGCGTGGCTGCGCTGACGCTTACGGGGGCTCAATGCAGGGCCTATCCTCTTGCGTCCACTATCGACGTGGCATACGCTCGTGCCACACGCGGATCATCAAGATCTGGTGGCGTCTATGCCAAGCGGCCCAATCACTTGGGGGCCAGGTGGCGCACCCTCCCGTAGGGGACGCCACGCCTCCAGCGTTTCGGCTGGATTTTGCGGGACAATCTGGGGACAAATGGCTCTGCGGGACACCCAGCGGAGACAGTTTTCCCATGGCTACCATCGGCCCCCGGAAGAATCGGGATGGCCAGGTCATTGGCTAGCAGGTGAAGATCCGGCGCACCGGCTTCCCTACCCAATCCAAAACCTTCGAGACCATGCCCGATGCGAAGCGTTGGGCCACCGAGATGGAATCGGAAATCTCCCGGGGCGTCTTCGTGGATCGCACCGAGGTGGACAACCCCCGGGGCGACCTGATCCGCCGGTATCAGGTGGAGATCACGCCTAGCAAGGCGGGGGGCGACAGGGAGAAGGGCTACTTGGCCGCGATCCTGGACGACCAGATCAGCCTGATGCGGATGACCATGCTGGCGTCGCGCGATGTGGGCGCCTTCCGCGGCCGGATGATGGCCACGGTTGGCTATGGCCCGGCGACCATCGTTCGCGGAATGAATCATTCCGGAACTCAGGCCGCCACAGGCCTTTTCATCACCCCGCCAGCCGCCGGCGGGCACCGGTCTATGAGGAAAGAAGACCAACCCCTGGTGGAACCAAAAGTTCGTTCCCGTCCTTGATCCAGTATTCCGGGGATAAGTATCGGGGGCACGCCGTGCCAGGCACGTGCCCCCGCCCCCAAATACGGACGGGAGCGAAGCGCCATGGATACTTGGGAGCCGGTGTCCGGAACCACGCCTGTGTCCGCCGGCTCCATTCCCGGCGGGGGACCACCGTCCCAGCCGCCGCCCCGGCGCAAGACCATCTGGCAGTGCCTGGGGCCGGGCCTGGTCACCGGCGCCTCCGACGACGACCCCAGCGGCATCGCCACATATTCCCAGGTGGGGGCGCAGTTCGGCTACGGCCTGGTGTGGACCCTGGTGCTCACATACCCCCTGATGGCGGCCATCCAGGAAATCGCCGCCCGTATCGGCCGCGTCACCGGCCACGGCATCGCCGGCAACCTGCGGCGCTATTATCCACCCATCACCATCAACAGCATCGTCGTGCTGCTGGTGGCGGCCAACGTGGTCAACATCGGTGCCGATTTGGGCGCCATGGCGGCGGCCCTGGGCCTGCTGATCGGCGGGCCCATCTGGCTGTACGTCATGCTGTTCGGGGCGGGTTCGGCGTTGCTGCAGATCTTCGTGCCGTACTGCCGCTATGTCTCCATCCTGAAATGGCTGACGCTGTCGCTGTTCGCCTATGTCGCCACCGTCTTCGTCGTGCCCATCCCCTGGGCGGAGCTGGGCCGCGCCATCGTCCACCCACCCCTGTCGCTGAAGTCGGAATACCTGGTGGCGGTGGTTGCGGTGTTCGGCACCACCATCAGCCCCTATCTGTTCTTCTGGCAGGCGGACCAGGAGGTGGAGGAGGAAAAGGGCGATCCCGACGCCCGACCCCTGAAGAAGGCGCCAGAACAGGGGCCGGAGGAATTCCGCCGTATCCGCCTGGACACCATGATCGGCATGCTGCTGTCCAACGGTGTGGCGCTGTTCATCATCATCACCACCGCCGCCACCCTACACGCCCACGGCATCACCAACATCGAGACCTCATCCCAGGCGGCGGAGGCCCTGCGCCCCATCGCCGGCACCTTCGCCTTCGCAATCTTCGCGCTGGGCATCATCGGCACCGGCCTGCTGGCCCTGCCGGTGCTGGCCGGGTCCGCCGCCTATGCCCTGGGGGAGGCGCGGCGCTGGCCGGTGGGCCTGGCACGCGCGCCTTCCAAGGCCAAGGCCTTCTACGGCGCCATCCTGGCCGCCATGGTGGTGGGCTGCGCCATGAACGTGATCGACATCGATCCGGTGAAGGCCCTGTTCTGGAGTGCCGTGGTCAACGGCGTGGTGGCGGTACCCGTCATGGTGCTGATGATGCGCATGACCAGCCGCCGCGACATCATGGGCGATTTCACCCTGCCGCCGGTGCTGCGCACCCTGGGCTGGCTGTCCATGGCCGCCATGGCGGTGGTGGACATCGGCATGGTGGTCACCTGGGTGATGTGAGGCGGCGACATCACAGTGAGCCCTAACGGTTCCGGGGTTGCGACGCGCGCGCGGCTTGGCAAAGATGACGGCCACCCCCTTCCGGAGAGCGGCCGATCGTGAGCAAGCGTCATCCCCCGGCCGCCGCGATCACCATCCAGGATGTTGTCGGCGCCCTGCCCTGGGCGCCGCTGTGCAGCACCCGGGACCGCGACTGGGCCGGCGTCACCATGGACGTCTACGGCTCCTTGCCCGGCTATTCCCTGCGCATGCCGGCCTACGACCACCACCTGATCTGTTATTGCCCGGGCGGTGGCGCCCGGCTGATCCAGACGCGGGACGGGAAGGCGCATGCCGGCCTGTTCTCGACCGGCATGTCCCTGATGATGCCGGCCGGTCATGATTCCGCCTGGGAAGGGGACGCCGCCGCTTCCGCCCGCCTGCGCATTCCCACCGCCCTGGTCGCCACGGCGGCAGAGCAGCTGGGGCGGCGTGCGGCCCCTTTCGAGATCCGCAACGTCTTTGAGATGCGTGACACGGTGATCGGGCACATCGCCCTGACCTTGATGGGCGAACTGGACCGTCCGCCCCATCCGGCGCAGCGCCTGATCGCCGATGCCCTATCCTGCGCCCTGGCCGCCCATCTGCTGCGCAGCCATAACGCCTTCGACCCGGCCCCGGCGGCGGGCACGGCGAGCTTGAGTGCTGTGGAGCTGGCGCGGCTGACCGACTATATCGAGGACAATCTCGACCGGCGCATCGGCCTGGCCGAACTGGCGGATCTGGTAGGTGTCAGCCGTTTCCACCTCACCCGCCTGTTCAAGCGGGCCACGGGCGTGACCGTCGGCGCCTATGTGGAACGGTGCCGCATTCACCGTGCCCAGGCCCTGATCGCGGACGGTGCCTTGTCGCTGGCGCAGGTGGCCCTGGTGGCGGGTTTCGCCGATCAGAGCCATTTCACCCGCCGCTTCCAGCGGCAGGTCGGCTGCACGCCCGGGGCGTACGCGCGCGAACGGGGCCATCTCCGCCGGGCGCGTTAGCGACATCAGGCCTCAGGCGTCACGGCCTGCCAGCGCCGGGCGCTCATGCCGTAGACCACGCCCCGGGCCCGGTTCAGGTTGCCCAGCGGCCGGAACTCCGCCGGGGCGTTCCAGGGGTTGAAGGCCAGGGCGTCCACGGCCGCCGCCTGTGCCCGGGCCGCTTCATCCAGCAAGTCGCGCTGGGGAATGGTCAAGGTCGCCACCGCTACCGGCGGCGACACCTCTTCCCGCCATTCCACCGTTCCATCTTCGATGGGCGTGTTTTCCTCATCCACGTAGCGCTGCAAGGCCAGGCGATAACGCACGTCGCCGGCCGCCAGGCGGGCGGCCAGTTCCAGGCGCAGGGCGTCGGGCCCGTCGGCCGGGGCGCCCGTCGCGGGCGGTGCGTCGGGGACGGGTCGCAGGTCGAAGCGTACCGGCTGGCCGCTCCACAGCACGGCGCCCCGGCTCCAGAACCGCTCCAGCGCCAGACTGGGGCAGGGGCGGAAACCCTGGCGGATGTTGGCCATCATGCGCTGGGTCTCCGCCTCGCCGAAAGCGGCGACCAGGCGCGCGCCCATGGTTTCGCGCGGGCCCGAGGCGATGACGTGCGAATTCCACGAACTGGCGGGCGTCGCGGGCGTGTGAGGCCGGGAAGCTGGTCATCAGCAGGTCATGAACCCCACCGTCGGGCAGGGTGATCTTCAGCGCCGCACCCCGCATGTCCGGCACGCCATCGGGCTGGGGCACGCCGCTGGCGTTGGACAGGCGCATGGCGGTCGTCAGGTCGGCGCCCGGCTGGAACCAGGCGACGCGGAATTCGGGTGCCAAGTCCGCGTCCACCACCAGCCGGGCATCGGTGACCCCCGCCACCCACTTGGCATGCAGGGTGCGGCCGGGGTGGGCGGCGCCGGTCTTCTGCCGGTTGCTTTCCTGCACGGCCAGCATGTCGCGGGCCAGCGCCAGGAAAATTTCGCGCTCGGCCTCGACACTGCCGCCTTCGTAAATCTCACGCCAATTCCGCCCGCCGCTCATCAACCGCTCCGTCCATCACCGTCATGATGGCGGCAGGCTACGCGAAGAGCCATGGCGAGGATTGCGCGCCGTTGCGGCCGGTGGAACGCGGTTGCCAGCCGGCGTCAGTGCGCCAGCTTCAATCCCGCGATGCCGGCGGTGATCAGGGCGATGCAGGCCAGGCGCAGGACGGTGGCGGGCTCGTTGAACAGGATGATGCCGGCGATGACGGTGCCGATGGTGCCGACGCCGGTCCACACCGCGTAGGCCGTACCCAAGGGCAAGGTGCGCAGGGCAAGGCCCAGCAGGCCCAGGCTGACGCCCATGGCGGTCAGGGTCAGGACGGATGGCAAAAGACGGGTGAAGCCGTCGGTGTATTTCAGGCCCACGGCCCAGCCCACTTCCGATAGGCCGGCCAGCAACAACCATAGCCATGCCATGGCATCTCTCCGGTAAAGCGCAGGGCCGTCCCCGCCGGAGGATCGCCCGGAACAGCCACCGTCCCGGACCCGGGGTCGTCCCCGGTTTTACTCGTTAGACGCTGGGGGCGGCCACGGCGGGCAGCGGCAGATGGATGCCGCATTCCGTCTTGCCCATGCCCGACCAGCGGCCGGACCGGATGTCGTCGCCCGCCGCCACGCGGTCGGTGCAGGGCATGCAGCCGATGGACAGGTAGCCGTCGGCCTCCAACGGATGGCGCGGCAAATCGTGGCGATCCAGATAGGCCACCAAATCGTCACGGCCCCAGTCGGCCAGCGGGTTGACCTTCAGGCGGCCGTCCGCCGCCTCGATGGTCACCAGGTCGGCGCGGGTGGCGGCCTGGAAACGCTTGCGGCCGGTGATCCAGGCGCCGAAGCCGCTCAGGGCGCGCTCCAGCGGTTCCACCTTGCGGAAGCGGCAGCAGGCGTCCGGGTCGCGGCGCCACAGCATGCCGTCGGCGTCATTGGCCGCCTCGGCCTCCGCCAGCGGCTTGATCTCCCGCGCGTCGGTCAGGCCCAGGCGCGCGATCAGGTCGCGGCGGTAGCGCAGGGTTTCGCCGAACAGCTTGCCGGTGTTCAGGAAGATGACCGGCGTGGCCCGGTCGATCTCCGCCACCATGTGCAGCAGCACGGCCGATTCCGCCCCGAAGGAGGAGACCAGCGCGATCTGGCCCTTCAACTCCCGGGTCAGCAAGGGTTCCAGCAGGGCTGGGCCGGTCAGTCCGGCATAGGCCCGTGCCAGGTCGGCACCCCGCTTCGCTATGTCAGGCTCCGCCAGCGTGGTCATGCCGCATTCTCCGGACGCTTGTGGCGCGCCAGGCGGGCCAGGGGCAGGGGCCCCGCCACCGACACCTGGTAGGCTACGTCGATTTCCTTCAGCGCGTGCGCCCAAGGGGCGACATCGCGGCCGTCGGGGATTTCCACCTGGGTCACGCCACAGCGCACCAGGAACAGGTACTGGTCGGGAATGGTGTGGCCCACGGCGCGGATGACACCGCGATAGCCCAGATGTTCCCGCAGTTCGCGCGCCACGGTGAAGCCGCGGCCATCACGGAACTTGGGGAAGTCCAGCGCCACCAGGGCGAAGTCCGACAGGTCGGCGGCGATGTCCTTGGGGTGCTGGTCGCTGGTCAGGAACACGCCCAGGCCGCCGTTGCGGCCGGCCAGGGTGTCGCGCTCCTTGCGGAAGCGCGCCAGGCTGACGATGACCGGCACGTCCGACGACGGCAGGGCGTCATCGTCGCCCAGGCGCACCCAGGGGTCCGCCACCAGGGCTCCGGATTCAATGAGCGGCATAGACCTTGTCCTTGAACGGGGTATGTCCGATGCGGGTCAGGGTGTCGAGGAAGCGTTCCCCGTCCTGCCGCCGTTCCAAATAAACGCCGACCACGCCTTCGATGGCGTCCAGCGCCTCATCCGCCGACATGGCCGGGCCCAGGATGTCGCCGATGGCGCCCTCGGTCGCCGCCGTGCCGCCCAGGGTCAGCTGATAGGCCTCAACGCCCTTCTTATCGACACCCAGGATGCCGATGTGGCCGACATGGTGATGGCCGCAGGCGTTGATGCAGCCGCTGATCTTGATCTTCAGCTCACCGATGTCGTGCTGCCGGTCCAAATCCGCGAAACGTTCGGAGATGCGCTGCGCCAGCGGGATGGAGCGTGCGTTGGCCAGCGCGCAGTAGTCCAGGCCGGGACAGGCGATGATGTCGGTGATCAGGCCGGAATTGGCCTCGCCGAAGCCGATCTTGGACAGTTCCTTCCACAGGGCGTGCAGATCGTCCTGGCGCACGTGGGCCAGCACCAGGTTCTGCTCATGTGTCACCCGCAGTTCGCCGAAGCTGTAGCGGTCGGCCAGGGTGGCGATGGCGTCCATCTGGTCGGCCGAGGCGTCGCCCGGGATGCCGCCCGCCGGCTTCAGGGTGATGGTGGCGATGGCATAGCCCGGCTGGCGGTGGGCGGCCACGTTGGTGCGGACCCAGCGGTTGAAGGTGTGATCCTCCAGCCGCGCCCGGCCCAGGGCGCCAGACACCGGCGGCAGCGCCTCATAGGGCTGGCTGGCGAAGCGGGCCCTGATGCCGTCGATGATGGCGGCGTCCAGGCGGTAGGTCTCCGGCGACATGCGGGCGTACTCGGCCTCCACCTCCTGGCGGAAGGTGTCGATGCCCAGTTCGTGCACCAGGATCTTGATGCGCGCCTTGTAGATGTTGTCGCGCCGACCATAGGCGTTGTAGACGCGCAGCACCGCCTCCAGATAGGCGATCAGCTCATCCTCGGGCAGGAAGTCGCGCAGCTTCTTGCCGATGAAGGGCGTGCGGCCCAGGCCGCCGCCGACATAGACCTCAAACCCCACGCGGCCGTCGGCGTCGCGCTTCACCAGCAGGCCGACGTCGTGGATGCAGACGGCGGCGCGGTCGGTGGCGCTGCCGGTGATGGCGATCTTGAACTTGCGCGGCAGGAAGGTGAATTCCGGGTGCAGGGTCGACCACTGGCGCAGCACCTCGGCGTAATGCCGGGGGTCCACCACCTCGTCATCTGCCACGCCGGCGAACTGGTCGGACGTGACGTTGCGGATGCAGTTGCCGCTGGTTTGGATGGCGTGCAGGTCCACCGCCGCCAGCAGGTCCAGGATGGCCGGCACGTCCACCAGCTTGATCCAGTTCAGCTGCAGGTTCTGGCGGGTGGTGAAGTGGCCGAAGCCCTTGTCGTAGACCCGGGCGATGTGTGCCAGCTGGCTCAACTGCCGGCTGGTCAGCACGCCGTAGGGCACGGCGATGCGCAGCATGTAGGCGTGCAACTGCAGGTACAGCCCGTTCATCAGGCGCAGCGGCTTGAACTCATCCTCCGTCAGTTCACCCGACAGGCGGCGATCCACCTGGCGGCGGAACTGCTCCACCCGCTCCCTCAGGAACTGCCGGTCCACCTGGTCGTAGTGGTAGATACCGGCGGTGCTGTCGGGCAGATCCTTGGGCGGATCAAGGGGGCGGGTGGCGGCGGCTGAGGGGCTCATGACGGCAGGCTCTGCGTAATCTTTGTTCATGCGGGAACGCGACAGGCGCTTTTTTGTTTCAGGCGGCGAAGCCGACCGGGATGGCGTCGATGCTGGGGCCGGCGGCGCGGATCTGCTCCCGAACCTTGACGGGCTGCGGGGCCGCACCTTCCGTGACCACCACGTCGATGGCGTAAGGCTCCACCACCTCCTGCCGCGCGGCGGAGGCGCGCGCCACGGCCAGCGCCGCTTCCGTCCCCGTGGCCTCGGCATGCACCTCAGCCTCGGCCACGTTGGTCGACCAGACGCCGGCCCGGTCAAGCCAGACGACGGCGCCGTCCTGCAGGCGGTTGGCGGTGACGACCTTGGGGGCGTCGGTAACGCGGGCCATGACGCAAATCCTCTTTCAAACAGCGGCTTTGAAGCCCGCCCCGGGGGTCGTGTCGCCGAAGCGCCCCGAGGTGGGAGTGGTTTGGGCGAAAACGTCTGCGGCGATCTGGGCGGGGTCGGCCAAGGACACGACCTCGCCCACCAGGATCAGGGCCGGGCCCTTCAGGGCGTGGCGGACGGCCAGCTCACCCAGCTGGGCCAGCGTGCCCACGGCCAGCACCTGGTCCGGCCGGGTGCCGTTCTCCACCAGGGCGGCGGGCGTGCCCGGCGCCTTGCCGGCGGCGATCAGGCGTTCGGCCACCAGGCCGGCCTTGCTCAGGCCCATATAGATCGCCAGCGTATGGTCCAGGCGGGCCAGGGCCGGCCAGTCCAGGGGGGGCTCCGCCCCTTCGCCGGCCGGGCCGGCGCCGTGGGCGGTGATGACGGTGATGCCCTGGGCCAGGCCACGATGGGTCAGCGGGATGCCGGTGGCGGCGGCACAGCCCACGGCGGCGGTGATGCCGGGCACCAGCTCGACGGGGATGCCGGCGGCGCGCAACACCACCATCTCCTCGCCCCCCCGGCCGAAGATGAAGGGGTCGCCGCCTTTCAGCCGCACCACGCGGTGGCCGGCCTGGGCCTCGCGCACCAGCAGGGCGTTGATCTCACCCTGGCTCAGGGTGTGGCAGGATTTGCTTTTGCCCACGTAGATGCGGCGGGCGTCGCGGCGGACGTAGTCCAGAATGCGCTCGTCCACCAGCTTGTCGTGGACGACCACGTCGGCGTCCTGCAGCACGCGCAGGGCCCGCAGGGTCAGAAGGTCGGGGTCGCCGGGGCCGGCGCCGACCAGGGCGACGGAACCGCCTTCGATCGCACCCTCGCCGCTGGCGTTCAGCGCCTTCACCAACTGCTCGTGCGCGCCGGCCTCATCCCCGGCCAGGAAACGGCGGGCGATGGGGCCGTCGATCACCCGTTCCCAGAAGCGGCGGCGGGCGGTCTCATCGGTCTTCACGGCGCGCACGGCGGTGCGGAAGCCATCCAGGAAGAACGCCAGTCGGCCCAGGCCGGGCTCCAGCGCCGCCTCCAGCCGGGCGCGCAGGCGGCGGGCCAGCACGGGTGAGGCGCCGCCGGTGGAAATGGCGACGGTGACGGGCGCGCGGTCGATGATGGCCGGCATGATGAAGCTGGACAGGGCCGGCCGGTCCGGCACATTGACCAGCAGGCCGCGGGCTCGGGCCAGGGCGGCCACGCGGGCGGCCTCCACATCATCCTCGCCGGCTGCGAACACCAGGGTCACGCCGTCCAGGTCGCTGTCGGCGAAGGGGCGGTGGCGCACCTCCTGCGCCAGGGCCGCAAGGTCGGGCTGCACGTCGGGCGCCACCACCACCAGCCGGGCGCCACGGCCATCCGTACCCGCCTGCCCCGCCACCAGTCGCGCCTTGCGCAAGGCAAGCTCCCCCCCACCGACGATCAGCACCGTCTGGCCGGTCAGCGTCAGGAAAAGGGGGAAGGGGGCGGTCATTATACAGAATAGTCCTGTGAAAGCGCTGATGTTCCCTCATAATGTGTTCGTAATCGGCAAGTTTGTCGAGGTTCAAGGGTCTGGCCGGGGGGATAGGAGGGGGCCGTGACGTCCCTGCCACAGTCCGGCACCGGGAAACAAAAAACGCTTTTGGCGCAAGGACCTGTACGGATATTGCCGGGGATGCGAGTGCCCTTGGGATGGGCATGTCGGGGTGCCCCGCAACACTGCCATGCACAGGGATAGCGTAAGATGGGTGCGGATTCACATCGGCCGAAAGGTGAATTGCTCGAAATCAAGGCAAATCAACGGTCCGCAAGATATGAAAGGCACGATGGCGCTGCCTGACAGTAACAACACAACGATCTTGTCATTTATGTTTCTGTTGACACAGATTGAGGTGTCGTTTGTGATGGGGATCAACAACGCAAAAGCGCGTTAGGCTTGCTGCGCCCTAACCAGGGGCTGCATCGGCCGGCGCCACGGGGCCCCGTTCCGGCCGGGCCCCCGATCCATCGAGGGGGAATTCGAATGCAACGCAGGACGCTGTTGACCGCCATGGCAGGTGCCGCCGGCTTAGCCGTGTTCGGCTCGGTACGCGCGCGCTCCGCCTCGCAGCTGCTGAACGTGTCGTATGACCCGACGCGCGAATTCTACAAGGAATACAATGAGCTGTTCGCCAAGGAATGGGCGAAGGCCGCCAATGGCGACCAGGTCAGCGTCAACACCTCGCACGGCGGGTCGGGCAAGCAGGCCCGCGCCGTGATCGATGGGCTGGAGGCCGACGTCGTCACCCTGGCGCTGGCCTACGACATCGACGCCATCGTCGAAAACGGCGGCCTGATCGGCAAGGATTGGCAAAAGCGCCTGCCCTTCAATTCCACACCATACACCAGCACGATCGTGTTCCTGGTGCGCAAGGGCAACCCCAAGGGCATCAAGGACTGGCCGGATCTGCTGAAGCCGGGGATCGATGTCATCACCCCCAATCCCAAGACGTCGGGCGGCGCCCGCTGGAACTATCTGGCGGCCTGGGGCTATGCCCGTGCCAAGGGTGGTGACGCGGCCGCGCGCGACTACATCAAGGCGTTGTTCAAGAAGGTGCCGGTGCTGGACACCGGGGCGCGCGGCGCCACCACCACCTTCGTGCAGCGCGGCCTGGGCGACGTGCTGCTGGCCTGGGAGAATGAGGCCTATCTGGCCATCCAGGAACTGGGCCCGGGCGAATTCGAACTGGTGACGCCGTCCGTCTCCGTCCTGGCGGAACCGCCGGTGGCGGTGGTGGACAAGGTGGTGGACCGCCACGGCACCCGCCGCGTGGCGGAGGCCTACCTCCAGACCCTGTACACCCAGCCGGCCCAGATCCTGGCGACCAAGCACTTCTACCGCCCGCGTGATCCGGTGGTGTTGCAGGAGGTGCAGAACAAGTTCGCCAAGATCGACCTGTTCGACATCAATACCTTTGGCGGCTGGAACGACGCCCACAAGGCCCACTTCGCCGATGGCGGCAGCTTCGACCAGCTGTACCAGCCGGGCTGAGCCCGCGCCGCACTATTGCCCCCAAAGTCACAACGGCCGGGTTTTCCCGGCCGTTGGTGTCTGTGCCTGCGACCTTTCGCGCGAAGGTGGCGCCTCCCCTATCTACGGCCTGAAACCGGGGCGATAATGCGAACGCCGGCCACCCGTGCCGGCGTTCATAATCATCGTTTCGATTGGGGGAGAGGGAATTGCTCAAAAAGATAACGGCCGGCCTGATCGGCGTTTCGTTGTTGATGGCCGCACCCGCCTGGGCGCAGACGGCCACATCGACGCCCAAGACGCTGGAACTGGCCCGCACCCTGGTTGAAAAGACCAATGCCGTGGGGCTGGTGCAGCAGCTGTTGCCCACCATGGTCCAGCCCCTGGCCGCCAGGATCAAGGCCGCGAATCCAGGGCGTGAGGCAGAGGTCCAGGGGTTGGTCGATAAGGAACTGGTGCCGGGCTTCAAGCAGGCCCTGGACCCCATATTCGAGAAGATCATCCAACTCTATGCCGAACATTTCACCGAGGGGGAGTTGCAGGCCATCCTGGCGTTCTATGAGACCCCCGCGGGCCGCAAGCTGCGCAGTGAGATGCCGTCCTTGGTGCAACAGACCATCACGGAATCCAGGACGACGTTGACGCAAAGCGTCACCCCGGTGGCCTTGAACTTCATGGCGGAGTGCCAGAAGGCCGGTCTGACCATTCCCCATTAAGGAACGCGACCGCCGATTGCCAACTGATCCAGGGGGATTAGTTGGCAATCGGACAGGTGACGCGTCGCCGTCCTGCCTTTAAGATGAGGGCCGTCTTTGCAAGAAGGGGATGGCCATCGCCGCCCCTGCCGCCTGTCGGTCAGTCCGGCCAATTCCCTGTTCGCCGGGATGTTTCGCATAAAGGATGGCCTTGGGAAGGGCCGCCGCCAATGCAAGGGGCCGCCACCCGCGCGCCGCCGCCAGGCAGGCATGCCGCAGGTGCACACGGCCGCGCATTTTATAATTGGAATTATTCTAAGATGGCGATATGGTCCTGGGTGTCGGCAGGGCGCGGTTGCCCCCCGCGACCCGGCAGCCCCGCCGAAACCAACCACGAATAATCTCAATTAACCAACCAAGGAATTAGAGATGTCCCTGATCAATACCGAAGTGAAGCCCTTTAAGGCCACCGCCTACCACAACGGCAAGTTCGTTCCGGTGACCGAGGCCGACCTGAAGGGCAAGTGGTCCGTGGTTGTCTTCTACCCGGCCGACTTCACCTTCGTGTGCCCGACCGAGCTGGGCGACCTGGCCGACAACTACGCCGAATTCCAGAAGCTGGGCGTGGAGATCTACGGCGTGTCGACCGACACCCACTTCGCCCACAAGGCCTGGCACGACACCTCCGACACGATTTCCAAGGTGGGCTACCCGCTGGTCGGTGATCCGACCGCCACCCTGGCCCGCAACTTCGACGTCCTGATCGAGGAAGAGGGCCTGGCCCTGCGCGGCACCTTCGTGATCAACCCCGAAGGCCAGATCAAGCTGTGCGAGATCCACGACAACGGCATCGGCCGTGACGCCAGCGAGCTGCTCCGCAAGGTGAAGGCCGCCCAGTACGTCGCCAGCCACCCCGGCGAAGTGTGCCCGGCCAAGTGGACCGATGGCGCCGAGACCCTGAAGCCGTCGCTGGACTTGGTCGGCAAGATCTGATCCAGACGTCGTCTGACGTCGGGCCGGGACGGTTTGCGTCCCGGCCCCTTCCGGGGGTGCGGTGGCACCCCCGGTCGCCCTCGGGCTTTTGTACCTTGCCTGAGCGCCGCTTCCGGGTCGCCTGGTCCGTCCCGCTTGAACACGCCGTTCTGAACATTACGTTTCGAGATAGGTCCGGGCCCTTCCGTGGTTCCCGGTAACGCTCTCTCCTTGCCCGCCCCTTCCGCTAATTTCTGCCAAGAAAGCCCGATCCGATGTTGGACGCCAACCTCAAAGCGCAATTGAAGGCCTATCTGGAGCGCGCGAAGCAGCCGATCGAGATCGTTGCCTTCCCCGACGGTAGCGCCGCCTCCACCCAGATGATGGAATTGCTGGCAGATATCGCCGAGGCCTCCCCCCTGGTGAACATCAATGAGAACGTGGACGGCCCCGGCCGCCGCCCGTCCTTCACCGTCAACCGCCCCGCCGGCGACATCGGCATCCGCTTCAGCGGCCTGCCCATGGGCCACGAATTCACCTCGCTGGTCCTGGCGCTGCTGCAGGCCGGCGGCTATCCGCCCAAGGTTTCGGATGAGGTCATCGCCCAGATCAAGGCGATCGAGGGCGATTTCCATTTCGAGACCTTCATCTCGCTCACCTGCCACAACTGCCCGGACGTGGTGCAGGCGCTGAACCTGATGTCGGTGCTGAACCCCCGCATCCGCCATGAGATGATCGACGGCGGCCTGTTCCAGGATGAGGTGACCAAGCGCCAGATCATGGGCGTGCCGGCCGTCTTCCTGAACGGCGAGCCCTTCGGCCAGGGCCGGATGGAGCTTGAGGAAATCCTGGCGAAGCTGGACACCAGCTCCGTCGCCCGTGAGGCCGCCAAGATCGACGGCAAGGACCCGTTCGACGTGCTGGTGGTGGGCGGTGGCCCCGCCGGTGCCGCGGCCGCCATCTACGCCGCTCGCAAGGGCATCCGCACCGGCATCGTGGCGGAGCGTTTCGGCGGCCAGGTGATGGACACGCTGGGCATCGAGAACTTCATCTCCGTCACCGCGACGGAAGGGCCGAAGCTGGTGCGCGGGCTGGAGGAACATGTCCGCAGCTATGACGTGGACATCATGAATCAGCAGCGCGCCAAGGCGCTGGCCACCGTCGATGGCCTGCACCAGGTGACGCTGGAAAGCGGCGCCACGCTGAAGGCCAAGTCCGTCATCATCGCCACCGGCGCCCGCTGGCGCGAGATGAAGGTGCCGGGGGAGGAACAGTACAAAACCAAGGGTGTGGCCTTCTGCCCGCACTGCGACGGCCCCCTGTTCAAGGGCAAGCGCGTGGCGGTGGTCGGTGGCGGCAATTCCGGTGTCGAGGCAGCGATCGACCTGGCCGGCATCGTCTCTCACGTCACGCTGCTGGAGTTCGACAGCCAGTTGCGCGCCGACGCCGTGCTGATCACCAAGCTGAAAAGCCTGCCCAACGTCACCATCCTGACCCAGGCCCAGACCACCGAGGTCACGGGCGACGGCCAGAAGGTGAACGGCCTGGTCTACAAGGACCGTGCCTCGGGTGAGACGCACCGCGTGGCGCTGGAAGGCATCTTCGTCCAGATCGGCCTGCTGCCCAACACCGACTGGCTGCGCGGCACGGTCGAGCTGACGCAGCGGGGTGAGGTGATCGTGGGCCACCACGGCGACACGTCGGTCCCCGGGGTGTTCGCCGCCGGCGACGTGACCACCGTGCCCTACAAGCAGATCATCATCGCCATGGGCGAGGGTGCCAAGGCCTCGCTGGGCGCCTTCGACCACATGATCCGCAGTTCGGTGAAGGTCGCCTGAGTCGCGTCTTTTTAAACGTGGGGCGCCCGCTTCGGGGTTGCCGGCTACGGCCGGCTAACCCTGAGGCGGGCGTTTTCATTTGGGGAATCGGCCATGGTCACACGACGCGTGACGCCACCACCGCCGTCTTCGTAAACTCACATCCTGATCCCGATACCCCGGAACCCCTCGCCCCATGTCGCACCCCGGTTTCATCCATCTGCGCACCCATTCCGCCTATTCGCTGTCCGAGGGCGCGATCAAGGTGAAGGAACTGGTGAAGCTGTGCACCAAGAACGCCATGCCGGCGGTGGCGGTGACGGATACCGGCAACCTGTTTGGCAGCCTGGAATTCGCCATGGCGGCGTCGGAGTCGGGCGTGCAGCCCATCGTCGGCTGCCAGATGTGGATCGGCCGCTGGGGCCCCGCCGCCAACACCCGTGGGGCCCAGCGGCCCGGCGCCTTCGGCGCGGACCAGTTGGTGCTGCTGGCACAGAGCGCCAAGGGTTACGACAACCTGATGGAACTGATCAGCCGCGCCTATATGGAAACGGAACCGGGGCTGGAGCCCCAGGTGTCCATGGCCGGGCTGGAAGGTTATACCGAGGGCCTGATCGCCCTGACCGGCGGCCTGCACGGCGGCGTGGGGCGCCTGCTGCTGGAAGGCCAGACACCGGCCGCGACCGAGCTTCTGCTGGAACTGAAGCGCCTGTTCCCCGACCGCCTGTATGTGGAGCTGATGCGCCATGGCGACGGCCCCATCGGCCGGGCGGAGGCGCGCATCGAAGGCCCGCTGGTGGACCTGGCCTATGCCCACGACCTGCCGCTGGTCGCCACCAACGACTGCTACTTCGCCGACGCCGGCATGTACGAGGCGCACGACGCCCTGATGTGCATCGCCACCGGCAGCTTCATCATGCAGGACGACCGCCGCCGCCTGACGCCCGACCATTATTTCAAGAGCGCGCAGGAGATGCGCGACCTGTTCGCCGACCTGCCCGAGGCGGTGGACAATACGGTGGTGATCGCCCAGCGCTGCGCTTACATGCCGCGCAAGATCAACCCCATCCTGCCCAACTTCCCCACCGAGGCCGGCCGGACGGAGGCGGAGGAACTGCACGCCCAGGCGCATGACGGCCTGACCTTCCGCCTGGAACGCTACGTCTTCACGCCCGAGATGGACGCGGAGGCCAAGGCCGACACGGAAAAGCGCTACCGCGAGCGGCTGGATTACGAGTTGTCCGTCATCGAGCGCATGAAGTTCCCCGGCTACTTCCTGATCGTGTCGGACTTCATCAAATGGGCCAAGGACAACGGCATCCCCGTGGGACCGGGCCGTGGTTCGGGCGCCGGTTCGCTGGTCGCCTGGTCGCTGCTGATCACCGACTTGGACCCCATCCGCTTCGGCCTGCTGTTCGAACGCTTCCTGAACCCCGAACGCGTGTCCATGCCCGACTTCGACGTGGACTTCTGCCAGGACCGCCGGGACGAGGTGATCCGTTACGTCCAGGCCAAGTACGGCACCGACCGCGTGGCGCAGATCATCACCTTCGGTAAGCTGCAGGCCCGCGCCGTGCTGCGCGACGTGGGGCGTGTGCTGCAGATGCCCTATGGCCAGGTGGACCGCATCTGCAAGATGGTGCCCAACAACCCGGCCAACCCCGTCACCCTGCAACAGGCCCTGGATGGTGAGCCGCTGTTGCAGGAGATGCGCCGCCAGGATGAGACGGTGGACCGCCTGATCGGCGTGGCGTTAAAGCTGGAAGGCCTGTACCGCCACGCCTCCACCCACGCCGCCGGCGTGGTGATCGGCGACCGGCCGCTGGACCAGCTGGTGCCGCTGTACCGCGATCCGCGTTCCGACATGCCGGTCACCCAATTCAACATGAAGTATGTGGAACTGGCCGGCCTGGTGAAGTTCGACTTCCTGGGTCTGAAGACCCTGACCGTGCTGCAGAAGGCGGTGGAGTTGATCCGCCCGCGCCAGCCGGATCTGGACCTGCTGAACCTCGACCTCTACGACGAGAAGACCTACAGGCTGCTGGGCCGGGCCGAGGCCTCGGGCGTGTTCCAGCTGGAAAGTTCGGGCATGCGCGACGTGCTGCGCCGCATGAAGCCCAATCGCATTGAGGACATCATCGCCCTGGTCTCGCTGTACCGGCCGGGCCCGATGGACAACATCCCCAAGTACATTAAGGTCAAGGACAAGCAGGAAGAACCTGACTACATGCATCCCTCGCTGGAGCCCATCCTGAAGGAAACCTTCGGGATCATGGTCTACCAGGAACAGGTGATGCAGATCGCCCAGGTGCTGGCGGGCTACAGCCTGGGTGGCGCCGACCTGCTGCGCCGCGCCATGGGCAAGAAGATCAAGGAGGAGATGGAGAAGGAGCGGTCCAAGTTCATCGACGGCGCCACCGCGCGCGGGGTGGATTCGGAACAGGCCGGCCTGATCTTCGACCAGGTGAACAAGTTCGCGGGCTACGGCTTCAACAAGTCGCATGCCGCCGCTTACGCCCTGATCGCCTACCAGACGGCGTATCTGAAGGCCAATTTCCCGGTGGAGTTCATGGCCGCGTCCATGACGCTGGATCTGGGCAATACCGACAAGCTGAACCAGTTTCGCCAGGAACTGGACCGGTTGAAGATCAAGCTGCTGCCGCCGGACATCAACCAATCCGGCGACATCTTCCGGGTGGAGATGGTCAATGGCGAGCGCGCGGTGCGCTACGCCCTGGCGGCGGTGAAGGGCGTGGGCGGCCCCGCCATGGCGGCGGTGATCGCGGAGCGCGACGCCAACGGCCCCTACCGCGACCTGTTCGATTTCGCCCGCCGCCTGGACAACAAGGTCATCAACAAGCGCCAGCTGGAGAATCTCGCCGCCGCCGGCGCTTTCGACAGCCTGGTGCCCAACCGCCACCAGGTTCATTCCGCCATCGAAATCATGCTGCGCTACGCTCAGGCCCAGGCGGCGGAGAAGGAAAGCGGCATGGCCAGCCTGTTCGGCGCGTCGGCCCCGCTGAAGGCGCCGGAACTGCCGCGGGTGGTGGATTGGGAACCGCTGGAAAAGCTGCGGCATGAGTTCGAGGCCATCGGCTTCTACCTGTCCGCCCACCCGCTGGACGCCTTCGCCGCCCCCCTGGCCAAGCTGAAGGTGGTGCGGTTCGCCGACCTGCCGGCCATCATCGCGCGCGGCGGCGGTTCCACCCGCTACCGCATGGCCGGCATCGTCGTCGCCCGCCAGGAACGCACGGCCAAAAGCGGCAACCGCTTCGCCTTCATCGGCATGTCCGATGCGTCCGGCGTCTATGAGGTGACCCTGTTCTCCGAGGCGCTGGCGCCGGCGCGTGAACATCTGGAACCGGGCAAGGCCGTGATGATGACGGTCGATGTGCAGCAGAACGGCGAGGAACTGCGCCTGACCGGCAGCACGGTGCAGTTGCTGGAGGATGAGGTCGCCCGCGTGGCGTCCGGCCTGCGCCTGACCCTGAAGGACCAGGAACCGGTGGCGGGCCTGCAGTCGGTGCTGCAGCGCATGCCCTCCGGCCGGGGCAAGATCCACCTGATGGTGGAGATCGACCGGCTGGAGGTGGAGGTGGTGCTGCCCCAGGCCTATCAGATCAACAGCGCCAGCCGGTCGGCCCTGCGCGCCATTCCCGGCGTGCTGGATGTCCAGGATATCTGAGGCCAGCCGCCGGATGGCGGCGCCCGGCGTTTGAGGGGCCTCAAAGCCAAATGAAAAGGGCGGCCCGGATGGACCGCCCCTTCATCACAGATTTCCCAGAAGTTATACCAAAGAGCGTTAATTACGACCCATGTGCCCACTGCCTGCGTCCAATGGACATGATGCGGTAAGGCTGTTCGACGAGTTTGTTCCAGGCGTGGCAGCAGTGCTCGACGATGTCGTCATAGTTCTGGAAGATGCGATTTGAGAGCCAGTTGTCGCGCATGAACTGCCAGAGGTTTTCGACGGGGTTGAGTTCCGGGCAGCGGGGCGGCAAGGGCATGAGCGTGATGTTGGCTGGCACAATGAGTTCGGCCGAGCTATGCCAACCGGCCTGATCAAGGATGAGGACGGCGTGCGCGCCCGGCGCGACGTGGACGGCGATTTCCTGGAGATGGCTGTTCATCGCGGCGGTGTTGCAGCGGGGCATGACGATGCCGGCCCCTTTGCCCTCGGCGGGGCAGATGGCGCCGAAGATCCAGGCCGAGGTCCGGCGCTGATCCTTCGGTGCTGACGGCCTGGTACCAATCCTGGCCCAACGCCGGGTGAACTCGGTCTGCTGGCCGATCCGCGCCTCGTCCTGCCACCACAACTCTATGGGCGTTCCCGGCGGGAGGTGGTGCCGGATGCCCGCCAGGCGGGTTGCGAAGGTTTTTTAAAATCGGTGATGTCCTCGGGCTTCTGGCCGCGATGGCGCGGCCGGGCCGAGAGCTTGCGATAGCCCAGCGCGCGCAATTCGCGGCCAAGGGTGAAGCGCGTCACCGACACACCAAACTCATCCCACAGCAACTGGGCCAGATCGACAAGCCGCCAGCGCACGACGCCATGCACGGCCGGGATCGGCCCGGCTTCGACGGCCGCGGCCAGGCGCGCGCGCTGTGTATCGTTCAGCAACGGCACTTTGCCGGGCGCCTTGCGTGTAGCCAGGCCGTCCGGGCCATCCGCGTTGAAACGAAGAACCCAATCCCGCACGATCTGCAGCGTCACACCAGCCGTCCTGGCCGCTTCACCCCGGCTCCGGCCGTCGAGGATCTGCGCCAGGGCCAACAACCGCCGAACCTGGTCAGCATCGCCGCATCGGCGCGCGAATTGGCGCAAAGCCGCCGCTGAATAATCCGAACGAACCTCAACTGCCGAACCCATCGCAAGCCTCCTCTTTGCCTGCTCTGGTGAATCAGAAAATCAGCCCGAAGGGAATCCCCTTAGCGAGAGTCGCCATCAGCGCTCGTTGGTATTAGTTCATGGCCGTCTGGGCTGAACCAGCGTGCGTGCTGTCCGGGACGTCCGGGGTCGCGCACATGGTGCTGATCTCGACCCAGCCGCCCTGGCCCTGGTCACTGACCGGGGCATCACCCTCGCCGGCGACCATGGTGGACTTCACCACCCAGTTGCCGCCGCGGTCCTCGACCCAGGTGTCGATGCCGTGCAGGTTGCCACGGGCCTGCGGCATACCGAAGACCACGGGGGCCGCCCAGACGTGCGGGGTGGTGTTGCTGTCGGGCAGGCACACCGGCTTGGGCACGGTGTCGCCCGGCTTCATGGCGGTCTGCACCTTGCCGGTGCCGGTGGACATGTAGCTGCGCGGCCGCACCGTCACCGTGTTGCTCTCGTAGCTGGACGACGAATAGCTGGTGGTGGTCGTGGCGGGGCCGATGGCGCCTTCGTCACCCACGGGGGCGGGGGGCGGGGCGTTGGCCTCCGGCTGGGGAATGGCTTCGTTGGGATCGTTGGTTTGCGCGGCGGCGACGCCGCCGATCAGGCCGGTCGCCAGCAACGTGGCGGCGAAAAGGTGCATCCGCATGTCCATCTCCTAATCTTCGATCAGCCGGGCCCAACAGGGTGCCTCGAATTCATGAACGCCCAAGGTCGGCACCGAGTTCCAGAGAGTCCTGAAAGAATCTCTGGCTGGCATGAGACTCAGTGGGGCGACGTCATTAATCCGTTGGTGGTTTGTTGGTGGGCTGGATGGTTAGTTGAATATTTGGATTGTCTCACCCGTTATTTATAGCCGGGAAATTGTGGCCGCCGTTTGGCTGAAACCCGCCGGTCCCGGGGCGATGCCTGGGCATTCGTGCCGCCGAGTTGAAACATGAAACGCCCCGCCGGCGGGGCCGACGGGGCGTGATGTCTTGGGACCAGGATACGGGGAAGGGGGCAGGTAAGGCCGGCCGTCAGTCGGCCGGTTCCGGCAGCCGTTCGTCCTGGCGCGCCGTTTCCGGGGCGGCCAAGTCCTCCGGCGCCGGGTCATAGGCGTTCACATGCGGCACCCGGCCCATCAGGCGGCCCAGCAGGGTGATCAGCGTTTCCACCTCACGCGGGTTGAGGTCGGCCAGAAGCCGCCGCTCCCGCTCCAGCGCCATCACCAGGATGCGGTCGTGCAGTTGCCGTCCGGCCTGGGTCAGCGCCGCCTCGCGCCCGCGGGGTTCCGCCGGGCGGAACTGGATCAGGGCGCGTTCTTCCAGCAGGGCGTAGCTGCGGCTGACGGCGGCCTTGTCCATGCCGATCAGCTGGCAGATGCGGGCGGCGGTGCACCAGGGTTCGGCCATCAGGTGCACGATGATGCGCCATTCCACCACGCCAACGCCGAAATGCTTGAAGTACAGGCGCGAGGCGCCGCTCGACAGCTTGTTGGCGATGATGTTCAGCGCGGCCGGCACATAGCGGCTGACGTCCAGCTTGGCGGCGGTGGATGTCACCGCATCGTGCGGGGTCGTAGCGTGTGGGCTGGGATCGGTCACCGGCGCCGTTGACGCGGTGGCCGGCTGGGGCCGGTTAGGGGGCATGGTGTTTCCTGTCCTGGTGCGACCCCGTCTTCGGGGGGTCTTGTTCGCGGTATTTGATCCGATCCCGGGGCCATGGGACCTGGGATCGGGATGCTTGTGACCACAATGATTGGCATCATGGGCACAAATGCACAAGACCCGGCGTGCGGGGGCTCCGCGCGCCGGGTCTTGGGCGTACCAGGACGATTCGTTCACGGCCGGCGGCGTGTTGCCCCGGCGGACCGGCTTACTTGCTGTCGTAATCCGGGATGGACGGGAACTGGTCCGGATCGGTCTTGCCGTTGTTGATGTAGTTGTTCTGCCGCTGGCGGTACAGCGAACGCATGGTGGCGTAATAGTCCACGCTGTTGCGCTTCATGTCGTCCAGCACGTCCAGGTACTGGGACCGCAGGTCGACGGCATAGACACCGGCGCGGGTATAGGCGGCCCAATCGTCGTGGATGTTTTCCAGGTAGCGGGACACCGGGTCGGCATAGGCCTCGACACCGAAGCCGACGGCGTCGCGGGCGGTGGACGGCCCCAGGATGGGCAGCACCAGGTAGAAGCCTTCGGGCACGCCCCAGACGGCCAGTGTCTGGTCGAAGCTTTCATATTCGTAGGTCAGGCCGTGATCGCCCGCCACGTCGATCAGGCCGCCCAGGCCGACCGTGGTGTTGATGACGAAGCGTTCCGCCGCGACACCGGCACCGTCCCAGTCGCCCTGCAGCAGCTTGTTGGCCAGGGTCAGGGGCGACCGCAGGTTCCACAGCGCATGGCGGATGCTGTCCTGGGCGAAGTCGGGCACCACCGTGCGGTAGACCTTGGCGGCTGGGCGCAGCAGCACGGTGTCCAGGCCTTCGTTAAACCAGAAGATGGCGCGGTTCATCCCCTCCAGCGGGTCGTTGGCGTCCTCTTGCTCGGCGGCGGCGATGGCGGCGCGCGCCTCGGCCGTCTTGGCCTCGGCCACCTCCGTGTGCTCGCCAGCACCCGACTCAGCCGGCGCCGGATCGATGGCCATGGGTGCCGCGGGCACGGTCGACGGCTGCGCCTGCGTTTCGTCCAGGGGCGCCGTCGCCTCTTGGGCGCGGGCGCCGGCCGGCAGCGTCAGGGGCAGGGCCAGCAGGCCCGCCAGCAGGGCGGCCTTCAGGCCCAGGCGCAGACCGGCGGGCGGCGTCACGGGCATGAGCGAAACAGAACGGTCACGAGAAGCGGTGAAACCGGGACGCAGCATCGGGCGGATGCCTCCAGTGGCGGGACAGGACGGCTGAAGCAGCCAAGGTGAAGCAACGCGGGAACCCGCGCTGTGACGAAAAACGGGGGATGACGAATAAATCGACGCAAATGACCGGAGGCGTGCGGCGCTGCGCGCATTCCCCTGCCAGATACGCTGGTGGTGACCCAACCTGTCTCCCCCAACCAGGATTTAACCATACCGACCTGTACGCTGCCTCAAAACGGGAAAATCAGGGCGCCTGTTGTCGCGCGCGCATGGCCGCTTTGCCATTTGGGGGGCGTTGTAAAACCCTTGTTTACCAACGGGGCGGCTCAAATCATGGGGGCGGCGGGGCTGCCGTGGCCGCGGATCATCGACAAGGTGCGGCATTTCGGCCGTATAAGGGCGGATCGGCGTTGTCGGACGCGCCCGCCCGCGCCCCCTGACGCCCCAGGCCTGCCAACGCGTTTTGCGCAACATGAGGGAACACGCCATGCATCATCGCCTCCGGTTTCGTCGGCATCTGATCCGTCCGGTCCTGATGGGCGGGCTGGCGCTGGTGGCGGCATGTTCCAGCCACAAGGTCTTCTACAACGTCAACACGCCCCTGGGGCAGAGCCTGGGCCGCACCACGTCGGAAGACACCGCCAAGGCGACGCTGCGCGCCTGGTTCGCCCGCGTGGACGCCAACCAGGACGGCAAGCTGTCGCGCGACGAATTCCAGGTCGAGGCCGACGCGGTCTTCACCCACTACGACCTGAACGGCGACGGCGCCCTGAACGTGACGGAACTGGAGCAGGTCCGCCAGGCCGACCGCATGGCCCAGGCCGGCCATGGCGGCCACCCCGGCGGCCCGCCCCCCAACGGCGGCCCTGACGGCGCCCCCAATGGCGGCCCGCCGCCCGGTGGGCCCGGTGGCGGGCCTGGCATGGGGGGCGGCCGGGGCGGCGTCGACCCCATCATGGCGGCCGACACCAACCTGGACTTCCGCGTGACGCGTGAGGAATTCCGCACCTATGCCCGCGCCCTGTTCGATGTCATCGATGCCGATCATGACGGCCAGCTGACCTTTGATGAGGTGGAGAAGGCCGACCTGACCGTGCAGGAACCCGGCAGCGGCGGCCATGGCGGCGGCGAGCCGGGGGGCGGCATGGGTGGCGGCCATCACGGCGGCGGTGGCGGCATGGGCGGCGGTCCCGGTGGCGGGGGTGGCATGGGCGGCGGCCCCGGCGGCATGTGAGGGATGAGGTAAGGGGCGACGCCGGCGGCCAAAACCGTTAAGGTCGCCCATATCCTCACCTATCGGTGCCCGTGCCGGGCGCCCCATCACGCAGGAAGCGCATGGTTCGGTTGATTGAAAGCGTGCTGTTCGCCAGCCGCTGGCTGTTGGCCCCCCTATACCTGGGGCTGGTCGTGGCGTTGATATTGCCCCTGGCCGGTTTCGTCCATGAACTGTACGACCTGTGCAGCCACATTACCGAAGTCGGCACGCACGACATCATCCTGGGCCTGCTGGCGCTGATCGACCTGTCGCTGATCGCCAACCTGGTGCTGATGGTGATCTTCGCGGGCTATGAGAACTTCGTGTCCAAGATCAGCGTGGCGGCCCACGCCGATCGCCTGGAATGGATGGGGCAGGTGGATTTCGGCGGGCTGAAGCTGCGCCTCATCGCCTCCATCGTCGCCATCTCCGGTATCCAGCTGCTGCGCGCCTTCATGAGCGTGAACGACTACAGCGACCGGGAAATGATGTGGTCGACCGTCATCCACGTGGTGTTCGTGGCGTCCGGCGTGCTGCTGGCGCTGATGGATTACCTGACGGAAAAAGCCCACAAGCTGCAGAACGACGGCCACTGACGGCCGCCCGTGCCTCAAACCCGCTGGACGGTGGTCAGCGCCGTCGCCACCCGGGCCAGCGGGGCCGTCCAATCCCCCTGCCTCTCCTGACGGAACAGGCGCGTGGCCGCATACCAGGGCGTGTCGTCCCGCCCCAATCGCCAGCGCCAGTCGGGGGCGAAGGGCAGCAGCAGCCACACCGGGCGGCCCAGGGCGCCCGCCAGGTGGGCCACCGCCGTGTCCACGGTGATCACCAGATCCAGGTTGGCCACCAAGGCGGCGGTATCGGTGAAGTCCGCCAATTCCGGCGCGGCCACGCCCATCCGATCCAGTATCGCCGCATCACCGGGGCGCCGGTCCGTTTGCACCGCGTATGGCGCCACGTCCGGCCGCGCCGTCAGCACCGGTTCCAACTGTTTCGCCAAATCCGTCAGCGGAATGCTGCGCAGCCGGTCGGCGCGGTGGCGGGGATTGCCGGACCAGGCCACGCCCACTTTCAGACGGTCGGCGGGCAGGGCCGCCCGCCAGCGGGCCGCGTCGGCCTCGGCCACGCCCAGGTAGGGTCCGGTTGCCGCCAGCCCGGCCTCGTCCGCAACACCCAGCCGGTGCGGCAGGCTCATCAGCGGCAGGTGCAGGTCGGCAGGCGGCAGCGGCTGGCCCTGGGTCACCACCTCGATGCCCGGCGCGTCCAGGCCCTGGCGCAGCAGGGGCGCCAGGGGGGCCTGCACCTCGAACACCACCCGGCCGGCAGGGGGCAGGCGGCTGAGGAAACGCATGAATTGCAGCGTGTCGCCCAGGCCCTGTTCGGCGTGGACCAGCAGGGTCCGGCTGGCCAGATCCTCCCCCTGCCATTCCGGCATGGGCAGGCCCCGGTCCTTCAGGTTGGGCACGCCGCCGCGCCAGCGCCAGCCGTACTGCGGCCAGCCGCGCGCGTCATCGCCGGCCAGCAAATGGGTCAGCGCCTGGTTGAAACGCACCACTGGGTCGGCCGGGGCCCGTTCCGCCGCCTGGGCGTGGACGGCCAGGGCCTCATCCACCTTTCCCTGTTCCGCCAGCGCCTGGCCCAGATTGGACAGGTTGGCGGCGTGGGCCGGTTCCAGGGCGACGGCGCGCCGGTAGCTTGCCACCGCCTCATCCCCCCGGCCCAGCAACTGCAGGGCGGTGCCCAGATTGACATGGGCGTTGACATAGTCGGGCGCCAGGGTCGCGGCGCGGCGGTGCAATTGCACCGCTTCGTCCAGCCGGTCCGCGGTTTGCAGGGCCAGGCCCAGGTTGGTCAGGGCCTCCGGCCAATCGGGCGCCAGGGTCAGGGCATGGGAATAGGCGGCGATGGCGTCCTGTCCGCGTCCCTGCTGGGCGAAGATGTTGCCGATGCCCAGGAAGGCCGGGGCGTGGTCGGGTACCGCGCGGCCGGCGGCGGCATAGGCGGCCAGCGCTTCGTCCGCCTTGCCCTGGGCCTCCAACGCCATGCCCAGGTTGACCATGAGTTCATGCGACCCCGGCGCCAGCGTCAGGGCGCGGCGGAAGGCGTCGGCGGCGTCGGCCGCCTGGCCCGTCTCCTGCAATGAGATGCCCAGGCGGACCCAGGTGTCGGCGTCGTCCGGCTGCAGGGTCGCCAGATGGCGATAGACGGCGACGCTGTCGGTCCCGCGGCCCAGGCCGTGGAAGGCATCGCCCAGGGACTTCAGGGCGGCGGTGTGGCCGGGGGCCAGGCCGATGACCCGGCCCAGCATCTGGGCACCATCCACCAGCCGGCCCATCTTGCACAGCACCAGGCCCAGCAGATGCAGCACCGGCACCTCGTCGGGCAGGCGGCGCAGGATCAGGCGGCACAGCTTTTCCGCCTCCGCCGGCCGGCCGGCGCGGTCATGGTTGACGGCTTGCGTGAACAGGGCGGCCAGGTCCCCCGCTGCCCCGCCGGCTGCCCGACCCTTGGCCAATTTCCCCGGCCTTGACTGCTTCATGATGCCCACTATCCCGACACGACCCCAGCCTGCAGTGTGGCGGCGCGCGCGATCCCGCGCCAACGCTGCATGGCGGTTGCGGAAATGCGCAATTGGCGCGCCAGTTTCCAACGTTTGCATCGTTTAACTAAAATTGAATCTATTTGCGTGAGCTGGGGGCGGCGATGCTGAGCGGATTGGCGATCACGGGCGGACGCCTGACATCCTTTGATTTCCGGCTGTCCACGGGCCTGCTGGGCCCCAACGACATCCTGGATTCCGCCACCTGCCCCCCCGGCCGCTATGTGTGGGAGGTGGGGCGCCGTGTCCTGGCCGCCGCCCCGGATGCCGAGGTGGTGGTGGTCAGCAACCCCATCCTGCCCATCCGCGGCAGCCGCCTGGCGGCACTGCTGCGCGACGATGGCCCGGTGCAATGCCCCGCCGTGCTGATGGACGAGGGCACGTTCCCCATCGGATACGTGCTGCCCCGCGCCCTGTTCGACGAGGGGCTGGGCCGCTTCCTCTGCCTGCTGTCGGTCAATCGCTCGGCAGCGGACGCGCAACTCCTGGCGCTGCTGACCGGCGGGCGCCTGGTGGCGCGCCGGCGCAGCAGCCTGCGCGCCATCGGCACCCTGCCGGAAGGCACGCCCCAGGGTTTCGCCTTTGGCGACAACCTTCAGGCCTGGATGGTCCAGTGCGTCAACGCCATCAAGCTGATACGCGCACGGCCCGATTGGCGCGACCTGCCCTTCGCCGCTCATCACCCCAACCATGCCGGCGACGTGCTGTTCTTCAGCCTGGCCTCGTGCCTGGTGCCGGACGAGCACCTGATTTTCCAGAAGCAGGTGGTGTGCGCGGCCTACCTGGACATCTTCCAGGATTGCGGCAACCGGCTGGAACCCATCGTGCTGGATATCCCGCCCGCCCCCCGCAACACGGGCGTGGGGGACGGCACCTATTTCATCGACAGCCTGGCGCACCTGCCGCCCGGCGTGGCGGAGGGGACGTTCATCGTCCATTGCCGCTATTCCAAGGCCTATTCCTGGTCCCCCTTCAACCTGATCGACCATGCGCGGTTCAGCCTGGGCGATCCGGTGGCGACGTTCGGCGAAACGCTGCATGGCCGGGCGCAAGCGGGCACCGGGCTGCCGCGGCCGGCGCATCGTCCGGGGCTGCCGGCGCCATCGGCCGGCGCCCCCTTGCGCGTCCTGATGCAGTTGAGCGGCGGCTGGGATCTGAAGACCTATCCCGCCCGGGACCGGCGCGTCCTGATCCGCGCCCTGGCCGACCTGGGGGCGGAGGTCACTGTGATCGACATGCCCGACGCGGCGGAGGATGGGGCCACGGTGGTGACCGCCGGCAGCACTGGCGCCTTGAAGGCCCTGCTGGATGACCATCATGTCTTCCTCAGCGTCGACAGCTTCCCGTTGCACTTCGCCAGCCAGGTCCTGGGCCATCCCACCGTGGCCATCTTCGGCTGCACCGCGCCCGGCAATTCCGACGCGCCTCGGGGCCCCGGCTACCGCCTGCCTGCCCCCATCCTGCCTTGCGCGCCCTGCGGCTGCCTGGACTATTGCCCGCTGCTGATGATCCGCGAATGCACCAACCAGCCGCGGCCGGCGGACCTGATCGGGGCCATCCTGGATCTGGCGCTGGAGGCCTACGGCCAGCTGCCGGCGGCGGCCCTCCGCGAAAACGCCGCCTGACGACTGGCTGGATTGAGGAAGCGGGACGATGCTGGGCAGCGTGGCGATCACCAAAGGCAAGGTGGAGGCGTTCGACTTCCGCTTTTCCCAGGGCACGCTGTCGCATTTCGACATGTTGGACAGCGCCACCGCCCCCCCCGGCCGCTATGTGTGGGAAGTGGCGCGCCGCACCCTGGCGCTGGCGCCCGGCGCCGATGCCGTGGTGATCAGCAACCCCCTGGTGGCCGTGCGTGGCAACCGCCTGTTGCCCATGTTGCAAGGGGGCGGCACCCTTAAATGCCCCAGCGTGGTGACGGATGAACGGACCTTCCCCGTCGCCTACGTCCTGCCCCGCAGCCTGTTCGACCAGGGCCTGGGCCGCTTCCTTTGCCTGCTGTCTGCGGCTCATGCGGCGGCCGACGCTCAGCTGCTGTCGGTACTGACCGGCCAGGTGGTGCCCCGTCGCAAAGGGCCGCTGAAATCCGTGCTGCCGTTGCCCAAGATCACCGGCCAGGGCTATATCCTGGATGACAATCTGGAGGCGTGGCTGGCGCAATGCACCGAGGCCGTGCGGCTGATCCGGGCGCGGCCGGGCGACTGGCGGACGCTGCCGTTCGCCGCCCACCACCCCAACCATGCCGGCGACGTGCTGTTTTTCAGCCTGGCCTCCCGCCTGGTGCCCAAGGGGGCGTTGGCGTTCGAGCGCCAGGTGGTGTGCCGCGATTACCTGGACATCTTCCACGATTGCGGCAACCGGCTGGACCCCATCGCATTGGACATGCCGCCTGTCTCGCGCAACGGCGACATGTCGGACGGGCGCTATTTCATCAACAGCCTGGCGCGCCTGGATCCGGCCGTGCGGGCCGGCACCTTCCAGGTCTATTGCCGCTTCTCCAAATCCTATACCCGCATGCCCTTCAACCTGGTGGACCAGGCGCGCTTCGCCCTGGGCGATCCCGTCGCCCGGTTCGAGGACACGCTGTACCGGCGTGCGCCGGTGGTCAGCAGCCGCTGTGCACGGCCGGCCCAGCCCCTGCGGGTGCTGATGCAGTTGACGGGCGGCTGGCCGTTGAAGACCTATCCCGACCAGCAGCGCCGGGTGCTGACCCGCGCGCTGCTGGAACTGGGCTGCCAGGTCACCGTGCTGGAGGCGCCGGAGGGCGACACGGCCGGCGCCCAGGTGGCCAAGGGCGGCAGCACGGAACGCCTGTCCGCGCTGATCGCGGACCACCATGTCGTCGTCAGCGTGGACAGCTTCCCGCTGCATTTCGCCAGCCAGGTCCTGGGCCATCCCACGGTGGCGGTCTTCGGCCCGACCTTCCCCGGCCATTCCGACGCTGCCCGGCGTCCCGGCTATCGCCTGCCCGTACCATTGCTGCCCTGCGGCCCGTGCGGCGGCTACAAGGTCTGCCCCCTGACCCAGGCGCCGGAATGCGGCAACTTTCCCCACCCGGCCGACCTGGTGGCGGCCATCATGGACCTGGCGCTTGAGGCCTATGGCCTGGCGGCGGTGGCATGATGGTCGATGTCCGATATCGTTAGGAATCCGAAGATGATCCCGCCCCTGAACATCCGCGTCCTGGCCTTCTTTGACGCCCGTTTCCAGTCGTCCGGCGAGTTGTGGGAGGCTGGCGGCCGCGTCGATAATTGGGATCGCATCCTGGGCATCCATCCGCTCCGGCGTCACCACAGCCCACTGCTGCAGCCGTCCAAGGCCCTGGGCCGCTATGACCTGGCCGATGCCCGGTCGGTCGGCCGGGTGGTGGCGGTGGCGCGGGCTGCCGGCATCGGCGGCTTCGTCCTGGACTGCCACCGTCATGGCGACCGCTATGTCACGGGGGCGGAGTGCCTGGATGCCTGGTGTGACGAGGATTTCGGTGTGGCCTTCCGCTGGAATCCCTACACCGATGGCGTGGCGGGGCAGGATGAGGCGGCGCAAAGTGTGACGGTGGCGGCCCTGATGGACGCCATCACCGGCTTCGGCCATGTGCTGGCCGACGGCCGGGCGGTTCTGGTGGTCAATGACCCCTACCGCCTGCCGCGTCCCGCCCGTACGGTGGCACTGTTGCGTGAGGCCGCATCGACCGCCGGTATCGGCGGGCTCTACCTGGTGGCGACGGCGGCGGAGGCCAAAGGCGGCCTGTTGGACGCGGGCTTTGACGCACTGCTGGACCCCAACCCGGCGCAGTGGGCGTCATGCAAGCCGGCGGACCTGCTGACCGGCTACACCTTCCTGCAGGCGGAGGCGGGCCAGGCCGACGGCGGCATGTTCGACGACACCCTCATGACCTACACCCAGTTCGTGAACAGCCGCATGATCGGCCGGCCAAGCCGGGGCAAGGTCCTGCCGCGCGTCATGCCGGACTTTGCCAATTGGACGGAACATCCCCAAGGGGGGGGCACCTTGCTGGCCAGCGCCTCGGCCACTTATTACCGCCGCTTCCTGGCGGGCTGCGTGGCCTACGTCGCCCGGCATTTCCCGGAGGGCGAGCGGCTGGTCTTCATTGACAGTTGGAACCACTGGGGCCAGCGCAGCCAGATCGAACCCACCAGTCAGTTCGGCACCGTGGTGCTGGACGAGACATCGAACGCCGTGCGCCAGGGCGGTTATGTCGCCCGCACCCGCGTGGGGGAGCCGACGCTTTCCGAAGCTGTCGATCTGGAGACGATCCGGGCGCTGTGCAACCGGATCGAGGGGGAATTGCCCATAACACCCACCAAGGCGGGGGATTAGGGGGCCGGTGGTCGCCGGCCCCCGCTCCGTCGCCTTCAGGCAGGCGTGTGGTAAATCTCCGCCCCCTGGGCGCGGAATGTTTCCGACATCTCGGCCATGCCCTGTTCGGCCTCGTCGAACGCCCCCTCCACGCCGGCCAGATCGCGCACTTCCTGGCTGATCTTCATGGAACAGAACTTCGGCCCGCACATGCTGCAGAAGTGCGCCAGCTTGGCGCCATCCGCCGGTAGGGTCTGGTCGTGGAACTTCTCCGCCGTGTCCGGGTCCAGCGACAGGTTGAACTGGTCGCGCCAGCGGAATTCGAACCGGGCGCGGCTCAGCGCGTCGTCGCGCAGGCGGGCGGCGGGGTGGCCCTTGGCCAGGTCGGCCGCGTGCGCCGCGATCTTGTAGGTCACGACACCCACCTTCACGTCGTCGCGGTCGGGCAGGCCCAGATGCTCCTTGGGCGTGACGTAGCACAGCATGGCGGTACCGAACCAGCCGATCTGCGCCGCCCCGATGGCGCTGGTGATGTGGTCATAGCCGGGCGCAATGTCGGTGGTCAGCGGCCCGAGGGTGTAGAACGGCGCCTCGCCGCACCACTTCAGCTGCAGGTCCATGTTCTCCTTGATCTTGTGCATGGGCACATGGCCCGGGCCCTCGATCATCACCTGCACGTCATGCTTCCAGGCGATCTGCGTCAGCTCGCCCAGGGTCTTCAGCTCGGCGAACTGGGCGGCGTCGTTGGCATCGGCGATGCTGCCGGGGCGCAGGCCGTCCCCGAGTGAGAAGGCCACGTCGTAGGCCTTCATGATCTCGCAGATCTCATTGAACCGGGTGTAGAGGAAGTTCTCCTGGTGATGCGCCAGGCACCACTTGGCCATGATGGAACCACCACGGGAGACGATGCCGGTGACGCGTTTGGCGGTCAGCGGGATGTGGGCCAGGCGCACGCCGGCGTGGATGGTGAAATAGTCCACACCCTGCTCGCACTGCTCGATCAGGGTGTCGCGGAACACCTCCCAGTTCAGATCCTCCGCCTTGCCGTTCACCTTCTCCAACGCCTGATAGATGGGAACGGTGCCGATGGGGACGGGGCTGTTGCGGATGATCCATTCGCGGATGGTGTGGATGTTGCGGCCGGTGGACAGGTCCATGACCGTGTCGGCGCCCCAGCGGATGGACCACACCAGCTTGTCCACCTCCTGCGCGACGGAGGAGGTGACGGCCGAATTGCCGATGTTGGCGTTGATCTTGACCAGGAAGTTGCGGCCGATGGCCATCGGCTCCGTTTCCGGGTGGTTGATGTTGTTGGGGATGATGGCGCGGCCGCGCGCGATCTCATCCCGCACGAACTCCGGCGTCACGAAGTCCGGGATGGCGGCCCCGAAACTTTCGCCGTCGCGCTCCAGCTGTTCCTTCAGCGCCTGGCGGCCCAGGTTTTCGCGGATGGCGACGTATTCCATCTCCGGCGTGACGATGCCGGCGCGGGCGTAGGCCAGCTGCGTCACCGCCTTGGTGCCGTCCTTGGCGCGCAAGGGCGCGCGGCCGGCGCGGTCGAACACCGGCACGGGGCTGGTCTCACCTTCCTTGAGGCCGTTATCCACCGCCTTGACGGTGCGCCCTTCGTACCGTTCCACATCGCCCCTCGCCTCGATCCAGCCGCGGCGCAGGTCCGTCAGGCCCAGGCGGATGTCGGTGGTGACGGTGGGATCGGTATAGGGGCCGGACGGATCGTAGACGCGCACCGCCGGCTCATTGGCGCTGGGGCTCAGGTCGATCTCGCGCATCGCCACCCGGATATCGGGATGGACGGTGCCGGCCACGTGCACCTTGCGGGACGCGGGCAGGGGGCCGGTGGTGACGGTGAAGCCGTCGGCATCCGGAATGGCGGCGGGGTTCAGGGGGGTATCGGGCATGGGGGCTCCTCCGTAGTCCGAACGCGGAGGCTCTCCGGCCTCGGGGGATGCGTTCGGCACGTCACATGTCGCCAACCCGGGGCAACGGCGGAGGAGATGGGGGTCGGCCGCTGCGGCTGCGGCCCTTCGGGGCGGATACGCGTGTGGATTCCGCATGCGGCGGATACGCGAAGGCCCCTGTTCCCATCCCTACGCCGGTACGATCCGGATCAGGTTCAAAGGGTCCCCGCGTCAACCCGCGGATCTCAGCGCCCTCCGGCGCACCCCTGGAACGAAGGCCGCAGCATGCGCAGGGCCGGCGGGCCCTGTCAATGGGGCGGGGAAATGAATGGTTGGGCCACGCGTTCAGGGGCGCGGCGTGACTTGGATCGTATTCACGGCCGTTCGTTTCAGGGCAATGACATAGCCGGCGACGGGTGTCAGCTTGCCCCCGGCGTCCTGCCAGGCGCCCAGGATATAAGTGCTGTCCTCCCGCCAGCCCAGGGTGCCGTGGGACAGGCGCAGGGTCAGGGGCCGGCCGGGGCCACGCCAGGTAAGCAGCGGGGCTTCGTCGATGAACTGGGGCCAACTGGCCCGCCATCCCGCTATCTCCGGCGCCACGTTCAGGCTGTTGGCAGGGGGAAGGTCGCCGGTCGTGATGCCGGGAAGGGATGGGAAGGTCTTGTGCGCGTCCTTCGCACTGGCTTGCTTGCTCCAGCCACTGTTCTCCACCGTCGTGGCCCAACCGGCCAGTTGTCCCTTCAGGGCCTCGCAAGTGGCGGTGTCGGCGGTGCATCCCCCTTCCGTCACCTGATAGGCCGTGCGGTAACCGGCCGAGACCTGGCAGGTGTCAGCCCATGCGCCGTTCACCAGGCTGCGGGTGCGCAAGGTGGCGGCGGTGATCTCGTTCTCGCCTACGATGAAGGCGGCGGTGCCGGTGACGCCCGTGCTGATTTCGCCGGCCGTGGCACTGGTGGACAGGGCACCGGCGCTCAAGCAATAGGTGCTTTCGTCGGCCTCTTCGGGCGGGGGTAGGGGAACCACGACGTCCGGACCGTTCAGTTTGAACCACGTGAAGCGCTGGCAACTCATGGAACCACCCACAGTCGACAGCACCATGTAGGCGGGTGGCGTTCCGAAGCGGCGTAGGTCGACCTGGCCGTTGATCATCTCCTCCAGGTAGGTTGCCAAGCGGTGGTTCCAGGCCGGGGTCAATTCCTGGTCATCGGTGGTGGCGTGCACCAAGCCGGCTTTGATCGCCTGGTCGTCCAGGCCGCTCTTCGGCACGATGCCGTCGGGCATGCGCACGGCGCTCAGGGTATTGGCCACCCGTTGGCAGAAGGGGGTGAACGGCGTGCCGTCCGCCAGGACGGACAGGGCGGCCCGGCGGAAGGGCAAGACCTTTGCCAAACAAGACTGAACCTCCCCCCGCGCACTATCGTCCGGCGGCGGCGGGCCCTGGACCGCGCCGCAGGAAAGGTTGCGATAGGCCAGCCACCGGCGCTGTTCGGCCTTGATGGCCTCCGCATTCGGGCCGGCTTTGGCCAGCGCCTGCCGGTAGAGTTGCGCGATGTCCGCATCCAGGGCGGCCAGCTTGGGATCGGCGCAGATGACCTTCTCCGCCGGCTTGGTTGCCGCCGCACAGTCGAAGCTGGGGGTCGGTGTTCGGGCATGGGGCCCACTGGCCCACAGCAACAGGGGTACGGCGGCGAGCGAGGGGGGGAAGCGGGGCACGGTCAAGCGTTCCAAGCGGTTAAAGTGATATCGAGGAAGGCTGCCGAGCAAGCCTAAGGCTTAAGCATCTGGGCCGGGGTTACGGCGGCCTTTACCGTGGGTGCGCCGACATCCTCGGGACTGGTGATGAGGGCGGCTGCGGGCACCCACTTTTCGCCCGCCTGGCGCCAGACGCTGATCAGCAAATCATCAATCGGATCGCCGTGGGAAGTGGTAAGGGCGCTGATGCCGACCACCAGTGCCTCTTTGGGGCCCCGCCATAGATAATGGGGCCCGCCCTCCACCTGGGAATAGGACCAGCCTTCCAGGCTGGGAAAGGCATTCAGGACCGGATTGTGCATCATCGTTTCGTCCACCTGGATGGCCGTGGCCTCCAAACCGGGGAAGCGATGGCCTGGGCCGGGACCCGGGGTATCGGGTTCCGGTTCGCCGAAGATGCGGGACCATTCCACGGCATGCTTCTTCAGAGCCTGGCAACTGGCCTCATCCACGTCGCAGGCGGATATCGTCAGGGAATAATCTTTGGCGTAGGTGACGTCGATGTCGCAGGTGTCGCCCCATTGCGCGCCTTCGGCTTGGCGGATGCTCAGGCTTTCTTTGTTCCACGTGACCAGGGCTGGATGGTTGGCGGCGTCCCCTGCCAGGGTGAGCATGTCAAAGCCGTTGTCGTGCAGGCCGTAGTCACAGAAGCCGTCCTCGGTTCCGTCCGGCAGGGGCAGGGCTTGCAACCCGCCATCCGCCCCACGCTGGAAGACGATGAAGTTGGTGCAAGCCTCCGAGGCCTTGCCCGTGACGTAAATCTGCGCGATGGCATAGTTTTTGCCAATCACATCCACGTGGCCATCGTCACTTCCAATCTCATCGCGCAGTTCGCGGGCCATACGGAACATCTGCGCCACTTGCCCGGTCGATAAGGGCTTTTCAGGCGCGGGCTCGAAAAGGAGGCCGGCCGTCCGCAATCGGTCCTCCAGCGTGCCGTCCGGAATGCCGCCGTTGGCGTTGCGCAGGATGCGGAAAGTAGCCGCGACCCGTTCACAGATCGGCAGCGGTGCCTTTTGGGATGCCAGCACGGACAGGGCGGCGCGGCGGGCGGTCAGCCAACCGGGCAAACTGTTCTTGGCCACCCCGATCTGTCCCTGGGTATCCAGGACCCGCCCGTCCTGGACGAACAGGCCGTCCCGACCTTGCAGCCACCGCCGCTGTTCGATTTTCAGCGCTTCGGCCGCCGGGCCGGCCTTGGCCTGTGCCGTCTTGTAGAGGGCAGCGATTTCCGCATCCAGGGCCGCAAGCTTGGCGTCGGCGCAGATTGCTTTCTCTGCCGGCCTGTTGGCGGCGGCACAGTCGAAGCTAGGGCCTGGGGTGGCCGCTTGCGCCGTGACGGAAAGGAGCGAGACGGCGGTGATCAGGAAAGGGAGGTGATTCACGGCGGCAGGCAACCGATGTGGGGACGGGGCGCGCCAGAATTAAGCATTCTTGTCAACAATGCCACAGGCTGTTGATGGTGGGGCGTCAGGGCTTGCCCTGGCTTGCCGTCACCGCCGGCGTCCCCACCCTTATTTGGTTGATGGCGTAGGCGGCCACCGGGGTCAGCGCGTCGCCCTCCCGACGCCAGACGCCCAGGATCATGGGGCCGGGCTGCCAGTTCACCATGCCGGGCGACAGCCGCAGGACCAGCGGGCCGCCGGGGCTTTGCCAATCCTGCAAGGGCGCCTCCTCCTCGAAGAAGGGCAGGCCCGTATAGGTCCAGCCATCCAGGCTGGGGATCTTCAGGGGAAAGTCCTGGACCGGCCCCGAATGCGGGGCCAGGCCGTCCAGTGCCGGATAGTCGGGGCGGCCGGGCGGGTGGTCGGCGCCGGTGGACCAGGGGCTGGCCGCCAGCGCGGCGGCCCAGCGCGGTGCGTTCGCGGTCACCGCCTGGCAGGTGGCTGCGTCGGCGGCGCAGCGGCCATCGCCCAGCCGGAAGACCGTCTGATAGGTTGCGTCGATACGGCAGGTGCGGCCCCAGCGGTCGCCCAGGACGGGCCGGATGCGGATGTTCGGGCGGTCGGGCCGGGCCATGGGCCGGGTTGGGCCGGAATCCTGGGCGAAGAAGACGGGCGCGCCGATGGCGTCCGTGCCGAAGCCCACCGTCTCCGACCAGCAATAGGCGGCGTTCCGTTCGGACCGCGCCTCCGGCGCCGGCAGGGCGGGGCCGCCGTTGCCGGCCGTGTCCAGCCAATGGACGCTGAAAGTTCGTGCATGAGGCGCCGTCGTCCAGCGATGTCACCGCCACGTGATGATGGCCGAAGGGAACCACCGCCATCTGGTCGCCGGCGTCCTGCGTGGCCTCGGCCGGCAGGCGCTGGCGCCAATCCTCGGTCAGGTCCTCTTCCGTCGCCGGGGTCAGCAGCCCGGCGGCGATCAACTGTTCATCCAGGTCGCTGGCCGGCGGGGCACCGTCGATGCCGCGCGCGGCCCCTAGCGTGGCGGCGGCCCGATCACAGAAGTCTTGCGCCGGCTTGGCCGCCTGCACGGCCAGGGCGGCCCGGCGCAGCGGCAGGGTGCGTGCCAGGCAGGTGCGCGCCCGTTCGTCATCCGCCGGCGCCAGGTCGCCGCACAGCCGGTCGCGCGTTGCCAGCCACCGCGCCTGTTCGGCCGCGACGATGGGGCCCCGCCGGCCCGCCTTGGCCAGGGCCAGCCGGTACAGCCGGGCGATCTCCGCATCCTCGGCCGCCAGTGCCGGGTTGGCGCAGATCATCCGCTCCGTCCGCTTGGGCAGGGCGGCGCAGTCGGCGCCGGCACGGGCCACGCCGGCGGCGAACGCCGAGACGCTGATCAGGGCCAACGTGGACACGGTCAGGGCGCGGCGGGCGCGCCACCAAGGGGGCATGGCGGGATCGGGGTGCTGTGGGAACCTCAGCCCGGGTTCTTCTTGTAGGCGTCGATGACGCCGTTCCATTCCTCGATCAACGCCTTGTGCTCGGTCATGGCGTCGCTCTTGGCCTTGTCCAGGCACTTCAGGTAGGCGGTCTGCTTGGCGGTGTAGTCGGCCACCTTCTTTTGCGCCGTCTCCATGTCCGGCCCCGTGGTCTTCTTGCCGGGGGGCAGCTTGGGGCGGTCGGGGCGGGTGCAGGCGGCACCTTCGGCCATCGCAGGCGCCACGGTGGCGGTCATCAGCGGCAGGGCGGCCAGAAGGGCGGCCAGCGCCAAGCGGGTACGGGTCATGGGCATTCTGCGATGTGAATGTTGAAGGGGAATCGGTTCAGCCCTGGCCGCGTGCCAGGCCGTCCAGGGCATGGGCGTAAGGCGACAGGTCATAACCCTGGCGGCCGGCGGCCTCGATGATCTCACCCACCGGGGTGCCCTTGGACGCCGCACCCAGCGACCACAGGATGGTGCAACGGGTGCCGGAGCGGCAGTGGGCCAGGACCGGGCCGGGCAGGGCGTCCAGCGCCTCGGCGAAGGCGGCGGCGGTCTGCGGCCCCAGGTTCATGTTATTGACCGGCAGGTACAGATATTCCAGGCCCGCTTCCTTGGCCAGTTCGGCGGCACGGGTGTGGGTCAGCTGGCCCGGCTCTTCCCCGTCGGGGCGGTTGTTGATGATGGTGCGGAAGCCCAGGGCCTTGGCCTGGGCGATGTCCGCCTCCTCAATCTGCGGGGAGACGCTCAGCGTGTCGGTCAGCGGGCGGGGGTTCAGCATGGGCTGCGGGCTCCGGTCAAGGACGCCCGAGGGGATCCGGGCGGGAATGTCGGGTGAAGCTACCTCCATCCCCCGCCCGGTTCCAGTGCCGGCTTGAATCGGCTGATTGGTGTGGCGTTCAGTCAAGGCCGGCGGCTGCCGGCCCGGACCGGTCAGGTCCGTGAGGCAAGGCCACGGATGTGGCCGCCCGCCACCTGAGGGCAAGGAAAAAACTCAGCGTTGGTCCTTCACCACTTCGCCGCCCTTGATGACGACGGGGATGTGTTCCAGCAGGGTCACATCGGCCAGGGGGTCACCCTTGACCGCCACCAGGTCGCCATAGCGGCCAACGGCGACGGCGCCGATGTCCTTGTCCGTGCCCATGGCTTCGGCGGCATTGCGGGTGGCGGCGCGGATGGCCTCCATCGCCGGCATGCCCCACTGCACCATCTTGGCGAACTGCTTGCCATTGTCGCCGTGCGGGTAGACGCCGGCGTCGGTGCTGAAGATCATCTTCACGCCGGCCTTGTAGGCCTTGGCGAAGTTCTCGCGCTGCACGCGGCCGATCTTGCGTTCCTTCTCCAGGCTTTCCGGCAGCATGCCGGCCTTGGCCCCTTCCGACAGGATGTAGTCGTCGTCGTAGATGTCCATGCCCAGCCAGGTGCCGTGCTTCTTGGCCATCTCGATGCCTTCGTCGTCGATCAGGCTGGCGTGCTCGATGGTGTCGATGCCGGCGCGGATGGACGCCTTGATGCCGTCGGTGCCGTGGGCGTGGGCGGCCACCTTCATGCCCAGGGCGTGGGCCTCCTTGGCGATGGCGTCCAGTTCCTCCTGCGTCAGCTGCTGGGCGCCGGGGCTGTCGCCCTTGGACAGCACGCCGCCGGTGGCGCAGACCTTCACCAGGTCGGCGCCGAACTTCTTCACCCAGCGCACCTTCTGCACCATGGCCCAGGGGCCGTCGGCCACACCCTCGCCCACGCGGCCATAGTCGGCCGGCAGCAGGTTCTCATCGCAATGGCCGCCGGTGGCGCCCAGCAGCGGGCCGGACACCTTCATGCGCGGGCCTGGCACCAGGCCGCTGTCGATGGCGTTGCGCAGGGCCACGTCGGTGAAGGCGTCGGCGCCCACGTTGCGCACGGCGGTGAAGCCGGCCAGCAGGGTCAGGCGGGCGTTGGCCACGCCGGCGATGGCCTTGTCCGCCGTGCTGACGCCCAGGGATTCATAACCGTTCCAGGTGGGCTGGAAAGTCAGGTGGGTGTGCATGTCGATCAGGCCGGGCAGCAGGGTCAGGCCGGGCAGGGCCACCGTGCGGGCGTCGGCCGGCGCCGTCACGGCGCCTTGTGTGCCCACTGCCGTGATGCGGCCGTCGACGATCAGCACCGCCGGCTTGTCCACCGTCTTGCCCGCCAGCACGTCGACCAGATGGTCGGCCGTCACCAGCACCGTGTCCGCCTGGGCGCCGACCGGAAGGATTGCCGCCAGGGCGCAAAGGGCGGTGGCGGCCAGGATGGCCTTGGCGCCGGCGCGCTTGCGCATGGTGTGGCTCCGGGACGGCACGGCGGGGGAACGTGGCATGGGCTTCTTCTTTTGATGGTGGTTAAAAGATTGACGCGAAGGTGCCGTCCCCATCCCCCCGGCGTCAACAGGGCGACAATGCCGTTGGCCGGGGAGGCGCATTACCCTTTTTGTCGCACCGTAAACCGAGCATTAAAAAAATGTCAGGAAACGGCGACAGGATATGCGAGGGTGTGCGTGGAAATGTGTGCGACGCCGTAAAACGGTGCGCGACCGGCCCAGCGCAAAGGCGCGGGCTTGAACCGATTAACCTCCCAAATTGGGATCCCATAACAATCCAGGCGGCCGCGGATGCGGCTGATTCCAGAGCGCGCCCATATGTGTGGCGCACCACCCGGTCAGTGGCGAGAGGGCCGGGGTGGGGTGCCGGGCGGCGCCGGAATCAGTCGCGTTGGGGTTCTGGAATGTGGCGCCGGCCTTCATTGGCCGGGGTGGCCTGCTCCGTGTCGCTGTTAGCGGCGGCGGACGATGGCGGCTGGCCTGGCTTGATCCCGGGCGGGCCAAAAAAAACGGCTGATTTGGTGCCCTGCGTCTGGGCGGCGGGTGGCTTCCAGTCCTTCAGGGCTGCGGCCACCAGGCGCTGTTCCATGCGTTCCATCATGCCGGGCGGTGGTTCGGCGTCGGGCACGTCCTCAGCGATCAGACGTTCCAGCCGGCGCATTTCCCGTACGCGGATGCGGGCTTCCAGCGAAGAAATAAGAAGTGCCGCGACGCCGCGTTGATACTCGACGGGCCAAGCACGGAGCTGCGCTCCATATTGGCACAGCAAATCGTCGAGTTCCTCAGGCGTCATCAAAAGCATCCCGGGGCCGTATGGACGTTTTACGAAAGGCGATGCGAAGGCGCTGGCGGGCGCGTTTCAACAAGGCTTCCGCCGCCACGACGGTTGTATTCATTGCCGCCGCCACTTCGGCCGCGGACATCGATTGATCGTAATATAGGGCCAGCGCCACTTGCTGACTAGTGGGAAGTCGTTGCCGTTCTGTCCGCAAAACTGTCGCCAATTCCTTTTCCAGGACAATTTCGTCGAAGCTCTGGCTGTCGTCCAGGATGTCTTCGGCCAGATCCAGGCTGTTTTCGGCGGGCCGGCGGCGATAATCGATGCAGCGGTTGATGACGATGCGGTGGATCCAGGTGGTGAACTTGGCGCTGACGGGCTGCCAGGTTTCCCGATGGTTCCACACCTGCAGGAAGGCGTCCTGCACCACGTCCTCCGCATCGCTGTCGTTGGGCAGGATGCGGCGGGCCACGGCGTACAGGCGGCGGAAGTAGCGTCGGATCAACAGGCGGTAGGCGTCGACGTTGCCCGTCTTCAGCAACGCCATCAGCGTCTCGTCGGTGGCGTTGGCAAGGCCGCCGTCACCCAGCACGGGGGTCACGACCGTCACGCCGTCATCCCGAACCACGCCGGCCATGCCGCCGCGCGGATAAGTGGAGCTTGTCATACGTCACCGCCATTCGTCTTTTTCCCCGCGCGGGTTGTCCCGCGCGCGGTCTTCATTGATCCACCCCGACCTGGCCCCAACCAGGCAGAATCCCCGACCTCTCGTCTTCCAGTTCCGGGGTTCCGGTTTCAGCCGGCACCCCCTTGTCCTTCGTTCCGGTTTTCTCCTGGGCCACCCCCATGGCTTGCAAGGGAAATCACCGGATTCTGATTGTTAAACGGGGCAAACGCCGCCGGTTGTTCCCGAAATCGACAGGCATGCAAATTTATTCAGCTTCCTTTTGGCTTCCGCATCCACAGGCGCCGGTGCAGGGCCAGGCGTTCCTGGATGCGCCGCACGCGGTTGGGCACGTCGCGGCCGCCCGCCGCCCGCCCCAGCGCCATGATAAAGGCGCCATAGAGTTGGTTCAGCGCCTGGCCGGTGTGACCGCCCACATGGTTGGTCATCACCACCTGCAGGCCGGTGTAGATCTTGATGGCGCGCACGATGTCGCCATGGAACTGTTCGAAATGCCCATCGCGGGCATGACGCTCCGCCGACATGCATAACTGGATGGCCCGGTCCTGCAACGCCTCCACCACCTTGTGCGGCGGCAGGGTCTCATTGGCGGTCCGGTAGGCGCTCGATGCGTGCTTGGACGCGGTGTAATTCATGGCCGTCTGTTCGCTTTTTCTGGAGGGAAACGCCGTTTTCGAAAATCTCTGTCGCCCTCCGGCCGATGACGGCCGGAGCCGTCATCAGCTGCTGCTGCTATTGGCTGCCGCGGTGTTGGCCTTCAGCGTCTTCAGCAGTGTCTGTGCCGATGACGCCTGGGCTTCCAACTGCGCGTAGTAGGTTGTCAGCTGCGTTCCATACGCTTCGGCTTGGCTGCGGATATCGTCGGCCTGACTGGTCAGGTCGGTGTCGTAGCTCGTCAGGTTGTCGATGTTGGTTTGCAGCGTGCCGGTGTCGACGTTCGCCGCATTGTCCGACGTGGTGTACATGATGTCGGCCAGTCCGGCGCTGACACTGACGTTGACTGTCTGGCTCTCCGCTCCCGTATAAACCATCGACATCCCTGCATACTGCGTGCCAGCGGCACCGGTAATCAGGTTGCCGCTGACGTTAAAAAGGGAGGTGTCGCCATCGACGCCGGCGGACGCGATGGTGCCGTCGTCATTCATGGTGATCTGCAGGCCGAAGGACATGCTGGACGTGCTGTCCGGGTTGGCCAGCAGGGATAGCGAAGTCGAGCTTGAGCTGAAGTTGTAGCCCAGCAAGGTCTCAAGATCGTTAAGGTTGTCGGCCAGCGCGCTGTCCAGGGTGGTGCTGTCGATGGCCAGCGTGTTGTCGGTGTTGAAGGTGATGCCCAGCGACGACAGCGAATAGCTGCCGAACGTCATGTTCAACGCGTCCTGCAGCGAGGTGGAGATGGAACGGACGTCGCTGTCGGCGAACAGCACGGCGGAACTGGCCGGCGTGCCGTCGGTGCCCGTGGCCTGCTGCACGGAAATGAAGTCGCGCACCGCGTTATAGGCGGTGACGAAGGTGGAAATGCCGGTCTTGATGGCGCTGAGGTTGGCGGTCAGTTCCATGCTGATGGTGGAGTCCGGCACGGCCGTGTACAGGTCCAGCGTCACGCCATCCAGCACGTCGCTGATGATGTTGCTGGTGCGGCTGATGTCGATGCCGTCCACCTCGATGTCCGACCCTTGCGCCGCCGTCAGTTCGTCGGCGTAGGACCCGTCGGAATTGGTGACACCCAGCGAAGTCATGATGCCGCTGCTGTCGTTGGTGAACTCGATCGGTTCGCCTTCGTCGGTGGCGGTCAGCACCAGCTGGTAGGAACTGCTGGAAACCTGGACGATGCTGGCCGCCACGTCGGTGGTGCCGGTCAGCTTGTTGATGTTGTTGACGATGTCCTTGAGGCTGTCGGTGCTGGCCACGGTCAGCGTGGCGGTGGAACCGCCGGACAGGCCGATGGTGAGCGAACCGGTCAGGCCCAGCGCCGTCGTCTGGCTGGTCTGCGTGCCGCCGCCCAGTTTTTCCGCCGTCGCCAACTGGTTGATCACGACCGTGTGTGTGCCCGTGGCGGTGCCGTCATCGACGGTCACGCCCAGCATGTCGGAGGCGGAAACGTCGGTGCTGCCGCCCGACAGATAGGCGGTGCGTTCAGAGAACAGGTTGGTGGCGGTGCTGCTGACCGGATTGGACAGGGCTTCCGCCGCGGTCGCCAGGTTGTTCAGCAGCGTCTGGAAATCTTCATAGGCGGAGATCTTGGTTTCGTTGTTCGTGACCTCGGTGTCGATCGAATCCGCCCGCGTCTCCCGCGCCGCCACGGCGGCGGCGACCAACGCCGAATAGTCCAGGCCCGTCACTGAGGATGAGGAACCGGAACTCGTGCTGGTGCTCGTCGTGGTACTTGAGCCGCTGGTGGAAATGGTTGAGACCGACGTCATGATCGAAACCCCGCTGCGCGCGCCGCGTTCCGTCAGCCGCTAGGCGGACGGATAAGTGGAAACAGGAAAAAGAGAACGGGGGCGCCGGTTGAGGGCGCCCCCGCGCGCATCCTCACTGCAGAAGTTTCAGCAGCTGGGAGGGAAGCTGGTTGGCCTTGGACAAGGCGTCGATGCCGGCCTGGACCAACGTGTCCTCGTTGGCCAGGTTGGTTTCCTCCGACGCGACGTCGACGTCCATGATGGCCGATTCCGCGGCCGTCTGGTTTTCGATCGAGGTCGAGATCATCTCGCTCTGGTATTCAAAGCGGGAGATCTGGGCACCGACCTTGGCGCGGGCCGTGGACAGGGTGCTGATCGCCGACTGGATGACCGAGATCGCCGACACGGCGCCATCGGCCGTGGAGACGCTGGTGCCCGACAGGCCCAGGGCGCTGCTGCTGACCGTGGTCAGCTGGATGGTCAGCGTGTCCGAGGTGGACGTGCCCACCAGGAAGGTGACGCCCGACGCCCAGTTGCCCGTGCCGTCCAGCAAGCTCTGGCTGTCGAAACGGGTACCGGACGCGATGCTGTCCACTTCGCTCGTCAGCTGCTGGAATTCGGCGTCGACGTAGCTGCGTTCCGTATCCGTCACAGTACCTGAGTCGGATTCGGTGGCCAGCGATTCCATGCGCTGCAGGATGTCGGCGATGCGGGCCATGCCGCCGTCCGCCGCCTGCAGGATGGATTCACCGTTCGAAGCGTTGGTCGACGCCTGGTTCAGCATGGTGACGTCGGACTGGATCGAGGTGCCGACGGCCAGGCCGGCGGCGTCGTCCGACGCCTTGGTGATGCGGGAACCGGAGGCGATCTTGGAGACCGACGACGATTCATCCGCGGAGTTGATGTTCAAATAACGCAGGGCGGAATTCGCCGCTGTGTTGGTCGAGACTACAGGCATCTAAACCTCCATCTGGTTGGCGAGAGGATGATGGGGTTGCCGCGTTTTGCGACCGGGCCATACTCCCCCTCACACGGTTCAACGGCAGATCAGATGGAAGCGGGCGCATTTTTTTCGCATATTCGCGAGAAATTTTTCGACCCGCTACAAGTAGGTCACCAGACTCATTTTCTGCGACGCGGCAATAGCCTGCATGGTCGCCTCTAACGACGTTTGAAGCGTCGTCACTGTTGTGGACACTTCTGCCAGGTCCACGCTTTTTATATCGCTGCTCTGGTCCGAGGCGAAGGTCTGTATATCGTTCAGATGGGTGACTGCCGATTGTATTCTAGAGGAGCTGATCGACAATGTTTGCGACATGTCGCTGAGCCCGGATGAGGCGTCGTTCACCAGATCCAGGGCCGTGGTCAGGGTGTCGTCGTCCAGCGGGCTGGTGTTGGCCATCATGTTCAGGGCCCGCATCAGCTTCTCGATGGATGGGTCGCTGGCGGTGACGCCGTAGCTGATGGACTGGGTGCCGGACACCTGGACCGAGGCCGTGGTGTCCGTGCCGCTGTAATAGCTGGTGTCGCTGCCGCTGTCGGATGTCAGGGCGGGGTAGGTGCTGCTGTCCACCGAAACCGGGGCCTTGTCGGTTTCGGTGCCGCCGAACAGGTATTGGCCGCCGTAGGTGTCGTTCAGCGTCGACGCCACGTCCGACAGCCAGCCCGACGCCTCTTCCTGATATGTCGCGCGTTCAGTATCGTCGGCGGACATCGCCTCGCTGATGGCGGTCTTCAGGCTGGTGGCGACGTCGGAGATGCTGGAGATGTCGGACGAGATGGCGTCGATCTTGGTGATGGCGACGTTGGCGTTGTCGGCCAGCGTGGTGTTGTAGCTGACCTCGCTTTCCAGGTTGACCAGCAGCTTGACGTTGCCGTTCAGGCCGGTGCTGGCCAGGCCCGCGTAGGTCTGGGACTTGGAACTGGTCGATTCCTGCACTTCCGCCGCGTTCAACGTGGATTCGTTGCTCAGCATGTACTGAACCAGGGCGGTGTGCGCGCCGTAGGTGGAGATCCGTACGCTCATCTTCAGGGCTCCCTCAGCTCACCATCTCGATGGTGGCCGTGAACATTTCCTGCAGCGCCGACATGATCTTGGCGGCGGCCTGGTAGGCCTGCTCCAGGGTCGAGACCATGGCCGTCTCCTCATCCAGGCTGACGCCGGACTGCGAGCTCAGCGCCGTGGTGGCGGTGTCCAGGGCGGAACTGGCGGTGTCCGCCTTGGTGGACAGCGATGAGGCGGTGTTGGCGGCACTGCTGATGATGGTGGCGGCATAGCCCGACAGCGAGGTGCTGGCTTTGGCCAGGCCACCGGCGGAGGCGAAGGACTGGGTGCCGGTGAAGGCGCTTTCCAGGGCGTCGATGGTGCTGACATCGCCGGAGGTGATGGCGGTGTCGCCCACCGCCAGGTCGGCGCTGTCCGACACGGTGCCGGTGGGCAGCAGGGACGGATCGGCGGCCAGGCTGCTGTTCAGGGCGATGTCGCTGGCGCCCGTGCCGGTCAGCACGTCGTTCAGCCCGAAATACATCGAGGCGCCCTCGGCGTTGTCGCCGACGCTGCTGTCCATCTCGTTCACGGCGATGCCGTCGCTGCTGTCCGCTGCGGCGATGGTCAGGTGGCCGTTGGCGTCGATGCTGGCGGTGAAGTTGCCGCTGGAATTGATCGTGTCCATCAGGTCCTGGACCGAGGACACGGTGCTGAGGTCGACATCCAGCACGGCGGCGGCGTCACCGTCGCTGTCCACCGCCACCAGGCGCATGGTGCCGGTGCCCGACAGGCTGTCGCTGGCGCTGACCGAGGTCGTGCCCGTCAGCGAGGCCGCCGCCGGATAGCTGCTCCCCTGGTTGGAGATGGTGTTGACCGTGGTGATGATGGTGGAGGCCAGGTTGTCCAGGCGGCTCTGCTGGTCCACCAGGGTGTCGTCGCGCAGGGTCACCAGGGCACCGATGGCGCCGGTCTGCATGGTGCTGGTGATGTCGGTGCCGTCCACCGTGATGCCGCTGAAGCCCGTGGGATAGGTGGTGCTGGCGTCGACCGAGCTGGCGGTGGTGTAGCTCAGGGTGTGGGCGGTCGTGCCCACCAGCACCTGGCCCGAACTGGTGGACACCTGCATGGAACCGGTGCTGTCCACCGAATAGCTGACGCCCATGTAGCTGGACAGGGTCTCAAGCTGCTGGTCGCGCTGGTCTTCCAGGTCGGCGGTGGACTGGCCGGCCGCCTTGGCCGCCACGATCTGCTGGTTCAGCGAGGCGATGCTGGTGATGGCCGTGTTGGCGGCGGTGACATCGGTGGCGATGTCGCTGTCGGCCTGGGCGCGCAGGCTCTGGATGGTGCTGGACGCCGTGGCTATGGTGGTGGCCATGTCCGACAGCGCGTTCACGGCCACGCTCTTGTCCGCGTCGGCGCCGGTGTCGGCCGACAGGGTGGACAGGTCGCTGGTCACCGTGTCGATGACGTCGGAAATGGAGGTGCTGCCCGAGACGGTGCCGTAGGCCGTGTCCACATTGGCCATGTAGCTGCTCATCACGCTGGCCTGCGAATTGGCCGACGTGGCGGAAACCACCTGCTGCAACAGATACTTGTCCACGTCGCGCGTGACGCTGCTGACCTCGACGCCGGACGATTGGCCGTTGACGGTGACGGCCGTGTCGTTCGCGGTCTTCTTGCTGTAGCCCGCCGTGTTGGCATTGGCCGTGTTGGCGCTGGTGACGGTGATGGCCGTCTGCGTGGCCGACAGGGCGGATTGGGCGATGGAGGCAGCGGTCCGGAGCGACATGGTTTCTGGTCCTTACGCCGTGAACTGGACACAGTGCCGTGTCTGCTGGCGATCCACCCGGATCTGCCGGCCACGGACGGGGTAATAGCCGCGCACGTCCTCGGTGCGCTGGCGGGTGACGTGCAGCAGGCCTTGCAGGCGCGACCGGCGGCCCTTCAGCTCGGCGGCCATGCCGGTCTGCAGGTCGGCCATTTCGCTGATCATCGACTGCAGCTGCGGCGCCCAGTGGCGGCCCGTGGCCGCCCGCGCGCCGGCCGGCACCTGGTGCAGCGTCACGCGCATCACCGCCTCCGCCTCACGCAGCTGCTTCAGCGCGTTGTACATGGCGCGGCGGCGCTCCAGGCTGGCTTCGCCGAAACGGGCGGCGGCCTGGAAGGCGGCGAAGGCTTCGGCCATGGCGGGCGGGAACTGGTTGGCGCCGGCGGGCGGCGCCGACGGGGCCGGCAGGGCCAGCGCGGTGGGCGCCGCCTCGTCCGCCTTGGCGGCGGGGGCCGGAACCGTGAACAGACGTGAGAAGAAAGAGCTCATCGCTTACCCCTCCGATGGGCCGGCAGATAGGCGTTGTTGAGGGCACGGGAGTAGAGGTTCAGGGCCTGCGAGCGCTGCTGCTGCACCTGGATCAGGGGCCGCAGGTCGGCCAGCGCCTGCTCCAGCCGTTCCACGTAGCGGGTCAGGTCGTCGATCAGCGCCAGATTGGCCGCCCGGCGCACCTCGCCGTTGACCCGCACGCCCGGCGTCAGCACGGACCGCGCCGACGCTTCCAGCCGCTTGCCCTCGCGCAGCAAACGGTCCAGCCGCTTGGTGTCGAAGGCGGACGAACCGGTGCCGGGCAAGGGGACGGGCAGGGAACCGGCGTCGAAAACCGGGCCGGAGACCGGGGTGGGTTCCTCGGCCTGGGTCAGGATCAACAGCGGGGGGACGAAGGGCGGTTTCATGGGCGCCGGCTCCTTACTGCTTGGCCTGCAGCAGGGTGGTCAGCATGTCCTGCGCCGTGGACACGACCTTGGCCGCGGCCGAATAGGCCTGCTGCGCATAGATCATGCGGCTCAGTTCATCGGAAACGTCGGTGGTCGAGCTTTCCAGCGAGCTGGATTCGATGGTGCCGGCGCCGTCGGTCCCGGCTTCCTTCAAGGTGTAGGACCCTGATTCCGTGGACTGGGCGTAGGTCTGGCCCGACACGGCGGTCAGGCCGTTTTCGTTGGCGAAGGTCGCCACCGGTACCTTGTAGATCGTGCTGGATTGGCCGTTGTCGAAATTGGCGACCACGCTGCCGTCGGAATTGATGTCCACGCTGCTCAGCGTGCCCTTGGCGTAGCCGTCCTGGGTGCTGCTGGTGGTGGTGATGCCGGGCGAGGTGCTGGTGCTGGCGAACTGGGTGAGGGCGCCGCTGCCGCCGTTCTCGCCATAGTCCAGGGTGATGGAGCTGTCGGTGGCGCCGGAACTCCAGCCGGTGACGCCCAGCGTGATGTCCGTGGTGGGGCTGGCCAGGCTGCCGTCGGTGTTGAAGGTCAGGGTGACGGGCGTGCCGCTGCTGGTGCCGGTGACGGTGGAACCGTCGGCGGACGACACCGGGTTGGCGGCGTCCAGTTCCCAGCTGTTGGTGCCCGTCTTGGTCCAGGTCATCGTCACCGTGCTGCTGTTGCCCAGGCTGTCGTAGACCTCGGTGTCGGTCGTGAAGCTGTCGCCCACGTCCGCGTTGGACGGCAGGTTCATGCTGGTCGTCACCTCGGTCGTCGCCTTGGGCGAGCCGCTGATGTCGTTCAGGTTGATCTTTTCCAGGCTGCTGGTGTTGCTGCGGTTCGTGGCCGTGATGTTGCCGCTGTCATCCGTGGCCCAGCCTTCCAGGTAGTAGCCCTCGGCGTTCACCAGGTTGCCGTCGTCATCCTCGGTGAAGCTGCCGTCGCGGGTGTAGTAGGCCTGGGTGCTGCTGCCATCGTTCACCACGAACATGCCGTCGCCATCCAACGCCAGGTTGGTGGAGGTGGTGGTGGAGGTGATGTCGCCCTGGTTGCTGACCGTCTGCACCGTGCTGGCGGTGACGCCGCCGTAGTCGGCGGAGCCCGACTGGCTGTCGGTCAGCAAGGCCGTGAAGGCCGTGTCCGACGCCTTGTAGCCCGTGCTGGACGAGTTGGCGATGTTGCTCGAGATCGACGAGAACGCCTTGGACTGGGCGTAGAGGGCCGAGGTGGCGGTGTTCAGGGCGCTGAAAATGCTCATTGCCGTGGTTCCCTGAGATTTGGAAGGACCGGATGTCGGTGGGCCGGCGGTTGGGGGATCGAGGCCGCCACCTCGAAAAAACGCTTATTTGTCAGAGGATTGACGTCACGTCGTCCATGCTAACCTCATACGACCCCAGCTCCAGCATCGCGGTGCCGCTGGAGGTGTCGACGCCTGTCACCTTGCCCACGCCGTAGGCGGTGGGGGTGGTGGCGGTGCCGTCGGTGGTGGCGGTGACGGTCATGGTGTAGGTGCCGGACGTGGCCGTGGTGCCGTCGGTCTGGGTGCCGTCCCACGTGATGTAGTTGCTGCCGGCCGTCGTGGTGCCGGAGCCCGTGTAGACGACGTTGCCGCTGCTGTCGGTGACCGAGTAGCTGACGCTGTCGGCGGCCGACGACAGGTTGTAGTTCCAGATGGCCGACCCGTCCTGCAAGGGGGCGGAGTTGCTGTCGGTCGAAACCGTCTGCCCCATGTAGCTATAAGCCGGGTAGCTGCTGGTGAACGTGTTCAGCGTGCTGCTGATGGTGTCCAGCATGGTGGTGGACGCTTCCTGCGCCTCCAGGCTCGACATCTGGACCAGCTGCGTCGTGAACGTGCTGGTGTCCATGGGGCTGGTCGGATCCTGCGTCTGCAGTTCCTGAAGCAGCAGCGTCAGCATGGTCGTGAAGTCGCCCAGCGAAGAGGTGGACGATGAGGACGAGGACGTGCTGGTGCTGCTCGAGCTTGAACTGGTGCTGCTTACTGACGTCACGACTGACCTCCATCATCCGGCGGCGGAACCCTGTCACCACCTTTGGCGAACGGTTCCCGGATCCCGCGTTGGGATTGGCTTTCAGTCGGTTCAACGGCAGCCCTTATAGAAGCGGGCGCACTTTTTTTCGAAAATCCAAAAAAAAGTTTCGAGCCACGAAGTCGATGCGTCGGCTATATGCTTCTCGGGTGTTTGGTTAAGTTTTCAAACAGAGTATCGAGTATTTAGATAGGCAGTTTTTATCTGGATATTTATTTCCTATAGGCAGTTTTTGCCCGGCAATCTTTGCATTGCGTCCGTGGCGTCGTCAAAAAATGGCGGGAATCCTAGGGTTGTGCGGCACGCGCCCACGTGGGGATGCGCCTGTGCGCCCGGCAGTTTTTGCCCATCGGAATGCCGGTGGGCTTGAATGCGGGATCGATGCGACGGAATGGCCGCGCCCCCGACGTGAGGGGATGGGCAAGCGATCGAAACGGAAGGGGCCGCCTTCATGGCCATGACACGGGTGCGGGACGGCCAGGTTGACGCGGCGGGGGATCCCACCTTGGCCGCGGCGGCATCGTTGCTGGAAGCCGGGCGGCCTGATGCCGCCTGGGCGGTGTGCCAGCCGGCATTGGAAGCGGGCATCCGGGCCCCTGACTGGCTGGCCCTGTCCGGCCGGGTGCTGCTGGCGCTGGACCGGCCGGTGGAGGCGGAACCGCTGCTGGCGTTGGCGGCCGGGACCACCACGGGTGTGACGCAGGCGGCGGCCCTGGGGCTTTTCACCCTGTGGGGCGTGGCGCTGCGCCGTCTGGGCCGCGTTGCCCAGGCGGAACAGGTGCTGCGCATGGCGATCCGTCTGTCGCCGAATGACGCGCTGTGCCATAGCAACCTGGCGGCGGTGCTGCGTGTCCTGGGCCGGCTGGCCGATGCGGAGGCCGCGGTGCGCCGCGCCCTGGCGCTGGACCCCGACCTGGTCAACGGCCATGTCAACCTCGCCTCCATCCGCCTGGCGCGGCAGGATCCCGCCGGCGCCCTGGCAGCGGCCGGCCAGGCCCTGGCCCGTGACCCGGCCCAGGCGGACGCGCTGTATACCCGGGCCGCCGCCTTGCAGATGCGGAACGACCTGACGGGCGCTGCCGACGCCTGGGACGATGGCGTGCGGGCCTGTCCAGGGGACCCACGCCTGGTGTTCGGCCAGGCCAACCTGAATCTGAACCGTGGCCGCCTGGACCAGGCCTGGCCGGGTTACGAGGCGCGCTTCGCGGCCGAGCCCCAGCACTTCCGCCCAGCACCGGCCTTGCCGCGCTGGACCGGGGGGCGCGTGGCGGAGGGGCCGCTGCTGATCTGGCGGGAACAGGGACTGGGCGATGAGCTGATGTTCGCCAGCTGTTATGCCGACGCCGTGGCGGCCGCGGGATCGGCGATCATCCGCTGTGATCCCCGCCTGGTGGGTCTGTTCGGTCGGGCTTTCCCGGGCGCCCAGGCCGTGGCGGAGGCGCGGGGCGTCACCACCGTTCCCGATCCCGCCGAGGGGCGGGCCGTGGCGCAGGTGCCGGCGGGCTCCCTGCCTGGCCTGCTGCGTTCCCGGCTGGCGACCTTCGGCAGGGAGGGGGCGGGTTTCCTGTCGGCCCGGCCGGATCTGGCGGATCATTGGCGCGACCGGCTGGCGGCCCTGGATGAGGATGGCGCGCCCACCTTGAAGGTAGGCCTGTGCTGGCGTAGCGGCCTGGTGGTGGAAAGCCGTGACGGGCGCTACACCACCCTGGCGGATTGGCGGCCGCTGCTGACCCTGCCGGGCGTGACGGTCGTGACGCTGCAATACGGCGACACGGCGGCCGAGCGGGCGGCCCTGGGCGATGCCGCCCCCCATCATTTCCCGGACCTGGATCAGCGTGACGATCTGGAAGGGCTGTCGGCCCTGCTGTCGACCCTGGATCTGGTCATCACCGTGCCCACGGCCACGGGGGAACTGGCGGCGGCGCTGGGCGTGCCGGTCTGGCGCCTGGCGGGCCATCTGGACGTCACCTCGCTGGGCACAGGCGCGCGACCGTGGTTCCCGTCCATGCGGGTCTTCAATTCCGGCGGCCAGACCCAGGCCAGCCTGGTCGGGCGGGTGGTTGCGGCCCTGTCAAGTCAGGCCTGAATCCTGAGTCCGGACACACCAAAGCATCCCCCGGCATCAGATGACCGGAGGATGCTTTCGGCATTCGGGATGCGCCGCCGCCTGGCGGCGGCACCTCAAGAGGCGTGGCGCAGGGCGTGGGCGTGCGACCGGTCACCGTAGGGGCGCATCTGGTCGGCCCGGCGGGAGCGGTCACGGATGATGCGCAGTGCTTCCAGCAGGGTGCGCCGCTGGCTGGCGTCCAGGTCGGCCAGCAGCAGATCGTTCACCGACTGGCGCAACGGCTGCAAACGGCGCAGCACGGCCAAGCCTTCCGCCGTGGCGGACAGCAGCTTGCGGCGGCGGTCGCTGGGATCGTCCTCCTGCCGGATCAGGCCCTTGCGCAGCAGCTCCGTCACCGTGGCGCTGATGTGCGGACGGGACAGGCCGCGGGCGGCGGCGATCTCGGACGAGAAGATGCAACCCGCCCGGCCCAGGTCGGCGCCGGCGAAGGCGTCGATATGCGGGTCGTTGGCGGGCAGGCCGCTGGGACCGTCGTTGAAGTTGCGGTCACCCGCCACGTTCATCAGCACGGTCCATTGCGGCGCGGTCAGCCCCGCTTCCTCCAGCAAGGGTTCGCTGTGGCGGACCAGGGCGTTGGCGACGTCGACGACGCACAGGGCGATGGCGTCCTCGGGGCGGAAATGGGCAAGGGCGTCGGGCATGGAATGGAACCCCCACGTAACTGTTTTCAGGCCCCCACCATGCCCCCTCCGACCCACCCCGGCATTGACCAGGATCAATAGGGGCCGGGAAATCGGGATCATCATGGTCCTATATACGAAAGGGGTGGTTTCGCCAGTGGCCTTTGGTCGTGACCGATCAAAGCTGCCCTCAATCGCCGGGCGGCCCCCTCCGGGGGCTTGGGCTATCCTCGGTTTCCAGTCCACGTCGTTCCCCGGAAACCTGCGGCGCCCGCAGTCGCGGGCTACAACGGCACTTGTGCCCTTGGCATTGCGCTTTGGAATCAGGGCATGAAAAAGGCGGCCGACATAGGGCCGGCCGCCTTTCCCGGGGGTGATCCCCCAAACCATGCGTGGATCAGAGCGGGCGCAGGTTCCCGGCCGCCGACTTGCCCTTGCGGGGGTCGTGCTGCAGGTCGAAGCTGACCTTCTGGCCTTCATTCAGGGAACGCAGGCCCGCCTGTTCGACGGCGCTGATGTGCACGAACACGTCGGCCGTGCCGTCCTCAGGCTGAATGAAGCCGAAACCCTTGGTGCTGTTGAACCACTTAACGGTGCCGATGGGCATAGTCTCTCCTTTGGGGGTATTCCCCGGTACGGATGTCGCCCGGCCGCGCGCGTGCGGCCACGGGCGTCAAATTGCGACGGAACCCGTGCCGGTGTGCCGGGGGCAGATCCTGAACAAATTCGACCGTATAGTGATGCGGCGGAGTTCGTTTCAGGACAAGCAAGAAACGCTGAACAATACTTAAAGTCATTCAGCGATTGTCCTGATGGGTGGGGGGAACGCAGGCGGCGGATATAACCGGGCCGCCTTTCGGCCGATAGGAATAGGCCGGCATTCCCCCACCGGATATTGGACCCCGGTATCAGGGCCCGATATGGGGTCAGTTGCGGTGCCCGATTCCGAACACCGTCAACGCCTCGCGCAATTCCGGCAGGGCGCGGTCGACCACGGCCTTGCCCTCGGCGATGGCCTCCTCCGCCCGGTCGAATTCCAGCAGGCCGATATGGCCCAGGCGGGGTTTCAGGTGGATGTCCGGCGGCTCGCCCGCCAGGCGCGACCGGGTGATGCGGTCCAGCGCGATGCCCAGCGACGTTGCCATGACGCCGAACATGCTGGGGCCCTCATACTTGGGCGGCGGTGGCCGGCGGCGGGACTGGAGGAAGGCCGACAGGAATTCGAAGTTGTGCTTGCCGTGGCCCTGGGCACCGATCTGGGCGGCCTGCGCCTCGGCTACGGCGGTGCCGTCGGGCGGCGCCTCCATATCCTCGGTGGCGGGGGCGGCGTCGGGCGGGGCGGCGGCCGTGGCTTCCCCGTCATGGCGGCCCCGGGTGCGGCCGATGATGTCGGCGTTCAGGTCGACGGCCAGCACCATGGCGGCCCCCATGGCGCGGCAGGCGGCCACGGGTACCGGGTCGACCAGGGCGCCGTCCACCAGCCAGCGGCCGTCCACATGGCTGGGCGGGAAGATGCCCGGCATGGCGTAGGAAGCGCGCATCGCCTCCACCACCGACCCGCGGCGCAGCCACACCTCCTTGCCGGTGGCCAGATCGGTGGCCACGGTGATGAAGGGGCGGCCCAGATCGTCGAAGGTGGCGTCGCCGATGTGCTGGTTCAGTTCGGCCAGCAGCTTCTCACCGCCGATCAGGCCGCCGCCGGTGCGCAGCCGCAGGTCCAGCAGGCCCAGGATGCGCATCTTGGTCAGGGTGCGCGCCCAGTTCTCCAGCGTGTCCAGATGGTCGGCCAGATAGACGCCGCCCACCAGCGCGCCGATGGAACAGCCGGCGACGACATCGGGCACGATGCCGTGCTGGGCCAGGCCGCGCAGCACCCCGATGTGGGCCCAGCCGCGGGCGACGCCGCCCCCCAGCGCCAGGCCTAGCTTGGGACGGGGGTGGGGGCGTTCTGCGTGACGATCGGGCATGGCGACGGGGTATCTCCGGGGGGTGGCCACCATAAGGTAGGGCGGGTGACCAAGGGGAACAGCGTACCGGCTTCTGATAGGCGGTGAAAGTGGCGGCGGCGCGGCGCTGATGTCTGCTATCGTGGCGGCCCTTTCGTTTGTCGCGGATTTCCAGGCATGACCAGCGCCCCCCGGCTTCTGTTCCCCGTCCCGCAGCCGACCGTGCCGGTGGTGGGGCAGGACGCGGTCTTTCCCGTCCATCGCATCTATTGCATCGGGCGCAACTATGCCGCCCACGCCCGCGAGATGGGCTCCGACCCCACGCGCGAACCGCCCTTCTTCTTCCAGAAGCCGGCGGACGCGGTGCAGGTGGTCCCGGTCGGCACGGTGGCCGACCATCCCTATCCCAGCCTGACCCAGAACTATCATTATGAGGTGGAACTGGTGGCGGCCCTGGCGGTCGGCGGCCGCAACATCCCGGTGGAACAGGCGCTGGACCATGTCGTCGGATATGCCGTCGGCCTGGACATGACCCGCCGCGACCTGCAGCGCGCCATGGGCGACATCAAGAAACCGTGGGAGATCGGCAAGGCCTTCGATCGTGCCGCCCCCATCGGCCCGCTGCACCCGGTGTCCCTGGTCGGCCACCCGGCCGCCGGCGCCATCACCCTGTGGGTGAACGGTGCGGCCAAGCAGTCGTCCACCCTGGACCAGATGACCTGGAAGGTGGCGGAGCAGATCGCCAACCTGTCCCAGGCCTTCACCCTGCTGCCCGGCGACCTGATCTTCACCGGCACGCCGGAGAATGTGGGGCCGGTGGTGCCGGGCGACGTGATCGTAGCCCATATCGACGGCCTGCCCGACCTGTCGATCCGGATCACGGAGCGGGAATGAGGCGGCCGCTGTGGCTGGCGGCGGGCCGGCTGTGTTAAGCATGGCCCGTTTTCTTTTGTGGGCCGCCGGCCTGCCGCATCCCGAGGTTCGTTGGTCCCTTGTCGAAGAAGCCTAAGCAGAAGCCGCAGCACACCGCCACCATGCCGCTGGTGCGGCGCCTGGCCGGCAATTACCTGCGGCCCTACATCGGCATGGTGCTGCTGGCCAGCGTCCTGATCGCCGTCAACGCCGGCAGTTCCGCCGTGCTGGCGCAGAAGCTGGTGCCCCTGATCGATGAGGTGCTGAGCGGCAAGAACCCCGGCTATCTGCGCACTTTCGCCATTATCGTGTTCGCCACGTTCGTCGTGCGGGGATTTTCCGGGTATTTTTCGGCCGTTCTCATGAATAACGTGGGACAGCGGCTGGTGGCGGCACTGCAGAAGCAGCTGTACAATCACCTGATCAAGGCGGATCTCGCCTACCTGCACTCCCTGCCGTCGGGCCAGCTGGTGTCCAGCCTGGTGAACGACGTGAACCAGGTGCGCCAGGGTACGGCCGAGGTGCTGACCAATTACGGCCAGAGCGCCCTGACCCTGATCTTCCTGGTGGGGGTGATGTTCCAGCAGGACTGGCTGCTGGCCACCATCTCGCTGACCGTGGTGCCCTTCACCACCCTCATGATGGGGCGCATGACCGGGCGCCTGCGCCGGGTGGCCGGCCGCACGCAGGCGGCGCTGGGCACCTTCGCCAGCCTGCTGACCCAGACCTTCCAGGGGGCCCGCCACGTCAAGGCCTACGGCATGGAGGCGTATGAGCAGCAGCGCGTGGCCACCATCGCCGACGATCTGCGCAAGCTGACCAACAAGTCCTTCCGCGTCTCCTCCTCGCTCATTCCCATCAATGAGATCCTGAGCGGCTTCATCTTCGTCGGCGTCATCATCTATGGCGGGCTGGAGGCGGCGGCCGGGCACAGCACGGCCGGCACCCTGACCAGCTTCACCGGCGCCTTCCTGCTGGCGTTCGAGCCGCTGAAGCGCCTGGCCAAGCTTCAGACCCAGCTGCAGATCAGCCTGGCCTCGGCGGAGCGGGTGTTCGCCCTGCTGGACACCCCGCCCACCATCGTCGACCGCTCGGATGCCGCGGACCTGTCCGTCGCCAGCCACGCCATCGAATTCAAGGACGTGCGGTTCGCCTACCAGGACGGGACGATGGCGCTGGACGGCATCGACCTGACGGTGCCGGCCGGTAGGACGGTGGCGCTGGTGGGGTCCAGCGGGTCGGGCAAGACCACCATCCTGAACCTGATCCCCCGCTTCTACGACGTCACCGGCGGGGCGGTGACCCTGGGCGGCACCGACATCCGCGACGTCACCCTGTCGTCCTTACGCGCCGCCATCGGCCTGGTCAGCCAGGAGACGGGGCTGTTCGACGACACCGTGCTGGGCAACATCGCCTATGGCCGCCTGTCCGCCACCCGGGAAGAGGTGGAGGCCGCGGCCAAGGCGGCGGCGGCGCATGACTTCATCCTGGGCCTGCCCCAGGGCTACGACACCCCGGTGGGCGAGAACGGGGTGAAGCTGTCGGGCGGCCAGCGCCAGCGCATCGCCATCGCCCGCGCCATGCTGAAGAACGCGCCCGTCCTGCTGCTGGACGAGGCGACATCGGCCCTGGACAGCGAGTCCGAACGCCTGGTGCAGGATGCCCTGCGTCGGTTGCAGCAGGGCCGCACCACCCTGGTCATCGCCCATCGCCTGTCCACCATCATCGACGCCGACCGCATCTATGTCATCGACGGCGGCCGGGTGGTGGAATCCGGCACGCATGACGAGTTGCTGGCGCTGGACGGCGCCTATGCCCGCTTCCACGCGTTGCAGGCCGGCGGCGGCCACGGCACGGTGGCGGAACTGGACGCCGGCTCCCTGGCGGCGGCCGCCAGCCTGTCCGCGGCGGGCTGACGCCATGCGCGGCGGCACCGTCACGAACATGGTGTTCATGGTCGTGGCGGTTGCCCTGGTCGCGGCGACCCTCTGGTTCGGCGCCCTGCTGACCAAGCTGTCGCGCCTGGGCGGGGCGGCCCTGTTCACCCATCCCCGCCTGCCCGATCCCGGCGCCCCGCCGGACGGCAGCGGCCTGCGCGCCGTGGCCTATCCGGCCGCCGACGGTGCCCTGCTGGCCGCCTGGGCCGCCGACCCGGCCGGCCTGACCAAGCCCGTCATCCTGGTCCTGGCCGGTCCCGGCCAGCGCCGCGCCGACCTGGCCGACCTCGCCGGTGCCGTGACGGCCGCCGGCTACGGCGTGTTCCTGACATGCCGCCGCCCGTCCTCCCTCCTGCCCGCGGGCGGGGAGTGGGGGGAGGCGGGGTTGCTGAGCGATGCGCGGGCGGCGCTGGATCATCTGACGGCGCAAGGTTTTTCCGGTTCCCGCCTGGTTGTCCTGGGCGTGTCGGCCGCCGCTGCCCTGGCGGTGCAGATGGCCTGGGAACGCAAGCCGGCGGCCCTGGTGCTGGCGGCCCCGCCGACCTCGGGCGCCGACCTGCTGGCGGCACACTGGCATCTTTCCTTCCTGGCCGGCGTGGCCAGCAATCCCCTGGCGGTGGTGAAACGGCTGAGGGCCGCGCCCCACACCTGCCCGCTGCTGGTGCTGCACGGCGGGTTCGACCGGGTGGTGTCGCCGGCCATGGGCCAGGCGGTGTTCCAGGCGGCGGCGCATCCCAAGACGCTGGGCATCATCCCCGGTGCCGGCCATGGCGACCTGTGGGAAAGGGGCGGCATCGACGCGCTGTTGGACTTCCTGGCCGGTCCCCGCGCCAAGGCGGAAACGTTGGAACACGCGGCGCCCAAGCGCCCGCCCGGCCTGCCGGTGCCGCGGGACAGGTCCTAAACCAGGCGCCGCAGCCGGAAGGCGTAGGATCCGTCGGCGTAATAATCCTCCTCCACCGATACCTGGTGGAAGCCCAGGCGGTGGTAGAGCGCGCGGGCGGCGGCGTTTCCCGGATGCACTTCCAGCGACAGCCATTGGTGGCCGCTGTCGCGGGTGTGGGCCAGGGCGGCCTCCACCATGCGGACGGCCAGCCCTTGGCCGCGATGGTCGGGATGGGTCGCCAGGGAATACAGGCGCAAGCCCCGGGTGCCCGCGCGGGACAACAGCACGGCGCCGGCAGCCAGGCCCGCAGGGCCGTCGATCACCAGGATGCGGGCCGATGGCCGTTCCAGCAGGCGGCGAAAGCTGCGCCGGCCCATGCGGTTGAACTCGAAACACGCGTTCTCCAGCACCAGCAGCGCCTCCAGGTCGGCGGGCGTCGCCGGGCGGGGGGCTGGAAAGGACAAGGCGGGGGGCGTGTTCATGGGGCGCCACCTTAAGGACGGGGAAGGAGGGGACCTAATTAAAAGGTCTTTATCTTAAAGCGGCGGCATTGCCATGGAGATTTAATGCCCGTCGCCCGGACACTGGCATCGCTGGCCCCGGAAGCCTGGGGCCACAGGAACCAGGAAAGGGAAGAACCATGGCACGGACCATCGTCATCGAACGCGGCCCGGGCGGCCTGTGGGCGGCCCACGACAGCGCCGGCCTGATCGGCGGCATCTTCACCCGGCGCCGCGACGCCGTGACTTTCGCCGCTTTCCAGCCCGGCCACCCCACCGTGCTGCTGCGTGGCGCCGAACGCCGGCCCCAGCCCAAGCCTGTGCAACGGTGAGGGGAGGGCGCCATGCCGGACTGTTCCACAGGACCCGTCGCCGTTCCCTCATCCATCCCCGCATCGCCCGTTAGATCGTCGCCGCCCGTTGATGTGACCATCGTGGTGGAACGAAGGCGTGACTTCCGCTGGCCCGACCCCGCTGGCCGGGTGATGACCGCCGGCGCCTATGTCGCGGCCTCGGCATCGCCCGGGCGATCACGCCGCGTCATCAATCTGTGCCGCCATGCCGATTATCTGTCGGCCGGCTATTACGCCTCGCTGTTGGCGGAGGCGCGGGGCGATCGCGTCACCCCGGCGCTGCGGACCCTGGCGGACATGACCGGCACCGACCTGGCCGATGGCCTGGCGGACCTGGACGCCGGCCTGGGCACCCTGCCGCCGCCGGCGGCAGGGGCGGAGCGCCGCGTCGCCAACATCTATTTCGGGCAAACGCCCGACGCCGGCCTGGCCAATCTGGCCGCCCGGCTGTTCCAGCGGCTGGACTGCCCCCTGATGCGCCTGACGTTGGTTTTTCGGGAAGGCGCCTGGCATATCGCCGGTGTGGCGCCGCTGGGGCCTGACGGCGTGCCCCCGGCGCACGACGCCCTATTCCTGTCGGCGCTGGACGCCTACGCCCGGCGTCGCTGGCAGCATCCCCGGGGCCGGGCCGCGCCCGCCTTCACCCTGGCGGTGCTGCACGACCCGGCCGACCCGTTGCCGCCCAGCAAGGCCGCCACCTTGGCCCACCTGGCCCGCGTCGGTGCCGACATGGGCATGCGGGTGGAGGTCATCGGCCGCCGCGACCATCGCCACCTGGCCAGCTTCGACGGCCTGTTCATCCGCGAGACCACGGCCGTGCCCCACCACACCTTCCGCTTTGCCCGCAAGGCGGAGGCGCTGGGCATCCCGGTGGTGGATGATCCCACCAGCATCCTGCGCTGCACCAACAAGGTCTACCTGGCGGAAACCCTGGCCGGCCACGGCATCGCGACACCGCGCACCCACCTGATCACCCGCGATGGCCTGGCCCGCGCGGCGGCCACGCTGGCCTTTCCCGCCGTGCTGAAGGTACCGGACGGCGCCTTCTGTCGCGGCGTGGAGCGGGTGATGGACATCGACGCCTTCCATCGCGTGGCCGCAGGCCTGCTGGACCGGTCGGAAATCATCCTGGCGCAGGAATACCTGCCCACGGCCTTCGACTGGCGGGTGGGCGTGCTGGGCGGGCAGGTGCTGTTCGTCGCGCAATATCATATGTGCGCCCACCACTGGCAGATCGTGCGCCATGGCGCCGACGGCAGCCATGACGAAGGCGCCACCCGCGCCGTGGCCGTGGCAGACGCCCCACCGGCGGTATTGGTGGCGGCGCTAAAGGCGGCCCGCCTGATGGGCAATGGCCTCTACGGGGTGGACCTGAAACAGACGGCGGAGGGCCGGGTGGTGGTGATCGAGGTGAACGACAATTCCAACCTGGATGTGGGCGCGGAAGACCGGGCGGAAGGCCCCCAGCTATGGCGCCGCGTCCTGCGCCATTTCCTGGATCACCGTCGCGGCGCCGCCAGCCTGCCGCCGGCTGAGCAGGCGGCCTTGGCCCGCACGGCGGCGGTGCGGGCGGCGGTGGCGTGACGCCAGGGGTATGAGAGCACTGGTTCAAGGCCGGCGACCGCCGGCCCCGGAGCGAGCACAGAAGGGCGGAGCGAGGATCAGCCAAGCTGGCGGATGCCAGCGCCCGGCGCTTGAGGGGGCATAAGAACAACACCGCGTCGCTTTTTTGGTTGGAAGCGTGCGGGGCTGCGAGTATTCAAGGCGCTTGGTTTAACCGGCCCGTGGTGGGTGTCCCCGCCCGGTCCGCCTGTTCCCTGCACCGGGCCCCGGCCCGCGCCAGGACCCAAGGACGTCGTCACCTATGCTGCGCTTTTCGCCCCTGAAGTCCGCGTTGATCGCCCTTGTCTGCCTGCTGGGCGTGGTGTTCTCACTGCCCAGCCTGATCAGCCCGAAATACCTGCCCGGCTGGATAGCCGACCGGCACGTCAATCTGGGCCTGGACCTGAAGGGTGGTTCCTACCTGCTGTTGCAGGTGGATACCGATGCCGTCGCCAAGGAGCGGGTGGAAAGCCTGACGGATGAGGTGCGCACCGCCCTGCGGACCGCCAAGGTCGCCACCGCCAGCGTGACGCCGGCCGCCCGGTCCGTGGTCGTCACCCTGGCGGACGAGTCCACGATGGACGCCGCGCGGGCGGCCCTGGCACAGACGGCCAGCGCCGCCACCGGCAGCGGCGTGCCCGAGATCGACCTGAACACCGATGGCGCCACCCTGACGCTCAGCCTGACCGATGCCGGTTTCAAGGACCGCATTTCCAAGGCGATGGCGCAGTCCCAGGAAATCGTCCGCCGCCGTATCGACGAGACCGGCGTGAACGAGCCCGTCGTGGCCCGCCAGGGCAGCGACCGCATCCTGGTGCAGTTGCCGGGCGTGGACGACCCCGGCCGCATCAAGAAGCTGATCGGCACCACCGCCAAGATGACCTTCCGCCTGGTGGCGGATGGTGAGGCCGTGCGCCCCGATGGCGCCGCCCCCCCGGGCACCCAGCTGCTGACCGCCGCCGACGGCCGGGGTGAGCGCAAGGTCCTGGTGCGCAAGAAGATTGAGGTCGATGGCGCCAACCTGACCGATTCCAGCCCCAGCACCGACCAGACCGGCCGCTGGGTCGTCACCTTCCGCTTCGACAGCATTGGCGCCCGCCGTTTCGCCGAGACCACGGCCAACAACGTGGGCAAGCCCTTCGCCATCGTGCTGGACGACAAGGTCATCAGCGCCCCGGTGATCGAGACGCCCATCACCGGCGGCAGTGGCCAGATCACCGGCAACTTCACGGCGCAGAGCGCCAACGACCTGGCCGTGCTGCTGCGCGCCGGTGCCCTGCCGGTGCCGCTGACGGTGGTGGAAGAACGGACCATCGGACCGGAGCTGGGTGCCGACAGCATCCATGCCGGCCTCACCGCCGTGGGCGTGGGCTTCGTGCTGGTCGTCATCTACATGATCGTCAGCTACGGCCTGTTCGGCGTGTTCGCCAACATCGCCCTGCTGTGCAACCTGTTCCTGACCCTGGCCTTGCTGGGCCTGCTGCAAGCGACGCTGACCCTGCCCGGTATCGCCGGCGCGCTGCTGACCCTGGGCATGGCCGTCGACGCCAACATCCTGATCAATGAGCGTATCCGCGAGGAATTGCGCAAAGGGGCCACGCCGCTGGGCGCGCTGGAGGCCGGCTTCTCCAAGGCCTACGCCACCATCACCGATAGCAACCTGACCACGCTGATCAAGATGGCCATCCTGTTCTCGGTGGGCACCGGCACCATCAAGGGCTTCGCCGTGACCATCAGCCTGGGCATCATAACCTCGATGTTCACGGCCACGGTGGTGGCGCGCCTCATCACGGCCACCTGGTTCCGCCGCTTCCGGCCCAAGACGCTGAACGTCGGCACCCGCCTGCGCCCGGCGCCGGACCACACCAACATTTCCTTCATGAAGGGGCGGCACATGGGCATCGGCATGTCCGTGCTGCTGTCCATCGCCTCCATCGTGCTGTTCTTCAAGCCGGGCCTGAACTACGGCGTGGACTTCGCCGGCGGCGTGGTGATCGAGATCCGCACCGAGGGCCCGGCCGACTTCGCCAAGCTGCGCTCCAAGATGGAAACCCTGCATCTGGGCCCCGTCCAGTTGCAGCAGTTCGGTTCGCCGTCCGACGTGCTGATGCGCCTGGAACAGCAGGCCGGCGGCGACGCCGCCCAGCAGGGTGCGGTGAAGGCCGTGCAGGATGAGTTGACCAAGGACTTCCCCGGCAGCGTCATCCGCCGCCAGGAAGCCGTCGGCGCATCGGTCAGCGCCGAACTGTTCCACGACGGCATGCTGGCCCTGGGGCTGGCGTCCATCGCCATGCTGATCTACATCACCTTCCGCTTCGAATGGCAGTTCGGCATCGGTGCGGTGGTGACCATGTTGCTGGACGTGACCAAGACGGTGGGCTTCTTCGCCATCACCGGCATGCAGTTCAACCTGACGTCCATCGCCGCCATCCTCACCATCATGGGCTACTCGATCAACGACAAGGTCGTGGTCTATGACCGTGTGCGTGAGAATCTGCGCCTGTATCGCAAGATGCCGCTGCGCGAACTGATCGACCGCAGCATCAATGAGACGCTGAGCCGGACCATCGGCACCTCGCTGGCCATCTTCCTGGTGACGGTGCCGCTGGCCCTGCTGGCGGGCGAACAACTGCGCGAGTTCGCCTGGGTGCTGCTGTTCGGCGTGGTGCTGGCCACGTCCTCCTCCATCTTCATCGCCGCCCCCATCCTGCTGTTCCTGGGTGAGAAGAGCCTGCGACGGCCGACGCCGGCCGACGGGGCCGCTGCCCCCGCCACCCCGGCGGAGTGATGGTTTTCCATGCCTTGGGCCCCGGGGATTGATATCCCCGGGGCCCAAGGCGTGTCTGGCCCAAGTGAAGTAAAACCAGGCATTTGCCCGGCCCAATTCCTGCATTAGTGCAATCAAAGCGGAATCGGATTCCGCCCGACCGGCAGAAACTGCCGGCTAGATTCTGCCGATATGTTCGCACATATGTTCCATATCTGCGAACGTGCACCGAATCTCTCAATCTTTACAAATAAGTAAGTAATGGTCCCGCCGTTGCGACGGGCCGTGGGTGTGCGCGTGTTCGCGCCATCCCATGGACGGGGCCGGCGGGGCATCTTCGGGCGGCGTCATCCAGGGTTCCTTCACCGGGGAGAACCCATGTCATGAGTTCGGTATCCGCCTCGGGATCCCAGTCGTCTTATGGCGCCTGGCAAGCCCAATGGGCGTCCCGCACGTCGACCACCACGGCCGGCAGCGATGACACCACGTCAACCACCGGCTCCACCACCGGCACGGACGATCTTTCGTCGCTGCTGGGCGGGGGCTCCGGGTCCACTTCCACCACCGGCAGTAACCCGTTTTCCTTCCAGCTGGGCGACCTGCTGGCCATGCTGCAGGACATCGGCAACAGCAACGACCCGTCCACCACCGAGGCGTCCGGCACGGACGGGTCCACGGCTGACGCGTCCGGCGCCGGCGGTCCCCCGCCCGGCCCGCCGCCGGGGCCGCCGCCTTCCGGTCAGGATGGTTCCCAGGAGGACCCGCTGATGAGCCTGCTGACGCAGCTCGCCAACGGCACCTCCACCTCCACGGCGACCACGTCGGCCGCCTCCAGCACCACGACCACGGACGCCACCACCACCGACGGCACCGACGCGTCCACCGACGGTATCAGCAAGTCGGCGTTCGAAAGCGCCTTCGGCACCGGTACCGGTGCCACCGAACTGGCGGACAAGGTGTTCGCGGCGATGGACAGTGACGGCAACGGCAGCATCAGCCAGTCCGAGGCGCAGACCGCGCTGAAGTCGGCGGGCGGCGGCCATCACGGCGGGCATCATCATGGCGGCAGCGGTGGTGGTGGGGTCGGTGGGGCCTCGTCCTCGACCTCCACGCTGCTGAGCGACACCAGCACCGATGACACCGACCCGACCTCGGCCGCCAGCATCCTGGGCGCGACCGACGGCACGTCGTCGTCCAGCACCTCCACCAGCACCACCGCGACCGCATCGGCGAACGGCACCACGACGTTCGGCGGCGTCACCATCGACAACAGCACGATGCTCAGCGGTTCCGCCCTGATGTTCATGGCGCAGTTGCAGGGTTCCCTCGCGGCGGCCTGATCGGCCTACGGACGCGGCCCCCAAAACGGGTGGCGCCCGCGTCCCCTCAATTCGGTCCTGTGGCGGCGGTATGAAACCATGCCCCGCCGCATGCCGCCCGGGCGGGAATGATACCAGCGGCACGCGTGCCGCTGTAGGCCCCGACCGGGGCTGCCGGAGCTTTCCGGGGAGCGTAGCGGACTGGAAAGTGAGGATGAGCCAAGCCGACGGATGTCGGCGCCCGGCGACTGAGGGGCGGCAGTTGAGCGGTCACGATCAAATGCCGCGTGTACCAGTTCGGGAAATTATCGTGCCAAACAGGAATGCAGTAAAATCAGATATTTACAACAATGCAAAAGTTAAAATCATCCAAGATGGGCATGAAATTCCTGCCGGGTCGGCAGAAATTGCCGGGATGATTTTGCCTGCTGTCGCCCATAAATACATGATCACTGCTGGCGCACCTCTCTGAATCTAATGGAATCAAGGCTGTGATACCTGGTACGGCAGTTGCTTTGAGGGCGGCTGGCGCGTGTTCGCGCATCCTTGGGGGGGCAACCGGTTGGGGGAGCCGTCCTTGAGGGATCCCTTCCTGGAGAGCCCCCGATGAGCTCAGTCTCCTCAACCAATTCGACCCAGTCGCTTTACAGCGCCTGGCTGTCGCAAATGTCGTCGAGTACGTCCACCTCGTCGACCTTCGGCACGTCCAGCACCGACGACACGAGTTCGACGGACGATACCTCGTCCTCTTCCTCCAGCGGTGGCTTGGCCGGCCTGCTGAACGACAACGGCACCACCGCCAATGGCGTCAGCAATCCCTTCGGCAGTTTCCAGACCGGCAGCTTCGCCGCCATGCTGCAGGGCATCGACGGCACCGATGCCACCGCCGCCAGCGATTCCACATCCTCCACCACCAGCGGCAGCAGCGGTACGTCCAGCACGTCCGACGGCACCGACCCGTTGATGGAGATGCTGCAGCAGCTGATGTCCGGCTCGTCCTCCAGCAGTTCCGGTACGGACAGCACGTCCAGCGCATCCGACACCAGCAGTTCCTCATCCACCGACGACACGTCGTCCACCACCGGCACCACATCGACGTCCGGCAGCACCGACTCCTTGCTGGCGATGTTGGAACAGCTGATGAGCGGTCTGTCCTCAAGCTCCAGCGATTCCAGCTCGGATAGTGATTCCAGCACGACCGGCACCAGCGACTCGTCGTCCAGCACGTCGACCGCGTCCAGCACCAGCGGCACGTCCACCAGCAGCACATCGACAGCCAGTACCATGGGCCCGCCGCCCCCGCCGCCGCCGGGCGGGGCCTCCGGCAGTGACGGCACGTCGTCGGACAGTTCCTCCAGCACCAGCACCGCCGTCGCCTCCAGCAGCAGTGACGGCACGTCTGGCAGCAGTTCGACCAACGGCATCACGCTCGATGGCACCACCATCGACCCCAGCTCACTGCTCAGTGGTTCCGCCCTGACCTTCATGGCGCAGCTACAGGGCTCCGCCTTCGGCTGATCCCTCGCACCGGCGGCATGAGGTTTTTCCTCGTGCCGCCATAGGCCCCGGCTGGGGCCGCCGGAGCCTTTCGGGGAACGGAGCGGACTGGAAGGCGAGAAAGCCAAGCGGGTGGATGCCCGCGCCCGGCGACTGAGGGCAACCATATAAAAAACGCCGCCCTCCGGTTCTGGGGGCGGCGTTTTTCGTTTTGGCGGTGAGATGGGCGGCGGCCGGATCAGTCCAGCTTGACCAGCTTCACCTTGCGGTTGGCCATGGCCAGCGCCAGCTTGCCGTGCTTCAGCGCCAGGGCCTGGCTGCCGAACAGGTCGTAACGCCAGCCGCGCATGGCCTGCACCTTGGCCTCGTCATCGGCGGCGATGGCCTCCAGATCGGCGGCGTTGGCCACCAGGCGGCTGGCCACGTCCTCGTCATCGCACACCAGCTTCAGCAGCACGCGCAGCAGTTCCACCGTGGGGGCGATGCCGGCCGGCAGTTCGGCCCGCGGTTCCGCCCGGGGCAGGTCGCTGTCGGGGATGCCGCGCGCCTTTTCGATGGCCGCCAAGATTTCGGTGCCGTAACGACCTGCCGCCATGCTGGGGCCCAGGCCGCGCGTGCGGCCCAAATCATCCACCGTGCTGGGGGTGTGGGCGGCGATTTCCATCAGGGTCTCATCCCGCACCACGCGGTTGCGCGGGATGTCCTTGCGCTGGGCCTCGCGCTCGCGCCAGGCGCACAGTTCCTTCAGCACGGCGATGAAGCGCGGCTTGTCGGTGCGGGGCTTCAGGCGGCGCCACGATTCTTCCGGATCCTGGCGGTAGGTGTCCGGGCTGGTCAGGATGCCCATCTCATCGGCCAGCCATTCCTCGCGCCCCGTCTTGTCCAGGCGGCGGCGGATCTTCTCATACGCCGGACGCAGATGGGTGACGTCGGACAGGGCGTAGGTCAGCTGCCGCTCGGTCAGCGGCCGGTTGGACCAGTCGGTGAAGCGGCTGGACTTGTCGATGCGCGCGTTGGTCAGCTTGGTGATCAGCGTTTCATACCCCACGCTGTCGCCGAAGCCGCAGACCATGGCCGCCACCTGGGTGTCGAACAGCGGGGCGGGCACGGTGCCGGTGAGGTTGAAGAAAATCTCCAGGTCCTGCCGTGCCGCGTGGAAGACCTTCAGCACCGCCGGGTTGGCCAGCAGGGCGAACAGCGGCGCCAGGTCGATGCCGTCGGCCAGCGGGTCGATGGCCGCGGCCTCATCCGGGCCGGCCACCTGTACCAGGCAGAGCTGCGGGTAGTAGGT